>NZ_JBIIPN010000065.1:0-13990 GCF_044342615.1 Daejeonella sp. | reverse complement strand
AGATTTGTTACATCAATCCATTAATCAATTAGACAAGTCGCGTTTTCAAGTGGGCATGAATCTTAAATATGTAAATGAATTTGAAAATAGAGCTAGATGGAATAATTTAGACAGCAACGACGTTCATTTAATAGAAGAACACCTTTCTGATTTACCTGTTCCAGAGGTGGTTAATGAAATGGCTAGACGTTTTGATTTGATGATGATCAAGCTTCAATTATCTACCATAATGATATCTCTTTCAAAGAAAAAATATGAAGAGGCATTAATTGATATCGCAGAAGGGCTTAGCACAAAATATACCATCCCTGTAGTACTCAGATCTAAAGCTTTGATTGAGAGCATTAAAAGACCTGGTTTCTATAAAGGGATATCTCAAAAGAAATTGGATGAAATAAGAGAAGAACTAAGGGAGCTGATACAATATTTAGAAGCCAGCTCAAAAGTGATTATTTACTCTGATATACAGGATTCAGAAATATCTCTCAAGTTAAATGAACCTTTATTGGTTTCTAATTATGGCAACACCTACAGAAAAAGAGTGGAAAGCTATATCAGGGAGAATAAATTTCAATTAACCATTTCTAAATTATCTACTAACCTACCAATTACACTTGAAGAGCTTAAATTGTTAGAAGATTTATTGTTTGATGGCAATGAAAGAGGTACTCGTGAAGATTTTATTAAAGAGTATGGTCAAGAACCTTTAGGAATCTTTATCAGGAGTATCATAGGATTAGATATCAAGGCAGCTCAGGAGGCATTTGCAGATTTTATCAATAGAGGAAATCTAAGGGCTGATCAAATGACCTTTATACAAAACATCATTTCCTATCTTACCAAGAATGGCGTAATAGAACCAAGCATGCTGTTTGAATCACCATTTACAGATATGAACGACCAAGGCTTAATAGGCATTTTTAATGATGGTGATGCTCATCAAGTCATCAACATTATTAAGAAAATCAAGGAAAATGCAATGATTGCCTAGTAATAAATGATTAAATCTAAGTTTATAACTCTATTGGTAGACTGACAACTTCTTTTTATTTTACATCAATGTTCTGTTAAATCAATTTAAAATAGACTTAATATAATGATAGAAGATGTTTATTGGGAAATTCCAGACAGTGTTGATTTAGAAGGCTTTTTAAAAAAGCATCCTCCTGAATTTAAATATAAAATTGATCATTTCTATTATATCATTGATTACATTTCCAGAGCAATGGAAATGCAGGATTTAGATGATAATGGTGGGTTTGTAAACATCAATGCTGCTGAGCTCCAAAAAGCCAATCATAATTATAAGCTCTATCTAGATCATTTACTAAAGCATCACTTCCTGCGTACAGATATGAAATATATCGTGGGAAAGAAGTCATTTGGCTTTCTGATAAATCTGTATAAATCTCATAAAGCCACCACGCAGAATATAGAAATCACAGATTGGACAATCAGGAGGAATAAAATTGCTGAATATAAAGCCTCACAAGAGCAGCTTAAACAAACTACCAAATCCTATCCACATTTAGCTAAATGGTTTAATGAAAAGCTTCAAATTGATGTCCAGGGAGCAGAACAAGAAGTTGAAAAGCTATTCCCTGAGCAAAAAGGAGCAATTAGAGGAACAAGGAAAGGAAAATCAGGCATTTGGAATAAACGCTATAAAGCCATGTATTCCATACATAAGTTTGCCAAACAAGAATTCTATTATGGATTAGATGATAATGTAGGAAGATTCCACACCAACCTAACCAATATTAAAAAAGAACTAAGAAACTACATCACTTATGATGGAGCGAAGCTTGTTAATGTAGATATTAAAAATTCTCAGCCCTTATTTAGTACATTATTACTAGATAAAAACTTCTGGAATAAAAAAGGCAAACTTATTTCCATCCTTAACACACCTCTTCAATCTTCTCCACCTTCATTAATTAATAATACATCTTCCAATCCTTCATCATCCTCCAATCCTTATTCCTTTTCTATTACTATTATTATGATAGTAGAACTCTTGGAAAGCATTGATAATAAGGTATTTAAGCAATATATAGATTTTGTTGACTCAGGTAACTTCTATGAAAAAGTATCAGGTTTATTGTACCCAAATGAAGTTTTTGATAAGAAAAAGGTTAAAGAAATGGTTTATACCGTATTCTTTTCAAGCAACAGGTTTATGGGTCAGCCTGGAGCACGACCTAAGAGAGACTTTAAACGCAATTTTCCTGAAGTTTATGAACTATTCAGATTAATCAAAGTTAAAAATCACAGATTATTAGCTCGTATTTTACAACGAATTGAGAGCACCATCGTAATTCATTATGCAGCTAAACGCATTGCAGAAGAGAAACCCAACCTTCCAATTTTCACGATTCATGATAGCATTGCTACTACTATAGGTAATGAAGATTATGTTGCATCCGTAATTGAAGAGGAGGTGCTTAAGCTTACAGGCTTAAAAGTAAAACTAGGTAAAGAATATTGGGATTAATTTTCTTTATGTAAGGGAACGGTATAACTATGCCTTCCAACAATTTACCCTACTTATCACAAATTTCATTACCTCACTCTCATAAATAATAATATGGCATTAAATCTAATTTTTTTTCAAAAATCAGGCTTTAATAAAATGCCCACTATCCTCTAATTTTTTTAATTAGATACCCCCCCATTAAAATTTCAGAATAATCAAATTGATTATAGGTAAAAAAGAGAAGTCTAATCCCTCTCAAAACCCCACCTACAATTCGAGACCTCGATATACCCCCCTAGGTGCTATCACAGGAGGCTCATTAATCAAATTTTTCACCCTTATAATCATTATTAAAATGGTAACAGTAAACAATTATGTCCTGCGTAATCGCAAGGATGGTACTCAGTTCGTAGCACTTGAGCTTGTAGGTGGTCTTGAGCTAATTAAATCTAACACAACTGACAAATTCTATGCAACAATGCGTAAATGCAGTGTTCCCTCCACATTTGATGAGGACACTGCTAAACAATTCATTGGTTCTCAACTTCCTGGTCAAATCGTAAAAATCGAATGTGACGCTTATGAATTTCTGAACAAACGTTCTGGCGAAATCATGATGCTGAACTACACTTACGCATATCAAGCTTCTGAAAATGAAGTGGCAGTAGGTAATACACGTGTAACAGATCTTGAGCTAGCCTAAATACATTGCTTAGTATGTTCCCCTTTCATGCTTAGCAATATTCTCTCATAAGGGGGAAAGACGGAGATATAGCCCTTGAATGGGCACTCCTTCTTTTGTTTTTTCACTTAAATCCGTACATATATGAATTTACAAATAGCACAACGCAGAAATGCCAAAATGAAAATGGCATTAATGGGTCCTAGTGGATCTGGAAAAACCTATTCAGCCCTTTTATTAGCCTACGGCATCACTAAGGATTGGTCTAAAATAGCTGTAATAGATACAGAAAATCATTCAGCTGATCTGTATTCCCACCTGGGACCTTATTATGTCTGTCCTTTGACTGCTCCATTCACTCCTGAAAGATATATTGAAGCAATTAAGCTTTGTGAAAAATCTGGAGCAGAAGTGATTATCATTGATAGTATTAGTCAAGAATGGGAATACCTACTAGACTATCATTCCAATTTACCAGGTAATTCCTTTACAGCATGGAGTAAAATTACACCACGCCATTCAGCCTTTATTCAGGCAATCATGCAATCACCCGCCCATCTCATTCTCACCTGTAGGACTAAACAAGATTATGTCCTGACAGATAAGAATGGTAAACAAGTCCCAGAAAAGGTTGGATTGAAATCCATTCAGCGTGATGGTATTGAATATGAGTGCACATTGGTCTTTGATTTAGACATTAAAAACAATGCTAGCACCTCAAAAGATAGAACAGGATTATTTCAAGGTAAGCCTGAACAGAAGCTTAGCTCTTCTACAGGAGAACTTATTGCTGAATGGTGTAATACGGGTCTTTCAGAAGAAGTGATTGTAGAGCAGATTAAACAAGTATCTAACATCAAAGATTTGTATGATCTATACAAACAGCATCCATCATTTCAAGAAAGCCTTAAACCCAAGTTTGAACAACGAAAACAACAATTAACAAATTATTAATGGAAAATACACTCATAAGATTAGATCCTGTTGAAGAAATACTCACAGAACAACCTAATTCAGCATTTATTACAGCAAATTCATTATCCTGTTCTCTAGAAGAAATCAGGAGACTTCATCACATTCCCGTATTTGTGAAAGATAATGAAGCAGCTATATCACAAGTAGATTTTATTGATACTACGGTAGACTTAATATCAGACCTATTTAGAAATGAACGGATTCTTGCTCCTCAAATAAGATTATCCCATCCAATCAAGGGTAGAATTCCAGAAGCTAAGAACAAAAGTGCTTCAGAACTAGAGGAATATGAGAAAACTATCTATTATGAACGTATGGCTTTCACTATTGAAATTCCATCTATACAAGAAGATATCAATGGAAATAGACTATCGCTTACCGTTGGTGGTGTGAAAGCTTATAATCTGGAAAATCTGAATTCTACCAGTGGATCTGATCAGCATTTCAAAGTGTTCATTGGATTCCAAAATAAGGTTTGTACCAATATGTGCATTTCAACAGATGGTTATATAGGTGACCTAAAGATTAAGAACCTAAATCAGCTTAGAGCATCTATGGATTACCTATTTCAAAGCTATGCAGCCGCTGAACATTTAAGTCAACTCAAGAGGTTTACAAATTATAGTCTAACGGAACAGCAATTTGCTCTCCTTATAGGCAGATGTAGAATGTATCAGCATATTCCTAGAGCACTAAAAGATCAAATTTTCCCTGAAAGCCTTTCATTAACGGATACACAAATTGGCTCTGTGGTAAAAGATTATTACTGGGATCAGAATTTTGGTTCTGATAGCTATGGAACATTGAGCCTGTGGCAATTGTACAATCTCTTCACTGGGGCTAATAAGAGCTCCTACATTGATAGTTTCTTGGATAGATCAGTAAATGCACATGAATTCATTAAACAGCTCCAATATGGGCTAGAAAACAAGCAAACCAATTGGTTTTTAAACTAAATTATGAATAGAAAACTATCATTTTATGATGAAAGAACACTCCTTCTGATAACAAGAAGGGGTGTTTTACGACAATTACATGTTCCTTTTCAAGTGAAAGCAACCCAAGCCATTGGAATCATTAAAGAAGGAACAATTGTATATGTAGAAGCGGTGGCTCAGCATAAGGAGCATAAAATTATGTATCGAGTGTTGAATCAATGGATACCGTATTATAATTTTCAGATTATTATTCAGTAGACAATAAAAATGTCTTGATTTAGAACTTTCTAAAGCCGTTTAATAAATTTTTTAAACAAATATTTCGTTTTACGGGTTCCCGTAAGTTATTGTCATTGAATTGAATCAACTTTGAGTTAAATAGTTATTTGCGAATTAATTAAATGCCTAAGCATAATAATGCGTTATAATCTGCTATCTCACACGAATAACACGATTTTTTAAGGTATTAGAGAAAAAATATAGGTTTAAGAAACGAAGATCAAAAAATTGTACTGACATTAACTTCCGAAGCACAAAAGTGCTTTTTTAGCAATTTCAGCGTGAATAAAAGGATAAATAATGAATGTAATTAAAAAAGTATTATTTGTGTGTGCATATCTTATCTCAGTAAATCTATTTGGTCAAAACAAATCAGATTTGGTTGGTGAATGGAATGGTAAAATAAAGGATAGTTCGGGTGAATTTGAATATAAATTAAAGCTTGAAAAGCAAAATTCAGGTATTATTACAGGCACATCAGTTTCGAAAAACTCAAATTTCTATTGTGAAACTCGTGTCATTGTTACTAAACAAGGAAACAAATACATTGTAAGCGAAACAGAAATAATTAAAACTAACTACTCAAATAGACAAGAGCTTTGTTTACTTAAATTGGACCTTTCAATATCTGATAATAAATTAATTGGTAGTTATGAGCCAATAAAAAATAATGCCAATTGTTTATCTGGTCTAGTAAGCCTTATTAAATTAAATATTTCAAAAAAAGCTAGAGCCACTATTGAGACAAATAAAGTATTGCCAAAAATAGCATTATCTCCACCTCAGCAAATAGTAGATAACGTTGAGAACAAATTGAATCTACAATCAGCAGAAAAATTAAAAAAAGATTCTATAACTCCTAATTTGAATCAAAGGGTCGTAAATATTTTAAAAGTAATTGAACTTGATGAAAATGAAGCTGAATTGATCATTTATGACAATATGACTATTGATGGTGATATTATCACATTGATTGATAATGATGTTGTTATATACAATAAGGTAACACTTACTAAAAAACCAATCATCTATAGAATTAATAATAGCAAAACAAATATACATGTATTAAAATTTTATGCCGAAAATCTAGGAAGTATCCCCCCTAATACTGGTGTATTAAAGGTAAAGTCAAAAAGCTCTGAAATTATGGCAAATTTTAACTCTGATTTGCAGAACACCTCATCGATTAAAATAATTCTAAAGAAGATGAAATAGCTTTTACATTTTAAAAACAATTAAATAAACTTTTTACAAACAAATCAATTTTTTAACTAAACAAAAAAACAAATGAAAAATTTATTAAGAATTCCATTATTCCTTCTTGCAGTAATCTTGTTAACTTCTGCAATTCCTCCAATTAAAAGTGACAAAGTTGCTCCTAGTGAACCCAAAGATGGCATCACATTAAGAGAGATCTTAAAGCTATCCCCTAAACAATATACTGAAATCACTGGAGAAAAATTATCCTTTAAGGATAAACTTGCTTTTTCTTATATGAAGAAAGAATTAAGCAAAAATGAATCTTTGGATTTAGATAAAAAAGTAGATTTAAAGGCCGCAGTTTCTAATGGTAGTGGAAACTTTGATTTAGGTGGCTTTATTATTGGATTTTTGCTAGGTATAATTGGTGTAGGCCTTGTTTATATATTTAGTACTGATTCAGCAATGAGAAGTTCTTCATGGAAGGGTTTTGGAGCTTGGATAATCCTCCTTTTATTATTTTTTGGAATTTAACAATTAATTATTAAAAAACACTTCGAGAGTCTTTCTTGAAGTGTTTTTTTGGTAAAATCGCTATATACTATGCTCAAAAAAAATCTTTTAGCCTTTTTTATAATCCTAACTTATTTTCAAGGATTTGGCCAAAACAATATTGCAATTGTAAACAAGATTCAAGGATTTTACATTTTTACAGATTCTCAACCAATTTCTGATTATGAAGTCGTGGGGGAAGTAACAACAGAAAGTCACAATGACTCTGAAATAAATAGGTCAAAAGGACAGTACCAGCCAATCAGAGACTTTTTAATAAATGCTGCAAGAAGAGTTAACTACACTGCAGATGGCTTAGTTTTTTCATTAGTAAATGGTGGAAATGACAAAGCGCTAATTATTAAATTTAAAGAAAAATCAGCTAATAATAGCCATTCAAAAGTAAATCAATATCAAGGTGTTAATGTTTTTGTAGATAGTGAACCTTTAAATGAATATGAATATATAGGTAGTGTCTTAGATAAAGGGAAATCAAATATTTTCCAATACAGTGACTTGAGAGACAAGCTAATTGTGACCTGTAAGAAGGAAATTGTTAACTCCAAGGCAATTGTTTTAAAATTAGTATATGGAGGAACTGACACAGGTGATGTTATTAAATTCAAGAATTAATTTCCTCAAATCAAAGATTTATAATTTAGGCTCAATTAATACATTTATAGCCATAAGTGTTATCTAAAGAGTCCAATTGTTATAATACTTTTCTAATTGAATTAAATCTCTAACCAAATTTTCAAGAAACTCAGATCACTTTGCCCAATTAAATGTGATGTTTAAGAGACACATTTTTTAAGTTCTTATACCATGTTAAAATTTAATATCACAATACAAAATCAAATCACTGAATAAGTAACAATTATGAAAATTTTACATTTTATTTTACTTTCTATTACCCTTATTGGCTGTAAAAAATCAGATGATGGTGGAGTTGATCAACAACCATCCTCAGGAACAAACTAACTCGCAAAACATGGATAAAATGAGTGATTTTATGTGAAATAACGTAGATAACGCAATATGTTTAGGAATAAGTGAAAAAATAAAATACATTTACTTTATTTATTAAACATCAAGAAATTTAATTTATTATTCAGCTAAAATCGGCTTTTGGTTGATTAATAGTTTAATAAACTGTGAAAAGAAAATCTAGAAAGAAAAAAATGTTAATAAAATATATGCAACAAAATAATAACCTATTATTTACGCTTTCAATTGTATCACTATTTTTAATATCGTGTGGCAATAATACATCAGAAGGTAATACTTCGGAAAATAATTCATCAAATGAAACTCAAAAAACTGAATGTATAGGAGATCAAAATTGTATTAGTGACGTTAGAAATAACTTCACAAACACAAATAAAACAATCTTAAATGAATCCTATGAGGGTGAAGGTATCTTTAAAATTACTGCCTTAGACCCTCAAAGAGGAGTTACTTTTAATGCTACTGTAAAGACGGATTGCAATTGTACTGTTTTAGATGTTCAAATTTCAGATATTGATTGATAATTGAATTTTTTTTCACAGAAAAATAGGTTATCCAATGATTAATTTTTAATAAATAGCAAAATGTCAAAAAAAAGTAATATCGATGTAAATAAAATTGTAGATGCAGGAAGAGCAATTAAGTCTATATTTCATGCAGTATTAATACTATTGAGTTTGATTGTCCTTTTATTGATTGTTCTTAGTGATTCAAGAGATCCTGAAACAATAAAAAGCACATCCATTATTGCTGGAATCATTAGTTTGACTGTTCATATTTTTATTCTATATAATCTTTACAGAGCTGGAGATAATTTAATAAATGTCGAAACGATTCAAGAAAATTATACAATAAATGCTGATGAGCTACTTTCAAAATTAAACGTCAATAAATCTCGTACGGGGGAATTTGCTGATGGAGGCATTATTGTGTATACAGATGAGAACAACCAACATGGTTTAATTTGTTCTTATGATGATTTGGGTACGGCAAATTGGGTCAATGCTTTTAAGATGTGTGAAGAATATGAAGGAGGTGGGTTTTCAGATTGGCGTTTACCTAATAAAGATGAAATCCAACTGATTCATAAAATGTTATGCAACAAGACAGATATTATTGAGTTTAATGGGCATTATTACTGGAGTTCAACTGAGAATAAAGATTCTTATGCATGGCTAGAAGGGTTTAAAAAACCTGAGTGCGGCTACACAAAAAAAAATGGAAAATATTTTGTTAGAGCAGTTAGGTCATTCTGATTTTCAAAATATGAAGAAAGAAATACTTAAAAAATTTAAAAAACATGATAAGGTATCTGGGGAAATTACTCGTTTTACGCAACTGGATAATGTTCTTGATTTTGTGTTGAATCATCAATTGCATTTTTCACCTTTATCAATATTTCCTGACCATACAGAAGGTAAAAGTTTAAAACAAGCAACTTTATTAGGTAATGAAAAAGAAATAAATGGACAAGAAATCCCTCATTACATTCGTAGAGAAATTCTCTACGCATCCTGTTGGCATTTTGGGGATGAAAAATTGTACATGTGGGATATTTACGGAAGAGATAAGAATTGTTTGGCTATTCAATTAAATCTTGATAATTTATTAGAAAATGTATTTGCGCCAGGCAACTTTTTGTTTAGTTCGAAAAATCTTGATGAAGGTTTTAATAATAAAGATAGTAATGCTGAAAAAGTTGAAATTTCTAGTTTTCATTTTGGCAAACTTGAATATGTTGACTTAGTTAAAAAAACAGTCAAATCAAATCTTTATATCGGAAGATTTAAAGATAAAGCTTTTGAACACGAGAAAGAGTTACGCTTTTTGTTCCGCCAGAATTATAAAGGCAATCAACCCGTTGGTTTAAAGGATTTAAAATGTAGATTTTTAAAGAACGCTGAACAAAATTTGAATGTAAAAGTAATTATTAGTCCTTATGCTCAAAAAAATTATCTCGAATTTATAACTAAGGCTTTCCAGGAATATAAAAACATTGAGGTTATCGCTTCTAAATTCACTACTTTATTTAGATAGCGATTGATATTGGTAATTAGAAAAGCCTAATAAAACATTTGAAATGTTTGAAGTCTTGAAATAAACATTTATTTTCGTTATATATAAATAATTAAAAATATGAAATTAAAATATTGGACATTAATTGCTTTTTTGGGAACTATCATAGAAATACTTGTCAGAATAGATAACATTCTAAAAACCCCATCCCATTCTACGACTGAGATTTATGGGATACCTTTAGATACAAGAAATTTTTATATACTGATGTTAGTACCATCATTAACGCTATCGCTCTTTTTGATTAACCTATACAGAAAGCAAAATTAATTATGTCAAAACAGAACATTGAAGATATTCTTGATACAAATGATAGTAAGAATAGAGAGTTAATAGAATCAGAAAGAGGAAATCCTACCAATGCAAACTTTGAAAAAATAAAAAATGCTGGCAAATCATTAAAAGTTATCGTAAAAGCGATCCTGATAATGCTTGTATGTTTTTTCATATCAGGTTTTTTAGTTTTAGCTGCTAATGGTGATTCGGCTGAAGTAGAGATGATCAAAGTCGGCTACGCTTTGTTGGTATTATCTAGTTTAATATTGAATATCATCATTTTAGTTAATCTTTATGATGCGGGAAATAATTTAGCCATGGTAGAATCAATTAGTGATGATTCAGATATTAAAGAAAAACATATTTCAGTGAATGCATCACGCACAGGAGAGATAGCAGAGGGAGGTATTATAGTCTATACTGACCAAAATGGAGAACATGGTTTAGTTTGTTCTCTTAATGATTTAGGTGAAGCAAATTGGGATGATGCTAAAATGCTTTGTGAAGCACACTCGGAAGCTGGATTTACAGGCTGGCGTTTACCTGACAAAGATGAACTCAAAATGATATTTACTAATGTATACATGAAAAGAGGTGATTTTGAGGGAAATAACTATTGGAGTTCTACCGAGAACGGTACTAGCAATGCATGGTACCTGGATTTTACCAATGGAAGTCAGAATTATTTTAGCAAGAACTACAAACCCCATGTTCGTGCTGTTAGGATCTTTTAAATATCCTTACAACTATTTATGTACAAAAGAACATAGAATTCTAATTTTCTAATTAAATTGTCCATTTATCTTAGCTTTTAAATCAAATTTTATTCTTAATTCAATCAAGCCCATGCCCACCAGCACTGGGTTTTTTTATTTAAACCCCATGACAACAGAAACATTATCAGAAATACATGTGAGCTATAAACCAGGTTTAGCTGGCTCAAAAATAGTTAATAGCTCAAATGCGGCATTCGACATCCTTAAGAAATTATTCCCACAAGAAACTATATGCTTGCAAGAACAATTTGTTGTGCTCTATTTAAACAGAGCTAATAAAGTGCTAGGCTCTTATCAGCTCTCAAAAGGAGGCCTTACAGGCACTGTTGCAGATGTTAGACTAATCTTATCTGTAGCATTAAAAACTCTCGCCTCAGGGCTTATATTAGCTCATAATCATCCATCAGGAAATCTTAAACCATCTGAAGCTGATATTGGATTAACAAAGAAAATTAAGCAATCTGCTAAATTAATGGATATTGAACTATTAGATCATATCATAATCTCTAGTGAAGGCTATTACAGCTTTATAGATGATGGTGTTTTATAAATTTTCAATCAATTCTTTATTCTTAAACCAGGTCATGGTTTGCAAATAGTTTGCACATAAACTAAAAAAGTGTTTCTATACATCCAAAAACATTGATTATCACCTGCCTTACAAGCAGGGGGTCACTGGTTCGAACCCAGTATCTCCCACGAATCCCGAAAGAAATTTCGGGATTTTTTTTGTGCTTTTTTTAGGTGTTTTTCAGAAGTTTGGTCAGTTTATTGACTTGGAATTTATATATTTTTTTAATTGTAGAGGAGTCATAAGACTCCTAACATTGAACAATCCGTAGAGACGCTGCGCTTAACTCTACAGACAGGAATGCCTTTTCAATAGCATTCTTTCACAAAGAACAAATCATTATTCCATTCTATAAATCTTAAATCAATCTGCGAAAATTTGTGTATTTCTGCGGCCGAGAAATGCTAGCTCCCGCAGAGTTAGCAGATGAGCGCAGAGAAGCATTTAGTGTTCTGAAAGTATGGATTATGAGAAAGAATATACTAAAAATTCCCCACATTTCCAAATCAAAACACTAAATGCGTTTTGCTTAATCTTTAAATTGTAGATCAGAGGAGTCTGGAGAACCTCTTTATTTGCTAATCCGTAGAGCTACGTTTAACTCTACAGGGGTGTTTTTTATTTTTCCCATTTTTGGATGCGACGATTGTTCTTATCGGCTATGTAAATATTTCCCGCTTGGTCAACAAATACCCCTTGTGGATTACTTAGTAGGTTAGAACTAGAACCCTCTACGGTTCCACCAGCAACGGTAGTTCCACTACTTGCATTCGGTGCCCATTTCTGGATTCTATGATTTCCAAAGTCCGCAATAAACATATTTCCTGAAGAATCAAAAACCAGATTTGTCGGACCGGCTAGAAAATCAGCAGCATTGCCAGGTTTATTTTGACCTGCGATAGTAACTCCAGTTGTAGATCCTTGAGTCCATTTTTGAATACGGCAATTTTGATAATCTGATATGAAGATTGTGCCATTCGAGTCTACATATACATCTTTTGGCCATTTTAATTGATTGGCTGCATCACCTGGGTGAGGGTTGTTTAATGTTGGTGCCATACCAGCTACTGTCGATCCTGTTGTAGCACCTGGCACCCATTTTTGTATTCGACTATTACCTTCATCAGCCACATAAATATTATCTGAAGCATCCACAAATACAGCTGAAGGCGTGCTAAACTGATCATTGTTAGTACCATTTAAAGGTCCCGTCGGCGACATGCGGCCAGCAACCATGATTCCACTTGTGGCTCCCGCAGTCCATTTCTGTATACGATGATTCCCGCTATCTGCAATGTAAATTGTACCATTTTTATCAACAAATATTCCTTGTGGATTATTTAACTGATTCAAACCATAACCTCTTCCGTTCCCACCAGCGACAGTGGTTCCACTTGTTGCGCCTGGCACCCATTTTTGTATACGATGATTTCCAGCATCTGCAACGAAAATGTTTCCTGAAATGTCTACAAACACGTCAGCAGGTTCACTTAATTGATTAGCAGCAGAACCTGCGCCATTTCCTCCAGCAACTGTGACTCCAGTTTTTTCTTTAGTGATTACAGTTTTTTCATTTGCGGATGAATTTGAACTATTGTTTTTTTCACACGCACTTATTGGGATTAAAATAAAAATTGTAAGTTTTAAAATATTTTTCATAAAATTTTGTCCTACTCATTTGGCTTTTCGGATGACGCCCCGTTTTTTTGTGGTCTCTTGATTCCACATTTAAACAAACAAACTTATTTCGCCAGTATTGACTTTGTGTACGAAAACTTTTAGATGTTCAAAATTCAAAACTAAAAGAACTATTCAAAACGAATAAATATTTTAATGTTAATCGTGTGTCAAACATGTTATTCCAACTCCCACCGTCCATAGATTTCACCGTAACGATCTCCACGGATTAACAAATATTGAGAGTCTCCTGATTCGATCTAATTTATTCTATTTCAGATTTTTAAAAAAAACTTTTTGCGCCTCTGCGCCTTTTCAATAGCATTTTTTCACAAAGAACAAATCATTATTCCATTCTATAAATCTTAAATCACTCTGCGAAAATTTGTGTATTTCTGCGGCCGAGAAATGCTAGCTCCCGCAGAGTTAGCAGATGAGCGCAGAGAAGCATTTAGTGTTCTGAAAGTATGGATTATGAGAAAGAATATACTAAAAATTCCCCAC
>NZ_JBIIPN010000064.1:0-14027 GCF_044342615.1 Daejeonella sp. | reverse complement strand
CCTCTTTTTTGAATACAAAGAGACATGATTGAACCAACAAATTCTGATTTAGTGATGATATTAGCCTTGATATAAGGTTCTTCAACATGATCTAGTTTACTAGGGTCAGGAAGATCAGAAGGATTATGAACATCAATTTCTACACCCTTGGATGTAAACGCTTTATAAGAAACGTTGGGAACGGTTGTAATAACCGTCATGTCGAATTCACGTTCAAGGCGTTCTTGAATGATCTCCATGTGAAGCATTCCCAAGAATCCACAACGAAATCCAAATCCTAATGCTGCTGATGATTCAGGTTCAAATACGATTGAAGCATCGTTTAGCTGCAATTTGTGCATGCTTTCACGCAATTCTTCGTACTCATCAGTATCAACAGGGTAAATTCCGGCAAAAACCATTGGTTTAACTTCTTCAAAACCTTTAATTGGTTCTTTACTTGGTTTTTCTTTGTGAGTTATGGTATCTCCAACTTTTACTTCACGAGCCTCCTTGATACCAGAAATGATATAACCTACATCACCAGTTTTTATTACATCTTTTGGCTTTTGAGTTAGTTTTAAAGTGCCAACTTCCTCCGCAATATAATCTTTATCAGTAGCTACAAATTTTACTTTATCTCCTTTACGAATTTCTCCATTTAAGACTTTAAAATAAGCGATAATACCTCGGAATGAGTTAAATACTGAGTCGAAAATTAAAGCTTGTAATTCACCATCAGGATTTCCTTTTGGCGCTGGAATACGTTCTACAATAGCTTTTAATATATTATCTACTCCCAAACCAGTTTTTCCAGAAGCAGGAATAATTTCTTCACGCTTACAACCAATTAATTCAATAATCTGATCTTTAACCTCCTCAGGCATCGCACCCGGAAGGTCCATTTTATTAAGAATTGGTATGATTTCCAAATCATGCTCTAAAGCAAGATACAGATTTGAAATGGTCTGAGCCTGAATACCTTGTGAAGCATCTACAATTAATAGTGCCCCTTCGCATGCAGCAATGGAACGAGAAACTTCATAGGAAAAATCTACGTGCCCAGGTGTGTCAATTAAATTTAAAACATAGGGCTGACCATCCTGAATATAATCCATTTGGATAGCATGACTTTTTATTGTGATACCACGCTCACGTTCTAAATCCATGTCGTCAAGCAACTGAGCCTGAGATTCACGTTGAGTTATCGTGTTAGTGTACTCCAGAAGACGGTCGGCTAAGGTGCTTTTACCGTGATCTATATGAGCAATTATGCAAAAATTTCTTATGTGCTTCATCTGAAATGCAAATATAGTTTTTTGTAAGCAAATTTTGCTTTAGTTCTTTTAAATATGATTGTAAATCATGATGCCTAAAAGCCATGATTTTCATTTAAAATACCTTTCTTTTTTATTCTTTAATTATTTTAAGTATTTTGTGAAAATTACTCATTTACAGCCTATTCTATGATAATTGGAATCTTACGTGAACCATCAATTGAAACTAGAGTTTCTTTAATTCCAGAACACATAAAAGTGCTTACCAAACAAAATATCCAAGTTTTAGTGGAGCATAATTGCGGTATTTTGGCTTTTGCACCTGATAATTTATACAATGAACAGGGTGCTTTATTGAGTACAAGAGATGAAATTTTAAAAAATGCTGATGTTCTTTTGACTATTAATTCTTTGTCGAATGAAGATTTAAAAAGTGTTAAGAAAAATACCATTGTATTAGGAGTTTACAGTCCCTTAGGTAATTTAAATTTAATGCAAGACTGGTCTCAAAAGGGATTAACAACATTTAGCATGGATATGTTGCCTCGGACTACCAGAGCGCAGAGCATGGATATTTTGAGCTCTCAAGCAAATATTGCTGGTTATAAGGCGGTTTTGTTAGCAGCTATGCAATTGCCTAAATATTTCCCAATGTTTATGACTGCTGCGGGAAGCATCGCACCAGCGAAAGTAATGATTTTGGGTGCTGGTGTTGCAGGTTTACAAGCAATTGCCACAGCAAAACGTTTGGGTGCCGTTGTTGAAGTGTTTGATACTAGACCCGCTGTAAAAGAGGAGGTGATGAGTTTAGGTGCTAAATTTATAGAAGTTGAAGGTGCTCTTGATGCTTCCAATGCTGGTGGATATGCAGTGGTTCAAACAGAAGAATATCTTCAAAAACAAAGAGAAAAAATTGCAGATGTGGCTTCAAAAGCGGATGTTATTATTACTACAGCCCAAATTCCAGGTAAAAAAGCTCCAATTTTATTGCCAGATGCTATCTTGGATAATATGAAACCAGGCTCTTTAATTATTGATTTAGCCTCTGCGACCGGTGGTAATACTTCTCAAACTAAAGATCTTGAGACTGTTAGATATAAGAATGTGACTATTATTGGTAACTCAAATTTACCTGCTACAATGCCTTCTGATGCGAGTAAGCTTTACGGTAAGAATATTTTAAATTTCTTACAGTTAATTATTGGAACAGATGGTTCACTAAACTTAAATTTCGAAGATGATCTAGTTAAAGGTACCTGCATTACTCATAATGGCGAGATTTGTAATAATCGAGTTAAAGAAATAGCAGGAATGTAAAGTATTACTTTATATAATTTGTATAAATAATTGTTAAATAAATAGATATAAATTTTAATATATATTAGAAATGGAAACTATGTTAAATTGGCTTACTCTTCATCAGGATATGATTTATATCGTTCTTTTAAGTGTTTTCCTAGGTATTGAAGTCATAGGTAGGGTACCAAGCGTGCTCCATACTCCTTTAATGAGTGGTGCTAATGCAATTCATGGGGTTGTTATTATCGGGGCTATTATTGTAATGGGTAAAGTTTCAAGCGAGAATATAACTGCCCTAATTTTAGGATTTTTGGCTGTGATACTAGGGACATTGAATGTTGTGGGTGGTTTTGTGGTTACAGATAGGATGTTGGAAATGTTTAAAAAGAAAAAATAGATTTTAAAATAGCCAATAGAATATATCATTTTAATATAAATTATTACATGGAATTAAACATACTTGTCATTTGTTACTTAATTGGATCAGTAACATTTATCATCGGATTAAAAATGTTGAGTCACCCGGAAAGTGCTAGAAGGGGTAACCTCATTGCTGCTGCAGGAATGGCAATCTCAATCTTTGGGACTATTTTTCTTTATGAAGAGGATGGCCTTAAACTGCAAAATTATCCATGGATTTTTGCTGCTTTAATTATTGGCTCAATTTTAGGTACTCTAGCAGCAAAAAGGGTAAAAATGACTGCCATGCCCGAAATGGTTAGTTTGTTTAACGGTATGGGTGGTGCTTGTGCAGCTTTAATTTCTATTTTAGAATTTGATCATATTTATTCTTTAATTAAAGATGGTAGGGACTCTGATCATAGTATTTTATTAATCATTTTTGCGGGATTGATTATCGGTACTATTTCTTTTGCCGGTAGTATGGTGGCTTGGGCTAAGTTAAATGGAAGGATTAAGGATTTTTCATTCCAAGGTCAGCATATCATGAATCTGCTAATTTTTGGTGTAATTATTTGTCTTTCAGGTTACTCAATTTATTCAGGTGATTTACAAATTCACACCTTATTTTATGTAGTATTCGCCTTGTCTATAATTTATGGTTTATTCTTCGTGTTGCCTATTGGTGGCGCCGATATGCCAGTTGTTATTTCTTTGTTGAACTCATTTACAGGAGTTGCAGCCGCATTTGGAGGCTTTTTATACAATAATCCAGTGATGCTTACTGGAGGTATTTTGGTAGGTTCTGCAGGTACTATTTTAACTATTTTAATGTGTAAGGCCATGAATAGGCCTCTAAGTAATGTTTTAATAGGTTCATTTGGTGGATCAAAATCTAGTGCTGCCTCCAAAGATCAGGGTGCCTATAAAGAGATTAGCATCAGCGATTCGGCAGTTGTAATGGCTTATGCCAAAAAGGTAATGATTGTCCCAGGTTATGGATTGGCTGTTGCTCAAGCTCAGCACGTATGTCATGAACTTGAAAAACTTCTTAGTGATAAAGGAGTTGAAGTAAACTACGCTATCCACCCAGTAGCGGGTAGAATGCCAGGACACATGAATGTATTGCTCGCAGAAGCTGATGTAGACTATTCAAGTCTTTTGGAAATGGAAGATGCTAATGATGTTTTTCCTCAAACAGATGTTGTCCTTGTTTTAGGCGCAAATGATGTTGTTAATCCTGCTGCCAAAACAGATCCTTCATCACCAATTTATGGTATGCCGGTTTTAGATGTTGAGTTAGCCAAATTGGTAATAATTAACAAGAGAAGTATGAATCCTGGTTATGCAGGAATAGAGAATGAACTATTTTTTCAACCTAAGTCATCCATGCTGTTTGGAGATGCTAAAGATGTACTTCAAAAATTAGTATCAGAGATTAAGACGCTTTAAGCTTATTGATTTAATATTTTCAAGGCTTTATTCTTCTCGTTTTAAACTATATTTATCAATTTTACTATACAAATGGCTTCTTTGAATGTCGATTTCATCGGCTGTTTTTGATACATTCCAATTGTTTTTCTCCAATTTATATTTAATAAAATCGCGTTCTACATAATCTTTGTATTCCTGAAAATTAGAAAAACTGTCAAAATTTAAGGAATGATTATTTTTTGAGCCTACTGATGTTGAGCTTATTGAATTCGGGTTAGCAAAAGCTATGACATCCTTATCTGTTATTACTTTATCACTCAAAATGATAAGACGCTCAATCATATTCCTTAACTCTCTAATATTACCAGTCCACGCCATGTTTTTTAATGCATCCATAGCTTCTCCACTGATAGCTTTAATGGGCATACCATAGTCATTGCAAATTTCGGTACAAAAGTTTTGAGCAATTAGAGGAATGTCCTCCTTTCGCTCAGTTAAATTTGGTACGTGGATTAAGATCACACTTAGTCTATGATAAAGGTCCATTCTGAAGTTACCCGCCTCAATTTCTTTTTGGAGATCTTTATTGGTTGCAGCTATCACACGTACATCAACATCAATTTCTTTTTCTCCACCTACACGTGTTACCTTATTTTCTTGGAGTGCACGTAATACTTTTGCTTGAGCGGAGAGACTCATGTCACCAATTTCATCTAAAAATAATGTTCCACCATTGGCTTGCTCAAATTTTCCAATTCTTTGTTTAATGGCTGAGGTAAAAGATCCTTTTTCATGACCAAATAACTCGCTTTCAATTAATTCTGAAGGGATGGCAGCACAATTAACTTCAACTAATACAGAATCTGCTCGGTTCGATTTTTCATGAAGCCAACGCGCAACTAACTCTTTCCCACTTCCATTAGCACCGGTTATCAATACACGCGCATCGGTAGGGGCAACACGTTCAATAGTATCTTTAATTTTTTGAATGGCGGTTGATTTACCTAGCATCTCACGTGTGCGACTTGCTTTACGCTTTAATACTTTGGTTTCTGTAACTAAATTTTTGCGTTCTAGGGCATTTCTAACCGTTAATAGCAATCTATTTAAATCGGGTGGTTTAGTTATAAAGTCATAAGCTCCTTTTTTACTGGCCTCAATAGCAGTTTCTACAGTTCCATGTCCAGAAATCATGATAAAGGGTAAGTCTGGTTGTATTTTTAGTCCCTCTATCAGAACCTCCATACCATCCATCTTATTCATTTTTATATCGCAAAGAATCAGGTCATATTCGTTTTTAGAGATAAGTATCAGTGCATCAGAACCATTGTCTATGTCATCTACTTGATATTGTTCATATTCTAAAATCTCACGCAATGTATTACGTATTGACCTTTCATCATCTATTATTAGAATTTTTGCCATATATTTTAGAGAATTAATTTAAAGATTGTTATAATAATTTAAATAATTATTTAACTATAAATTAATAAAAATGATTTAAAAAATAATGCAAGCCTGTAAGCCGGGTTCTGTTTTCCGATAAATCGAAAATTCTATCATTTATCTAGCCATGAAATTGCTTACATGATCTAACGACCTACCCATTCCGGATTTTGCTGTTTTGCAGCAAAGGAAACGAGCAGCTTCGCTTCCGGAACCTATTTGGTCTTTCAACTCCTGGGGTTTACCGCACAGCATGTCGCCATACCGTACCGTGAGCTCTTACCTCACATTTTCACCTTTACCTACCGAAGCAGGAAGTATATTTTCTGTGGCACTTTCCGTCACCATTTTCATGATGCCTTCCTGTTAGGAAGCAGGATGCTCTGTGTTGCCCGGACTTTCCTCCTTGACTTTCATCACGGCGATAGAACGGCTTGCATATCAAAGATAAGAATTTTGAATTAAGGAGTGGGGGAATTTATTTTATCCTTTGAAGATCTTTATCTAGTTTAATTATACTTTTTAAAATTGCAGTTGCTGCTGCGTAGAAAAAATCCTGATTGATATTTTGAAAGGTATCAGTTGCTTGGTGGTAATCTTTATGATCTTCAACGCCAAAATAAATAAAGGGTATATTTTCTTTCGCAAATGGACCTTGATCACTTTGCATGGTCCAATCATCTTTCCCGCTACCAGGAACATCATGTCCAAAAATTATATTTATTCCAGTATTTTTATCTGCATCCTTTATAATTTCTTTTAAAACTGGCGTTTTATAGGTCCCTGCTGCATATAATTCCGATTTGTCATTATGGGAAACCATATCCATATTAATATTTAATTTTATGGCTTTCTTATTAGTCTTAGGATCTTTTAAAAAAGCATATGCACCTTGAAGACCCATTTCTTCTGCATCAAAGGCGATAAAATAAATTGTGCTTTGTGGCTTATGTTTTTTAAAATATTCAGCGATACTTAATAAAGCAGATACTCCAGAGGCATTGTCATCAGCTCCGTAATAAATCTTTGAATTATTGATACCCACATGATCATAGTGTGCTGAAACAACGATTATATCTTCTGTTTTACCTTTGATATAAGCAATTAAATTAGTCCCATTTACTTGCTCTGACTTTCGGTTTTTAAAACTAAAATCGTGCTTAAAATCCTCATTAATGGAGTTAAGACCTATTTTTTTAAATCTATCGATGATATATTCCGCAGCAGCATGATTTCCAGAAGTTCCAGTTTTTCGTCCTTCATATTTATCGGATGCTAAAATCTCAATATCTTTTAATAAGTCAGCTCTATTTATAAGCTGAGCCTGAGATTTAAACCCTAAAAGTAAAGCAATGATTAAAAGAACTTTTTTCATATTAATTTTTTAAATAGCACCCAAACTTAAGCAACCTCACGCATATCAACAGCCACCACTCTAGAAACACCCTGTTCTGCCATTGTAACACCATATATTATGTCAGTACTTGCAATAGTACGTTTATTATGGGATACAATGATGAATTGAGATCGATCAGAGAACTCACGTATTATATTATTAAACTTATCAATATTTGTATCATCTAGAGGAGCATCCACTTCATCAAATATACAGAATGGGGCAGGTTTCAATAAATATAGGGAGAATAAAATTGCTGTCGCAGTTAGCGTTTTCTCTCCTCCTGATAATTGATTGATGGATAATGGTCTTTTACCTTTTGGTCTAGCTATGATTTCTATATCAGATTCTAAAGGATTTGTTGGATCCGCTAAAATCAAATCGCAACTATCTTCTTGATTAAATAATGAACGGAAAACCTCAATAAAATGTGTTCTAACACTTGTAAAGGCTTCCATGAACTTTTCTTTTGCAGTATCATCAATTTCTTTGATAGTCTGTAAAAGTGAGGCTTTTGCTTCTGAAAGATCCTTTTTCTGCGATTGAATAAATGTATAACGCTCATTCATTTCTTGGTATGCTTCCATCGCCATCGGATTGATAGCGCCATATTCATCAAGTTGCTTTTTTAATTTTTCAGTCCTTTCACGCAAATCTTGTTCATTTTCAGTTTCCTGAGCTTGATTGATCTCATCATCCAAAAGTTCAGCAATATCAATTGAAAATTCGACAGATAAACGTTCTTTTAAAGCGTTCAATTCAAGTTTTATAGCTGTTTTTTGATCCTTTAACTCATTACTTATTAAATCAGCTGACTCTTTGTTTTTACGGAGCGTACTAATGTTTTCTTCAATCTCAGTAATTTTCCCTCTAGAACCATAAAATTCTTGTTCTGAGTCTCTTAGTGCAATTTCAAACTCTTCCTTTTGAGCGTACATCGCAATTAAATCTTCATCAGAATGATCTGCATGTTGTAATGATTCTTTGATGCTTAAATTCGTTTTTTCAAGCTCGCTAGTATTAATTTCGATTTTAGTTTCGAGTGATTTTTGCTGACTTTCTCTGTATTCCAAATCTTTTTGGATGCTCGAAACTTTGTTTTGCTGTTGATGAAAACGGATATTTTCCTGATTAAACGAACCAGACTTATTACTTAAGAGCTCGGTAAGTTCATTGTATTCTTGTTGGAATTGTATTAATTGGACCTCTTTTTCGTTCTTTTTGATTTTCAATTCAGCCAAAAGAGGCTCAGAAGTTAATAATTCAGCACTTATACTTGAAATTTTTTGTTCAATGTCTTGCTTTCTATTTAGACTATTTTCAATAAAAGCCAGGTATTGTTCCTGCTTTGTTTTTACAGAAGTAAACTCATTACTTAGTTTATTAATCTCAATTTGAAGGAGGTTAATAAAATCTTTTTGAGATGATTCACTCTGGTTTTTAAGATTTTCTTCTTCAATTTCAATTTCAGACTTTAACTTAGTCAAGCTTGCTTCTGTGCTACTAATTTCCTTTGAAAGCTTTTCTAAATTTTTAGCACGCCCAATTCTTTTCCCTTCAAATAAACCTACAGATCCACCAGACATGCCAATTCTGTTTTTTGAGAACATTCCTGATTTACTGAGAATTACAAATTGTTCTTCAGGTAGAGCAGATTTGAGTTCTTGTTCATCACCGGTTTCGAGAAGATATACATTGTTTAAAAGTATCTCACAAAGAGGGCGATACTTAGAGTCGGTATCGATAATGTCAAGTGCCGAAATTAAATTCGTTCCGCTTAATTTTTCAGTATTGGATTTAGTTTTTTTACTTAGTGCATCTAAAATGAAAAAATTTGCACGTCCTCTAGAAGAGTCGTTGAGTAATTGAATGGCCTGAATGGCTTCTGACTGTGATTCAACCACATAATGATTCATTACAGGTTCCAAGTAGTTTTCAATAGCTATCCTATACTCTTCACGACAGAATAAAATATCCGAAAATAGGGGAGCTTGTTTTGCCCAGCCAGCATTTTTCTTCAAGAAACGAATAGATTCTGGAAAACCTTCCAGATTATCAACCATTGATTTAGTTAAATTATATTCGTTTTGTTTGGAATCTAGCTTACGGCTTTCTTGGTTTAAAGTATCCTTTAATTCTTTTAATTTTTCTGTACTTCGCTGTATTTGACGGTTAAGCTCATCCTCAAGTTCCTTTTTATTAGTATAATCTTTTTGCTTAGACGCTAAATTGCCACCAATTTCATCAATTACTTTATTGAATTCATTGAGTTCAGTTTCCTTAGAAATAGTATCCTCCATATTTCGGTTAGCTTCCTGAAAAAGTGCTTCCTTTTGAATATTTAGAATGGCAATGTCTTTTTCAAGTTTATAAACCTGATTTTGAAGGTCAGTATTTTCTTTTGTGTAAGAGTCTAATTGAGCTTTTGATTTTTGTTGATTCTCTCTAAGTCCATTTATTTCTAATTGCTGTGACGCTAAAGATGTTTGTAATTTAGTAAGGATTTCACTTTCTTGAAGATGTTCCTCATTTAATCGTTTTTGATTGTAAAAGACATGGTTAAGCTGGTTTTTGTCTTTCTCTAACTCATCGCTTAGTCGAGTTTTTTTATCTTCTAAAAAGCGTAATTGTTCGTTTTTTAATTTTTTGTCGCTTTCGTAGTTTCTTATTTTAGCAATAAAATCGTTGTTAGCTTTTTGCTGTACGGAAAGATTTTTTTCAAGCTTCAAATTATCAAGTTTTTGCTGTTGCAATAAGGCTTCCAAATTATTTATTGCTGTGCTAATTCCTGAATTGCCTAAGGCATGTTCTTGTTCTTTATCTTCAAGTCTTGAAAGTGATTCTCTAAACCCAATAATACGAAAAGAGGCTAGGAGTATGCTTAATGTTTTGTATTGCTCTTTCAGTTTAAAATAACGTTCTGCCTTTTTTGCCTGATTTTCAAGTGTTTTGAGGTTTTTTTCAATTTCAAAAAGTAAATCTTCAACACGACTTAAATCAGCTTCTGTATCCTTTAATTTGTTAAAGGTCTGTTTTTTTCGTAACTTATATTTGGATATTCCCGAAGCTTCCTCAAACAATGCACGTCTTGAATTGTCTTTATTGGCAATGATCTCATCTATCATTTTTAGCTCAATGATAGAGTAGGAGTCAGAACCAATTCCTGTATCAAGAAAGAGGTCTGTGATATCTTTTAAACGACAAGCAACATCATTTAATCGATATTCACTTTCGCCAGAGCGATAAAGTTTTCTAGTTATGGTAACTTTTGTAAAATCAGTAGGAAGGATGTTTTTAGTATTATCAAATGTCAAAGAAACTTCAGCCAAATTGGAAGCCTTACGATTTTTTGTTCCATTGAAAATAATGTTTTCCATTTTTTCGGAACGTAACATTCGGGTACTCTGCTCACCCAAAACCCAACGTATAGCATCCACAACATTTGATTTTCCGCAACCATTAGGGCCTACAATTGCTGTAACACCTTCGTTAAAGTTAATAGTGATTTTATCACCAAAACTTTTAAAGCCTTTGATTTCCAGTTGGGTAAGTTGCATTTTACTGTTTTCGCTTAGTGCGAATTTGAATTTTATTTAGGCGCACAATTTAAGAAATATTACAGAGCTATGCGATATTTTTTAGCATTAGAATCGATAAATCTTTTTTTGTTTTGCAATTTACTATCTTAGAAAGAAAAATAAATTAACAGTTTATATTTATAATACTATGGAATACAGGCGTTTAGGAAAATCTGGTTTAAGAGTGAGTGCACTTTCTCTTGGAAGTTGGTTAACTTTTGGGAATCAGATTGAAGATAAGGTGGCAGAAGAGTTGATGGATGTGGCGTATGAGGCTGGTGTTAATTTCTTCGATAATGCAGAGGGTTATGCAGGTGGGAAGTCAGAGATTGTAATGGGTAATATTCTTAAAAAGAAAAATTGGGATCGTAGCTCTTACATAGTTTCTAGCAAGATATTTTTTGGAGCAGAAGAAAAGAAGCCCAATATGATTGGACTTTCAAAGAAACATATTTTTGAAGGGACACATAATGCTCTGAAGCGACTTCAGCTAGATTATGTTGATTTAATTTATTGTCATCGCCCGGATAAGGAAACACCTATAGAAGAAACTGTATGGGCAATGCATCAATTAATTCAATCTGGAAAAGCACTTTATTGGGGGACATCGGAATGGAGTGCTTTAGAAATCATGCAAGCACATTATTTTGCAGAGAAAAATCATTTAGTGCCACCTGTAATGGAGCAGCCTCAGTACAATATGCTTTGGCGTGAAAAAATTGAAAATGAATTTTTACTATTATTTAGAGATTTTGGAATGGGTACCACCATTTGGAGTCCTTTAGCATCTGGTTTGCTTTCTGGAAAATATAATGATTCTAATCCAAAAGATACGCGTTTTAGTATTGAGAGTCTCGATTGGCTTAAAAACAGACTTTTGGTTGAAGAAAACATTGTTAAGGTTAAATTATTGAAAGGTGTAGCTGATAAATTGAATACTACCTTAGCCAAGTTGGCAATTGCTTGGTGTCTCAAGAATCCTAATGTAAGTACTGTTATTCTAGGAGCTACAAAAGTTAGTCAGCTACAGGAAAATTTAACAGCTATGGAAGTTTTACCTTTATTAAATCAGGAGGTCATGGATGAAATTGATGTGATTACTGGAACGAAGCCTCAGATCACTGTAGTTTAAATCATTGTAATTTTCATTCTATAAAAAAAGCAATCCTATTGGATTGCTTTTTTTATTTATAACAAACTTAAACTTGAATAAGTTTGAAAGTATCTTTTACTCGAATGCCTTTTTCTGTGTCTTGTAGAGTACAGCATTCATTAATTGGATCATGCTCTAAGAAAAGAATATAAGCATTTTTCACCGCTTCTGCAAGAAATTCCTTCTTTTCTATTAAAGTTTTGAGAGGAAACATATCGTATGCCATCACGTAGGGTAGAGGTATGTGTCCTATAGAAGGCAATAAATCAGCCATATAAAGAATAGTTTTACCTTTATAGGAGATTTGTGGTAACATCATAGATTCAGTATGGCCAAATGCAAAACGAATTTTAATATTATTGGTAAAATTAATTCCATCAACACAGTCAATGAATTTTAATTTACCACTTTCTTGAATAGGCAATAAGTTTTCCTTTAAGAAAGAGGCTTTTTCACGATCGTTTGGCTCGATGGCCCATTGCCAATGTTCAGCATTTGACCAATAAGTTGCGTTTTTGAAGGCTGGGACAAAACTTCCATCTTCTAATTTATCAATAGATCCACCGCAATGATCGAAATGTAAATGAGTTAAAAACACATCAGTAATATCGTCTTTTGAAAATCCATTTTTTGCTAAAGATTTTTCAAGAGTATCATCGCCATGTAAGTGATAATGTTTTAAAAATCGCTCATCTTGTTTATTTCCAATGCCATTATCAATAAGTATCAAACGATCTCCATCTTGTACTAGAAGGCATCTCATGGCCCAAGTACACAGATTTAATTCATCTGCGGGATTAGTCTTTTGCCAAATAGATTTTGGTACTACGCCGAACATAGCACCTCCATCTAATTTAAAAAAGCCTGTTTCGATCGTAAATAATTTCATTTTAATATTTTACAAGTGAATTACTTCACCATACGCATCAGCTGCAGCTTCCATAATTGCTTCACTCATGGTAGGGTGAGGGTGCACCGTTTTCACGATATCCATGCCAGTAGTTTCTAATTTTCTAGCTACAACAACCTCTGCAATCATTTCAGTAACATTGGTTCCAATCATGTGAGCGCCGAGGAATTCACCATATTTAGCATCAAAAATCACTTTTACAAAACCATCCTTAGCACCTGCAGCACTTGCTTTTCCGGATGCAGAGAATGGGAATTTCCCAACTTTAATTTCATATCCAGCTTCTTTTGCTGCTTTTTCGGTGTATCCAACAGAGGCAATTTCTGGAGAGCAATAAGTACATCCAGGAATATTATTGTAGTTTAAAGGCTCTGGATGATGTCCTGCAATTTTCTCAACACAAATAATTCCTTCGGCAGAAGCAACGTGTGCTAATGCTTGTCCTTTAACAATATCTCCAATGGCGTAAACACCTTCAATATTGGTCTTGTAGAAATCATCAACTTGAACACGACCTTTATCTACGGTAATACCAACTTCTTCTAAGCCTAAATTTTCTAAATTAGGGCTATAACCAACTGCCGAAAGAACAATATCACATTCTATAACTTCTGTCCCAACAGCAGTCTTAACGGTTACCTTGCATGTTTTTCCACTTGTATCAACCGACTCCACATTGGTTCCAGTCATGATGTTAATTCCAGATTTTTTGAAGCTTCTCACCAATTGTTTTGAGATATCTTCATCTTCAACAGGAACAATATTATCTAAATACTCAACTATGGTAACTTTTGTACCCAATGCATTGTAGAAATAAGCAAATTCTACGCCAATTGCTCCAGAGCCTACAACAACCATTGATTTAGGTTGTTCAGCTAATACCATAGCTTGACGGTATCCAATCACTTTTTTGCCGTCTTGTTTTAAGTTTGGTAATTCACGTGAACGACCTCCAGTGGCTAAAATAGTATGTTTAGCGGTATATTCTTTTGTGGATCCATCTGCACCAAGAACCTCAACTTTTCCACCTTTTTTTATTTTACCAGTGCCCATGATGACCTCGATTTTGTTCTTTTTCATTAAGAATTGAACACCCTTGCTCATCCCATCGGCAACAGCGCGACTTCTTTTTATGATTGCACCAAAATCAGCCTCA
>NZ_JBIIPN010000179.1:0-4276 GCF_044342615.1 Daejeonella sp. | reverse complement strand
AAAGAACAAAATGGTGGATGCCGGGGGCATTGAAACAAGATATAAACCTAAACGAGGAATTTACATTTTATGTAAAACATGGCGATTATATCGCAAAATTTGCAGTTTTAGGCAGTTTTGCTTTCTTGATTTTTCTGTTGATTAGCATTTTTAAGAAAAAGGCATAAAAATGAAAATCCGTCCTAATTGGAACGGATTTTCATAAAAATACACCTTGAAAACTGTTGATAGATAACAATACAAAAATTAAACATCAACACATTAACTAACCTTCACAAAGAAACGGTTAAAAGAATTGCATATTGTAAAAATGATAGATTTGTTACATCTAAATGGCCCAAAAATGATATCTATGGATGTAGATGACAAACTTTAGAAAGATAAATCCCCTAAATTTTCCGAATTATAATAAATATTGTAATTTCAAAATAAAAATCAATCAAACATGTCAAATAACCGTCGTAAATTCATCCATCAAATTTCTGGTTTAGCCGGAATCGCGTTGATCCCCACCTCATTATATTCTTGTGTAAGCAGGAAAAACCCAAATGCAGCAGATATACAAAATTCATTTTTTGAAATTTCGCTTGCTGAATGGTCTCTTCATAAAGAATTGTTTAGTAAGAAAATCACCAATTTAGATTTTCCGGTAATTGCTAAAAAAGAGTTTGGCATTAGTGCGATAGAATATGTAAACGCTTTCTTTAAAGATAAAGCTAAAGACACAAATTACCTGAATGAGCTTTTAATGCGTTGTAACGATAATGGGGTCAAAAACCACCTAATTATGTGCGATGGCGAAGGTAATTTAGGAGAATTAGACAATGCAAAACGAATTCAGGCGGTTGAAAACCATTATAAATGGGTAGAAGCTGCAAAATATCTAGGTTGTGCTACAATTCGTGTAAACGCTTATGGCGTTGGTACTGCGGCAGAGGTTAAAACTGCGGCAATCGACGGATTAGGTCGCTTGGGCGAATTTGCATCAAAAGTTGGCATCAATGTAATTGTTGAAAACCACGGAGGATACAGTTCAGATGGTAGCTGGCTGAGTAGCGTAATGAAAGAAGTTGGCGAAAAAAATGTAGGAACATTACCTGATTTCAACAATTTCTGTCTTACTCGTCAAGGAAATAAATGTGTTGAAGAATACGATAGGTACAAAGGCACCCTTGAAATGATGCCTTATGCAAAAGCGGTAAGTGCGAAATCACTTGATTTTGATGCGCAAGGAAATTGCATTGAAACCGATTATGTGAAAATGCTTAAAATCGTAAAAGATGCAGGCTTTAAAGGCTATGTTGGAATTGAATACGAAGGATTAAAGCTTGACGAATATGAAGGGATAAAGAAGACTAAAGCGCTATTGGAGCGTGTAAGAGCTGAGATTGGATAGGGAGATGTGAGATATGAGATGTGAGATATGAGATGTGAGATATGAGAAGCATTGGTGTCTCAAATCTATGGTCTCATATCTCAAATCTATGGTCTCAAATTTAAGATATGAGATGTGAGAAACCCTATCTCATATCTATTGTCTCAAATCTCACATCTATTGTCTATACTTCGCCACAATCGGCATTCTTCTTCCTGTTCCAAATGCTTTCGGAGAGACTCTAAGTATTGGTGGTGCTTGTTTACGCTTAAATTCGGCCATATTTACCATTCTAAGGATTCTCTTAACCATTGCTTCATCAAAACCCATAGAAATTAGTTCGGAGGAACTCTTTTTAAGCTCAATATATTGGAAAAGCATTGCATCTAATATCTCATAATCCGGCAAAGAATCCGAATCTTTTTGTCCCGGACGTAACTCAGCCGAAGGAGGCTTCACAATACTATTTTGAGGAATAATTTCTTTATCTCTATTGATATAATGAGCTAACTTATAAACCTGTGTTTTGTAAACATCGCCTAATACAGAAATTGCTCCTGCCATATCTCCATATAAAGTACCATAGCCTACAGCGCACTCACTTTTATTGGAGGTATTGAGCAAAATATACCCGAATTTATTCGACATGGCCATTACCACAATACCTCTACTACGTGCTTGAATATTCTCTTCTGCCACATTAAATGGAAGATCTTCAAATGTTGGCTTCATCATGCTCTCGAATGCCGCTGTAGCTTCCTTAATCGGAATGATTTGATGTTTACAGCCAAGATTGGCAACAAGGTCTAATGCATCTTGTATAGAATGATTGCTAGAGTACTCTGAAGGCATCAAAACTGCCATGACGTTCTCTGCTCCCAAAGCCTCCGCGGCTAGCGCACAAACGAGCGCAGAGTCTATTCCGCCAGAAAGACCAAGTACCGCCTTCGAAAATCCAGATTTTTGGAAATAGTCTTTAATACCTAAGACTAAAGCATCATGAATTTGTTCAATATCATTATGAGGATTATGAATAATTGGATTTTGTTCTAAAATATTTCCCTTCTCAATAGAATAATACTTGATACTTTCTTGAAAATAAGGTAGCTCGTCTAAAAGTGAGCCCTCTTGATCAAATACTAAAGAGCCTCCATCGAAAATAATTTCAGTTTGAGCGCCAATCTGATTCACATAAAATAATGGCATTTTATATTTCCGGCAGTTATCCCCTAATACTTGTACCCTTTCTTCATCATGATTATAAGCGAAAGGAGAGGCTGCAATATTAATCATGAAATCCGGATTTTCCTTTGCAAGCTCATACATTGGCGAAATTACATACATTGGATTGTCGTTGATATTCCAAAGATCTTCACAAATGGTAAGTGCAATTTTATGGCCTTTAAACTCGATGCAGCTAAAATTTACTGCTGGTTCAAAATATCGGTACTCATCAAAAACATCATAATTTGGGAGTAGAGCCTTATTCACGATAGACTTAACCTTTCCATTTTCAATAAAATAAGCCGAATTATACAAATCTTTACCCTTTATTTCTGGGTTCTTTGTTGGGAGTCCGATGATACATGCAATACCCTCACAAGCTTCAGCAATCTTCCTAGCTGATTCATCACATTGATTGATAAATTCCGAGAAATCCAGAAAATCACAAGGGGAATAACCACAAACAGAAAGCTCGGCAAACACCACTAAATCAGCGCCTTGAGCCTTTGCTGATTGGAGTGTATCAATTATTTTGGAGGTGTTAAAATCAAAATCTCCAATAATATAATTTAATTGAGCAAGGGCTATTTTCATGGTCTAATCATTAAAGCTAAATTAATTGAGAGCTATTCATAAGCTAAACACAGATTATTCTATGCATTTTCATAATTTAGCAATTTATCTTCATTTATGAGACGAGCGCAAATTTACCTGTTTTTTTTAATATGCTTGATGATCCTATCTTGTAATAATAAAAAGACTCCCGATATCAGCAAAATTAATCTAAATACTAAAATTGAAAGATTTGATAAGGATTTTGGCGGATTAAATTCGAATAATATCTCAGAAAAAGCGCCAGTTTTAAGGAAAAAATATACCTGGTTTTATGACGATTATATGGAAAAAATAATCGTTGCAGGTGTAGCAAGTGATACAGCTTATTATTCTAATTTGAGATTTATTCTTCAAAATCCTGATTATTTAGAATTAAAAACCACTGTAGATAAGACTTTTCCTGATCTAAAAAAGCAAGAATTAGAGATTAATCAAGCCTTTAAATACATTAAATACTATTATCCGAAACAGAAATTACCACGTATAATTAGTTTTTTATCGGGTTTTGCGGTACAAACGCCAATAGGTAACGACTATATTGGAATAGGTTTAGATATGTTCTTAGGCAAAAATGGAGAACGCTTTTACCCTGCACTAAGAGAAAGTATTCCTGCTTATATTGCCAGACGATTCAATCCAGAAAATATAAGTCCCAGGCTTATAGAAACCCTCATTCGGGAGGATATGTTCCCAGAAAAAGATAGCGACAGAACTTTACTAAGCAAAATGATTTACAATGGGAAGGTTCTTTATTTGATGGACGCTGTGATGCCTGAAACAAGTGATACGCTCAAGATTGGATATACCCAAGATCAACTCGATTGGTGTACAGAATATGAATCAGGGATATGGGCTTACTTTATTGAAAATAACCTTTTATACGAATCAGATTACTTAAAAATACAGAAATATATAGCTGAGGCGCCCTTCACACCTGGTATTGGCGAAAAATCTGACTCTGCACCTAAATTAGGAATTTGGACTGGCTGGCAAATTGTAAAGAAGTATATGGATAAAAATCCAGAGTTAACTTTACAACAGTTAATGCAAGAAGGCGATGCC
>NZ_JBIIPN010000063.1:0-14188 GCF_044342615.1 Daejeonella sp. | reverse complement strand
TTAAGTCGGCAGAACCAAAAGAGCTTCAATCTTCAGCTTACTTTAATTTTGTATTAGGTTTTTCGGCCTTGCTAACAATAATCGTTGGTATTTACCCTAGTATTATATCCAACCTTTTCTAGGCTTAAATATTCTATAAATATTGTAGCTTTACGCATATCGAACTTATGCAAGAGATTTGGGATTCTTTACAACATCTGATTGATCCAGTAAAATTACTGAGAGAGGGTGGATTCTATCTGCTTCTTTTTGTAATTTTTGCTGAGACTGGTTTGTTTTTTGGTTTTTTCCTTCCCGGTGATTATCTTTTATTTCTCGCTGGCATGTTTGTTGCGACCGGGAAATTGGATGTTTCAATTTATGTTTTGCTAATTGGTTTAATGGGGGCGGCTATTGGTGGAAATTTTGCTGGTTATTGGTTTGGCAAAAAAACGGGACCAGTACTTTATCAAAGAGAAGACACCTTTTTCTTTAAAAAGAAATATCTTAAAACAGCGGAAGAGTATTATAGGAAACAAGGAGCTTTTGCTTTAATTATGGGGAGATTTATTCCTATAGTACGAACATTTGCTCCGATAATTGCGGGTGTTGTTAAGCTCGATTTTAAAAAATTTGCATTTTATAATATTTCTGGTGCATTTCTATGGATTACATCCTTAACTTTGCTAGGATTCTTTCTTGGTAGAAGTTTTGAAAAAGAAATCAATGATTACTTATTATATATCATTGTTGGTTTCATATTGATTACTACTATTCCGCTTATTATTACCTATTTAAAGAGGAAAATTGGAGGAGATAGAGGCAATGAAGAAGAATCCAATTTCTAAAACATATGAACAAAGACCACCCCTGGCATAGCGTTTCTCCTGGTGAAGATATCCCTTCCACTGTAAATGCAATTATAGAAATCCCTAAAGGATCAAAAGCAAAGTATGAAATTGATAAAGATTCAGGCCTTATTAAGCTTGATCGTGTGCTATTTTCATCTGTTATGTATCCAGCTAATTACGGTTTTATTCCACAAACTTATTGTGATGATAAAGATCCATTAGACATTCTAGTTCTATGCTCGGTGGATGTTTACCCTATGTCGATTGTGGAAGCTAAAGTGGTTGGAGTGATGCATATGGTTGATAATGGTGAGCAAGACGATAAAATTATTGCTGTTGCTAAAAATGATATGTCAGTAAATTATATTGAAGATTTAAAAGAACTTCCACCCCACACCATGACTGAGATTGTTCGTTTTTTTCAAGATTATAAGGCCTTGGAACGTAAAAATGTAAGTATTGAGCATCTATTGGGTAAAAATTATGCCTTTAAGGTAATAAAAGAAAGTTTAGAATTATATAAGACCACTTTCGTAAATTTATAGAATTATGGGTCTATCTTTATTTTTAACATTTTTCTTAGTTTTTCTTAACGGATTTTTTGTTGCGGCCGAATTTGCTCTGGTAAAAGTGAGAGCTTCTCAAATTGAAATTAAGGCTAAAACTGGTAGTCGTGTAGCAAAAATTGCTAAGCACATGACTCAGCATCTTGATGGTTATCTGGCTGCTACTCAATTAGGTATAACTTTAGCTTCGCTAGGTTTAGGTTGGGTAGGTGAAGCAGTAATGACCGATTTAGTAAGTCGTTTCTTTAACTTTATTCAAGTAGATATGTCGTCTGCTGTGGCTACAAATATTGGCCATGTGCTTGCATTTGCCATTATTACGGTTTTGCATATTGTGTTTGGTGAACTAGCACCTAAATCAATGGCAATTCAACGTCCTATTGGTACTACCATGGGTATTGCCCTTCCTTTGCACTTTTTCTATTTATTGTTCAGACCTTTCATATGGCTATTAAATGGTTTTGCTAATTTTATTTTGAAAATGTTAGGAATCAGTTCCGTTGGTGGTCATGAAGCTCACCATAGCTCTGAAGAATTACAATATTTGCTGGATCAAGGTAAGGAAAGTGGTGCGCTAGAAACCAATGAGCATGAACTTATTAAAAATGTGTTTGATTTTAATGAACGTGTTGTAAAAAATATCATGGTTCCGCGGACAAAAATATCTGGGATTGAGTTAAATACACCTCATAAAGAATTGCTAGAAGTTATCATTCAAGAGGGCTACTCTAGAATACCCGTTTATGATGAAACTATAGATAAAATTGTAGGTATTGTTCATGCTAAAGATATTCTTCCCCTATTAGCAGATAACAAGGAATGTATCCTTAAAGATATTATCCGTAAACCCTATTTTATTCCTGAAACTAAAAAGATTAATGATCTTTTGAGCGAGCTTCAGCTTAAGCGAATTCAAATTGCTATTGTGCTTGATGAATTTGGCGGGACTGCCGGCATGGTTACTTTGGAGGATATTGTTGAAGAATTGGTTGGTGAAATTCAAGATGAATACGATGAAGAAAAGCCAATTGTTGAAAAATTATCAGACAATGAATTTATTATTGATGCAACCGCTTCAATTTATGATGTAAACGAATATCTTCCACATGATTTACCTGAAGATGGGGATTATGACACCGTTGCAGGCTTGGTAAGTGAAATTTTTGGTAAAATCCCTGAGGTTGGGGAGGTGAGTGATTTTAATGGGTATACAATTACAATTCTTAAAAAAGCAGATCAGAACGTTGAATCTGTAAAACTTGAATTGGTCATTAATAATGAAGATGCTGTAGATTTACGCTAAAAAAGGAGATCGGTTTATGCATATTTTTTATACACCCGATATCAATTCAAATACCCTAATTCTCAGTGAAGAAGAAAGTAAGCACTGTATAAAAGTCTTAAGGCTTGATGCCGGAAGTTTACTCCATTTAGTTGATGGTATCGGTGGTTTTTATGATGCTATCATTGAAGATCCTCATCCTAAAAGAACAAAGCTTAAAATTGTTAAGAAGATTGAAAACTTTGCTAAGCGGAATCATTATTTACATATCGCCATTGCGCCAACAAAAAATATCGAACGCATAGAGTGGTTCTTAGAAAAAGCTACTGAGATTGGTATCGATGAAATTACTCCTATTATTTGTGATCGCTCAGAAAGAAAAGAATTAAAGACTGAACGTTTAAATAAAGTAATTACCTCTGCTGTAAAACAATCCATCAAAGCTTTTCATCCAAAATTAAATGAAGCCATTCGCTTCAGCGATTTTATTAGCAAAAACACAAATACCCAAAAGTTTATTGCTCATTGTATGGATGAAGGTAAAGTTACAATTAAAGACCAGCTTATCCCTAAGGGGAATTATCTAATTATAATCGGACCCGAAGGTGATTTTACATTCCAAGAGCTCGAAGCTGCCGTAAACAATAACTTTATACCCATTAGTTTAGGAGAGTCAAGACTTAGAACCGAAACTGCAGCTTTAGAGGCCTGCTTTGAAATTAATTTTTTAAACAGATGAAAAATCTATTAAGCGCCGGCTTAGTATTTCTATTTTTTCTCCTAGTGGGGTTTTCAATCAGTGCACCTACCTTTAAAATCGCTAAATTAAAGTATAATGGTGGTGGCGATTGGTATGCTAATCGAACAGCACTTACAAATCTCATTAGTTTTTGTAATAAAAATCTTGGGACAAATTTTGAGCAAGAGGAAGCAATAGTTGAGGCTGGGAGCTCTGATATATTTAACTACCCATTTGTGTATTTAACAGGCCATGGGAACATTAAATTTTCTGATCAGGAAGCCGGGAATTTGCGTAAATATTTAATGGGAGGAGGCTTTCTTCATATTGACGACAACTATGGATTGGATAAATTTATAAGGCCTCAAATGAAATTAGTGTTCCCTGAGCTCGACTTCGTCGAATTGCCTGTACAACATCCCATATATAATCAAAAGTTTAAATTCCCATCGGGACTTCCTAAAATACATGAACATGATGCTAAGCGCGCTTTAGGATTAGGATTAATTTATAAGGGAAGGTTGGTATGTTATTATACTTATGAAAGTGATCTCGGGAATGGTTGGGAAGACGCAGGTACATATCCTAGTGATTCTGAAGCAACTAGACAAAGGGCACTTCAAATGGGATCCAATTTAATTCAGTATGCACTAACTCAATAAATTATGCTTAAGGTAAAGGTTAATAATAAGTTCAATTTTGAGATTTCAACTGAAAGAAATCAGACATTAATTAATGGCCTTTCTTTTCAAGGAGATATTTTGAAAGTTAATGATCGATCTTTTCATGTAATTTATAATGATAAATCCTACTATGCTGAGCTAATCGATTATGATAAAGTTCAAAAAACATGTAGTGTGAAAGTAGGAAGTAATATCTATCCTATGCAAATGAGCGATCAATTTGATGAGCTTTTGCATCAATTGGGTATGGATAATTTGAACAGCACTAAAATTGCAGAATTAAAGGCCCCTATGCCTGGCCTAGTCTTGAAAGTTCTGGTTGCTGAAGGAGAAGAAATAAAAAAGGGGGGAAACCTATTAATTTTAGAGGCTATGAAAATGGAAAACATCATCAAAGCCCCCGCAGATGTTGTTGTGAAGTCTTTAAAAGTTATTGCTGGCGATAAGGTTGAAAAGAACCAATTATTGATGCTGTTTTCCTAATTAATAATTTTCAATAATAATTAGATATTCCTCTCCTATAATTTCTTTAGCTAAATAAATATTGTTTATTTTCATGGATCTTTTTGTGAAAAGATTAAACAATAATATCCAATGGCTATAGAAATTAAAACTAAGGGCGAATTATACGATGTCTGTATCGTAGGTTCAGGTGCAGGTGGAGGAATGGCGGTGAAAATCCTAACTGAGGCAGGTTTAAAAGTCGCATTACTTGAAGCAGGTCCTGATTATGATCCTGCAAATCCAGAACAACAAACACAATTAAAATGGCCTTATGAGTCGCCGAGACGTGGTGCTAGCACAAATCGTGCTTTTGGCGACTTTGACGCAGCTTATGGTGGCTGGGAAATTGAAGGCGAACCATATACCCAAAATGAGGGTTCACAATTCGACTGGTTTAGATCTAGAATGCTTGGGGGTCGTACGAACCACTGGGGAAGAATTTCATTAAGATTTGGTCCTAATGATTTTAGGCGTAAAGATATGGATGGCTTGGGCGATAATTGGCCAATTGGATACGATGATGTAAAGCCTTATTACGATCGCGTAGATAAAATGATTGGTGTTTTTGGGACTAAAGAAGGAATTTATAATGAACCAGATGGTTATTTTCTTCCTCCTCCAAAACCGAGACTTCATGAGCTTATGATTAAGAAGGCAGCAAATAACATTAATATTCCTGTTATTCCTGCTCGATTATCCATATTAACAAGACCAATTAATAAAGATCGTGGAACCTGTTTCTTTTGTAATCAGTGTAATCGTGGTTGTTCAGTACATGCTGATTTTTCCTCTTCAACTTGTTTGGTTAAACCAGCGCGTAAGACAGGCAATGCAGATGTGTATGTAAATGCCATGGCTCGTGAGGTTTTAACAAATAGTGAAGGACTTGCAACGGGTGTTTCATATGTTGATAAGACTGATATGCAAGAATATCAGGTAAATGCAAAAGTGGTAGTTTTAGCTGCAAGTGCTTGTGAATCAGCGCGTTTATTGTTAAATTCAAAATCTTCTGCACATCCTAATGGATTGGCCAATTCAAGTGGAATGGTTGGTAAATACTTGCACGACTCTACAGGAGCCTCTAGAGGAGCTTTCATACCGCAGTTGATGGATAGAGAACGTTATAATGAAGATGGAGTTGGTGGATTGCATTTATATATTCCTTGGTGGCTTGATAACAAGAAACTTGATTTTGCTCGAGGCTATCACATTGAGTTCTGGGGTGGTATGGATATGCCTTCTTATGGTTTCGGCTTCGGAATGGAGAAAAGAAATGGAACATTCCCAGGCAAAGACGGTAAAATGAAGTCTGCAGGTGGTTATGGAGCATCTCTCAAGGATGATTACCGTAGATATTACGGTTCAACAGTCGGTTTTGCTGGTAGAGGTGAAAGTATCCCAAGAATTGAAAACTATTGTGAGATAGATCCAGAAGTAGTTGATAAATATGGTATTCCTGTTTTGAAATTTAATTATAACTGGACTGATCAAGAGATTAAGCAGGCTAAACACATGCAAGATACTTTTGAAGAGCTTATTGATGCGATGGGTGGAGTTGCAAGTGGTGAAAAACCTGGTGAAGATCGTAAATATGGACTTGAAGCACCTGGAAGAATTATCCACGAGGTAGGTACTACACGTATGGGAAATAATCGAAATACTTCAGTATTAAACAAGTATAATCAAGCTCACGATGTAAAAAATCTATTTGTGGTTGATGGCGGTGCATTTGTTTCTCAGGCGGATAAAAATCCTACATGGACCATCCTAGCCCTATCTATGCGTGCATCAGAATACATTGTTGATCAGTTAAAAAAACAAAATATTTAATCAGATGAATAGAAGAGACTCACTCAAAGCATTAGCCGTAGGTACAGTTAGTGTTGGTACTATTTTAGCCACTTCATGTGATAAAAAAGATGCTGCAAATAAAAGCAAAGCGGGTGTTTATGGACGTACGCCAGAAGAAAAACTGATTGACGACAAGTTAATGTCGGAAACATTCTTTTCGGCGGCAGAGCTAAAGACAATCACTATTTTGGCCGATATAATTATTCCTAAGGATGAAAATTCAGGTAGTGCAAGCGATGCAAAGGTTCCAGAATTTATAGAATTTATTGTGAAGGATCAGCCGAGGTATCAGTTGCCAATGCGTGGCGGATTAAAATGGCTTGATGTTAAATCACTTAAACTTTTTAAGAAGTCTTTTGCCGATTCAAGTAAAGAGCAGCAGATTGAATTAGTTGAATTAATTGCATTTCCTGAAAAAGCCGCTCCTGAGAATTCTGCAGGAGTAAGCTTCTTTAATACCATGCGTAATTTGACTGCTACTGGATTCTTTACAAGCAAAGAAGGTATAAAAGATATGGCTTATAAAGGAAATCAACCAAATGCTTGGGATGGTGTTCCAGATAATGTTTTAAAGCAGTTTGGCTTAGAATATGATCAAAAAACCTTAGATGAATGCCTTAAAATGGAAGATCGAGGTAAAATCATGACTTGGGATAGTTAATCAAGATTAACTAATTCCTACAAAATAAAAAACACCTTTATATTTTAATATAAAGGTGTTTTTTTTATGTCTTTATGTTTTTATTTAGCCTTAGCTTTCGACTTATACTTAGGGAATTGAGGTTTCCCTTGGCTGTTAATTTCAGGTGAACCAACCAATGTCATTGCAGCACGGAATCCAATTTCTGCACTAGCTTCATCTTGTTGCATAAATCTTCTTGTTGCAGGATTTAACCAGTATGCTCGGTCATTCCATGAACCTCCTTTATAAACACGTGAACGATCGTTTACCAAGGTTGTATTTCCGTATAAATCATTATTTACAGAATCTTTAAATCCTCTGAAATCTGGTTGATATGGTTTTCCTGCTAGTGCTGATGAATCAGGTTTGGCACTCTTACCTTGTAATTCAGCCCATGTTTGTTTCTTAGAAGATGGTGCTGGATCTTTAATCGGACGACCATATTTATCCTTCGCGTAAAGCCCTTTCGTTTTATCTGTTAAGCGTTTGTTAACAAACTCATTTCCACGGTAAGGATTAAAATCAGCGAAATCCTCGAAACTTAGTTTTCTGTAAACATCTGATGTCCATTCACTTACGTTTCCAGCCATGTTATAAAGTCCGAAATCATTAGGAATATAATATCTTACTGGAGCAGTAATATCAGCCTTATCATTCAGGTATCCTCCGGTACCCATATTGTCACCATCTCCACGCTTAAAGTTTGCGTAGATCATACCTTGAGTACGTTTTTTTGGTGAACGAACACCTAAACCATTCCAAGGATAAATTTTACCATCGGCAATATTTTCATATTCAGTATTACCTGCAAGAGATAATGCAGCATATTCCCATTCAGCTTCTGTTGGTAAGCGATAAGGTTGTTTTAAGATTCCATCTTCTAAACGGACTGGTCTAACAGGACCACCTTTACCAGTGGTAGCAGTTCCAGCAGCAGCCGAATTAGGATTGAGATCTTTTTTCATTTTTTTTCCGTCGATACCATCACCACGAAATTGTCCATTTAAATAAATATCTGTGTTAAATGGATCTTTTGCAGTAGTGGCTGTTGCTGGAGCACCACCTTTTCCACCGCCTGCAAGAGTTTTATAATCCAATAAATAACCACCTCTTCTTAAGATTTCTTCATTTACACGATCTGTACGCCAAACACAATAATCGTTTGCCTGTTCCCAACTTACGCCAACAACCGGATAATCCTGAAATGCAGGATGTCTTAAGTAATTATTTACGTATGGTTCATTATAGGAAAGTGGCTGTCTCCAAACAAGCGTATCTGGAAGTGCATTATAATAATATTCTGCATCAGTTGGATAAGTACGCTTAATCCAGTGTAAGTATTCTAGCCAGTCAACATTGGCCACCTCAGTCTCATCCATATAGAATGAAGCAACAGTTACCCTGCGGCGAACATTGTCAAACTCATAACCTAAATCTTGATTTAGACTTCCACCCATAACGAAAGTTCCACCTTCAATGGCAATTAATCCTGGTCCGGGACCAGCCTTAACTTTGTTATTAACTTCAAAACCTCCATTGTACTTATTGTTATAAGCCATGCCAGTTTTTGAGGAAGATGAACTCGTAGGTTTTTTACAGGATGTTGCTATTCCTAGTAGAAATAATCCCGCCGTAAAGTATATTGTAATTCTTTTCATTAATTTCAATAATTGGAGCAATAATCCGCTAAAATACAAAATTGCTTAATACCACCAATGGATTTTTTTCATATCGCATTATGGTGACTATTAGGCGGGTTAACAATGGTAATTAATGTGATAAAAATTTATTTCCTTTAATTTATTATTCCCCTAAACGTCTCTAATTCACCAATATTATATAAATTCTCCATTAAAAATAAATTCATTACATTTTTTTAATATTGAATTTATGTTCGGATATTTAATATTTAGCTAGATTGAATTTTTGATTATGACATTTATTTTTTAAAATAGATATTATTTTCAACAGCAAAGTGTTCATTTAAATCGTTTTCATAATAAATATATGCTTATTATTGCTTATATTTAGGACACAAGAATTTTAGATTTGCTTGATTTTTTACATTAATGATCAAAAAGCGTTTGTTTTTTAATTCTTTATTTGCATTTATCCTCGGATTCCCTGCTCTGCTTGTTGCACAAACTACGCAAAGCGATGGGAAACGTATAAATACAATAAAAACCGCGGCTCCTTTTTTACTTATCACTCCCGACGCTAGATCAGGGGCAATGGGTGATGCTGGAGTTGCAATTTCGCCTGATGCAAATTCAATGCATTGGAATCCTTCCAAATTAGTTTTTCTAAATAAACCAACTGGGATATCGGCTTCATATACACCATGGTTAAGAAATTTGGTGCCAGATGTTGATTTGGGATATCTAACAGTCTATCATCGCTTAGATAGTCGAAATACCATCGGTGGTGCTTTGCGCTATTTTTCTTATGGCTCCATTCAGCTTACTGATAATAGTCAGAATGATATTGGCGTTTACAGTCCCAATGAGTTTTCTATAGAAGGTACCTACGCAAGAAAATTTGGCGATAACTTCTCGATGGGCTCATCAATTAGATACATTAGGTCAAGCTTGAGTAATGGGCAGTTCAATGGTCAGGAGATACAGCCAGCCACAGCCCTAGCGGCCGATGCTTCTGCCTACTATAAAGAAGGAACAGTGATTTTTGGAACAGATGCTGAGCTTGCTTTAGGAATAAATATTTCAAATATTGGTTCCAAGATGAGCTACTCCGATAATGGTATAAAATCTTTTCTTCCTACTAATATGAAAATTGGAGGTGCTTCAACCTTTATGTTAGATGATTTGAGTACCCTAACCTTTGCTCTTGATCTGAATAAACTTTTGGTACCTACCAATCCAATTAGAGATGCAAATGGTAGGATTATAAGTGGTAAAGACCCTGATCGGTCGGTTCCATCTGCCATTTTTGGCTCGTTTAATGATGCACCTGGTGGTTTTTCTGAAGAATTGAGTGAAATTAATTATTCTTTCGGAATGGAATATTGGTATAATAAACAATTCGCTCTTCGATCCGGATATTTTTATGAGACCCCAACAAAGGGCGATAGAAGGTATTTTACCCTAGGTGCAGGCTTGAAGTATAATGTATTTAATCTTGATATTGCCTATCTCTTGGCAAATCAACAAACCAGTCCTTTAGCGCAAACACTGCGCTTCTCATTGGTGTTTAATTTCGAAAAATAAATAATGAAAATTAGAGTTGGCTTTGGATTTGATGTACATCAATTAGTTGATAATCACCCATTTATTCTAGGTGGTGTAGAATTGAATCATCCTTCAGGTGCTTTTGGGCATTCGGATGCGGATGTTTTGGTACACGCAATTTGCGATGCATTACTTGGAGCAGCTAATTTACGTGATATTGGTTTTCATTTTTCAAATACGGATGACCGTTGGAAAGGTATAAGTAGCCTAATCCTGCTCAAGGAGTGCGTTTCGCTTTTAAATCAAAAGGGCTGGAATGTAGGAAATATTGATGCTATGCTTTGTTTAGAAGCTCCTAAAATAAATCCACATATCCCTGAAATGAAGGTAAAAATTGCTCAAGCAGCAGGAATTAGTGAAGATGATATCTCTATCAAAGCAACGACTAATGAAACAATGGGATTTATTGGTAGAAAAGAAGGATTAGTAGCTTATGCTGTTTGCCTAATTGAGAAGTCGGCTTAAAAACTATTTATTCTTTTTTTGTGGCATTACCTGACTAAAGTCGGCAGCGCATTTACCACAATTACTCGCACATCCTGCCTTGCTTTTCATGCCTTTATAAGCCAAATTACCTACATAAAGTAGAGCAAGTGCAAATAAAGCAATAACCGCTATTAATTGAATGTCCATATTCAAAAATACAATTTTTTGGTAAATTTTTGGTCAGGGTCATGTAAATTCAATTCCTCAAAAGACATTAAATTGGGATTTTCATCTGTGCATTTGATATTTAAAGCTTAGCCTTATTTGTTGGATTGAGTTTTGTTTCCTTATCCTTAAATTATCATCTTATGGAAATCTCCTATATAAATCGTACCTTTGCAAAAAATTTAAGGTAATTTTTTAATGCAAAAAATAAGAAACATAGCGATAATCGCTCACGTTGACCACGGTAAAACTACATTGGTTGATAAAATTTTACACCAAACCAATTTGTTCCGTGACAATCAGGAAACTGGTGATTTGATACTAGATAATAATGATCTTGAACGCGAACGTGGTATTACCATTGTCTCCAAGAACGTTTCTGTTAGCTACAAGGGTGTCAAAATTAATATTATTGATACTCCTGGACACGCCGATTTCGGTGGTGAGGTAGAGCGAGTACTTAAAATGGCTGATGGGGTAGTATTACTTGTCGATGCTTTTGAAGGTGCCATGCCTCAGACTCGATTTGTGACTCAAAAAGCACTTTCTCTAGGTCTTAAGCCTGTAGTAATTGTAAATAAAGTTGATAAAGAAAATTGTCGCCCAGAAGAAGTTTACGAATCAATTTTTGAATTATTCTTCAACCTTGAGGCTACCGAAGATCAGTTGGATTTCCCTGTTCTTTATGGTTCTTCAAAGCAAGGTTGGATGAACCACGATTGGAAAGTTCAAACGGAAGATATCACTCCATTATTGGATACTATCTTAGAGCATATTCCTGCAGCACCAAGTTTTGATGGTACCCTTCAGATGCAGATTACATCCTTGGATTATTCTTCATTTGTTGGTCGTATTGCAATTGGCCGTGTAGCACGTGGTGTAATTAAAGAAAATCAGCCGGTTTCTTTAGTGAAGCGTGATGGAACAATTCAAAAATCAAGAATTAAAGAATTATATACTTTCGAAGGTTTAGGAAAAATTAGAGTTCAGGAAGTTTCTTCAGGAGATATTTGTGCAGTAGTTGGTATTGATGGCTTTGATATTGGTGATACTATCGCTGATTTTGAAAAGCCTGAGCAATTAGAGGTTATTAAGATTGATGAGCCAACAATGAATATGTTGTTCACTATCAATAACTCACCAATGTTTGGTAAGGAAGGAAAATTTGTAACCTCACAGCGTTTACGTGAGCGTCTTTACAAGGAGATGGAGAAGAACTTAGCACTTAAGGTTGTTGAAACAGAATCACCTGATTCCTACCTGGTGTATGGTCGTGGTATTCTGCATTTATCAGTCTTAATCGAGACTATGCGTCGCGAGGGTTATGAGCTTCAAGTGGGACAGCCACAAGTAATTATCAAGCATATTGATGGGGTTAAATGTGAGCCTATTGAAACGCTAATTGTAGATGTACCAGCAGAGGTTTCAGGTAAGGTTATTGAACTTGTAACTCAACGTAAAGGTGAGTTATTAATCATGGAACCAAAAGGTGATCTTCAACATTTAGAATTTGAGATTCCGGCACGTGGTATTATTGGATTACGTAATAATGTGTTAACTGCAACTGCAGGTGAGGCAATTATGGCACACCGTTTTAAGGCTTATGAGCCTTGGAAAGGTACAATCCCTGGTCGTTTGAACGGAGTTCTTGTTTCTATGGAAAAAGGTTCAACTACTGCTTACTCAATCGATAAATTACAAGATCGTGGTCGTTTCTTTGTTGAACCGGGTGTTGAGGTTTATGAAGGACAAATCATGGGTGAACATATTCGTGATAATGACTTAGTTGTAAACGTGGTAAAAGGAAAAGCATTAACCAATATGCGTGCCTCAGGTACTGATGATAATGCACGTATTGCTACTGCGATTAAATTCTCTTTAGAAGAAGCAATGGAATATATTCAAGCGGATGAGTACATTGAAATTACTCCTAAGAGTATGCGTTTACGTAAGATTTACCTTACTGAAAACGAACGTAAGATCAATGCAAAGAAGTTTGTAAATCAATAACAGAATTCCGTTATAAATAAAATAAAGGCTCGGTGTAAACTGAGCCTTTTCTTATTTAAGGGTGCGAGCTAAGAAAAAAATTGCCACCTTTAAAAACAAATTAATTATTTTGTTTAAATGAAGTTTCCAGCGGTACCAGGCTTCGACCAACAAGCGTTTAATAAATACCTGAAAAATACGGGCTGGCTTTTTCTTGCCCGAGTGGGTAGCTTAATTATTAAAATTCTTGCTGGAATTGCGGTAGCAAATTATCTTGGTCGTGCAGATAATGGCTTGTTAAACTATCCGCTTGTATTCGTTACTTTTTTTATTGCTGCTGCTGCATTGGGTCTTGATGGTTTCATTACACGCGAATTACTTGCATCGCCGGCAAACAAAAATAAATTATTAGGAACCGCATTTCGAATGCGTTTTTTTGCTGGACTAATCATAGTTCCATTAGCTGCTGCTGCATTCCTGGTTTTTAAAGGGAATGATTCAGAGATTCCGTTAAGCTATATTATAATTGCTTCTTGTATAGGTTTAGCACAATCTTTAAACATTATCGACAGCTATTTCCAGTCGCAAGTTCAAGGAAAATACGTGATGATGGTCCAAGTGGCGGGCAATCTGCTCTCTGCAGCCTTAAAACTAGTCCTGATTGCCATTTCGGCCCCCTTGTCTTGGTTTATCTGGACTTTATTAGCCGATGCGGTATTAATTGGTATAGGGTATTTAATTGTGTACAGACTTAGGTCTAATAAAGTTTCGGAATGGCAATTTGAGGGTAAATTAGCCCAACATCTTCTGAAACATTCTTGGCCATTGGCTTTTTCGGCTATTTTGGTGACTGTTTACATGAAAATCGGTCAGCTGATGGTTGAAAGTTATCTGGGCGTATCTGCACTTGGGGTTTATTCAACCGTAGTAAACTGGAGTGAGAGTTGGTATTTTATTCCCATAGCCATTGTCAGCTCTATTTTTCCAGCTATCATGAATGCGCGAAGAGATGACCCTATTCGCTATCAAAAGAGATTGGGAGATCTTTATGATTTGATGATGGTTATTAGTCTGACAATTGCCATTTTCATGACCTTTGCATCTCCTTTTATTTATACTTATTTCTATGCTGCTGAATTTGCTGAAGGCGCTAAAATCCTATCTAT
>NZ_JBIIPN010000062.1:0-14378 GCF_044342615.1 Daejeonella sp. | reverse complement strand
GGAAGAAAATATCAAAAAAACGATTGAGGATGTGTTGGCGCAGGACTACCCTTCGCATTTATTGCAATTAATTATTGTAGATGATCATTCAACGGATCGTACTTCCGAAATTGTAAGATCTTTTGCTACTCAAGGGGTAAAATTGATTGTTCTGAATGAAAGGGAAGCCCTGAATTCCTATAAGAAAAGAGCCATTTCAGAAGCAATTAAGCAGTCGGATGCTGAGTTAATTGTGACTACGGACGCTGACTGTAGGATGGGTCCAAAATGGTTAAAAACTATTGTATCGTGCTTTGAATCAGGTAATTATAAACTTGTTTCTTCTCCAGTAATCTTTTTCGAAGAGAAAAATTTATTCGAAGAATTACAGAGCCTTGAATTTTTATTCTTGATTAGTTTGGGAGCTTCGGGAATAGGGAATGGCATGCCAACAACCTGCAATGGAGCAAATTTGGCTTATCGGAGGGATGTTTTTTTAGGTTTGAATGGCTTTCAAGGAATTGATAATTTAGCCTCGGGTGATGATGAGCTTTTCATGCATAAAGTTGCCGTAGCCTATCCCGAGGGTATTGCGTTTTGTAAATCACGGGATGCGATTGTCTATACGCATGCTAAGCCAAATCTTAGCGAATTTATTCAGCAGCGTAAGCGTTGGGCTTCAAAGAGTACGAGCTATAAAAATAAATGGCTTGTAGCTTTGGGCATTGTGGTTTGGCTTTTTAATCTGAGTATCTTGTTAAACGCTATTGCCGGATTTATTAACCCTATTTTTTGGGTGTTCGCTGCAACGAGTTTTGTTTTTAAAGCAATTGTGGAGCTTTTATTTATGATTCCAGTTTGCCAATTTGAGGGAAGACCCAAATTATTGCGATATCAGCCATTTTTATCTCTAATTCACATTTTTTATCTCATTTTTATTGGTGTTGCAGGTAATTCTGGAAAATATATGTGGAAAGGTAGAATGGTGAGGTAATTATTTCTAAATTATTATTTTATGTATTTTTGTAATAATTAAAGGCATTCATTCTTTTAAAGCATAACATTGTCGGACAAATCACAGCCATTTAAAGATGACGAAAGTGAGTTGATTCAACTTCTCCTGAAGCGACAGGCAGAATTGAACTCTTTACTTGAAATTACGCAAGCTATTAATAAAAATAGTGCTTCCTCGGTGTTATTTGAGATCCTTGTTCTTATTTTGAATGAGCATTTAAAAATTGGTAAAATCCGACTTTTAATCCGTGAGGGCGAACATTTTTATTGTGCGACACGCTTTGGTGGTGAATTTGAAAATGCCAAAGTTTTACAAAAAACCTGTCAGGCGCTAAGCAACATCAAAGAAATTAGCTCGCTCAAATCACATATAGATTCGCTTTTAAATACCTACGACTATTTTGTTCCTGTTTTTCATCAAGATGAGTTCCTTGCCTTTGTTTTAATTGGCGATTTGGATGAGGATCAGAGGCTGATTGCAAACGATTTGAATTTTATTCAAACCCTAATCAATATGATTATGGTGGCTTTAGAGAATAAAAAACTATTCAAGGAGCGTGTAGAAAGGGAAAGGATGCAACGAGATATGGAGCTTGCCGTAGAGGTACAGGGTATGTTGATACCTAGGAGCCTGCCCAAAACTGGTGCTGTTGAAGTGGGTGCCACCTATCTCCCAAATGAAAATATTGGCGGCGATTATTTCGATTTCATAAAAACTGGCACCAATGAATTTTTATGGTGTATTGCCGATGCATCAGGAAAGGGAGTTTCGGCAGCTTTATTAATGGCTAATTTACAGGCCAGTTTAAGAGCTTGGGCTTCGGTTGAAAATGATCTGGTGAAAATTATTGAGCGATTGAACGAAATTGTAGTTTCTAACACCAATGGAGATCGATTTATCACTTTATTTTTAGGTCTCTACAACGAAAAAACCAGAGAGTTGAACTATGTCAATGCTGGGCATAATCCTCCAATTTTATTGCGTAACGATGAAATTAAATTTTTAAAAGAGGGTACAACCATCATCGGGGCCTTTGATACGCTGCCTTCAATCAGTGTAGGAAAAGAGATTTTAAGTCCCGGAAGCATTATTTTTAACTATACTGACGGATTAGTTGAAAGTCCAAATGAGGAGGTGTATATCTCTGATAATGAATTATTTACGCACCTTGAAAAGAATAAGGATCTTCCTGTAGATAGCCTGAATGAAAATATTTTAAGAGATATTCAAACAGCAAATAATGCAGCGATGAACTCGGATGATATCACTATTTTAACTATTCGGGTGCTTTAGATTTATTTAATAAATTATGCTTTTACCCTTTTTGCAAGATGAATTTATGGAGGCGGGTTGTGATGAAGCGGGTAGGGGCTGTTTAGCGGGTCCGGTTTTTGCGGCGGCGGTGATTCTTCCAATAAAATTCAAACATGACCTTTTGAACGATTCTAAACAGCTCAAGGAATCTGATCGTTTTTTTTTAAGGCAAGTAATTGAGCAAGAAGCGCTGGCTTTTGGAGTAGCTATGGTCGACCATCAAGAAATCGACAAGATTAATATTTTAAATGCATCCATAAAGGCTATGCACCTGGCTATCAATAAATTAAGTCTGCGTCCGGGTTTTATAATTATCGATGGAAATCGCTTTAAACCGTATCAAGACATCCCACATCAATGCGTAGTGAAAGGTGATGGGAAATATTTTTCTATTGCTGCGGCATCCATTTTGGCAAAAACTTATCGTGATGACTTTATGCTCAATATTGCATCCGAATACCCCAAATACGATTGGGAGAGGAATAAAGGGTATCCCACCATTAAACATCGGAATGCGGTTATTGAATTTGGAATGACGCCCTATCACCGTAAAAGTTTTAGAGTGAGCAATCCACAATTGAGCCTTTCAATTTAAATGAAAAGAAGCAAAAATTGAGCCTTCCTTTTAATCGTTTTTAACTACTTTTGCGGCAACCAATAAAAAATTTCAAAATGAAGAATGTTGCTTTAAATGATACTCACGTTGCGCTAGGTGCTAAAATGGTTCCTTTTGCAGGATTTAATATGCCTGTTCAGTATAGTGGGATAAACATTGAACATGAAACTGTACGCAAGGCAGTAGGCGTTTTTGATGTGAGTCACATGGGTGAGTTTATTCTGAAAGGTGAAGGTGCAATCGATTTGATTCAGCGCGTTACTTCAAATGATGCGTCAAAGCTTTTTGATGGCAAAATTCAATATTCTTGCTTGCCAAATGAGAATGGCGGAATTGTAGATGATTTATTGGTTTATCGAATTGATGAAAAAACCTATATGTTGGTGGTAAATGCGTCCAATATTGATAAAGATTGGGATTGGATTTCAAAATATAATACTGGCGGAGTAGAGATGATTAATATTTCTGATCGTACGTCTTTACTCGCTGTTCAGGGACCAAAAGCTGCCGAGGCACTTCAAAGTTTAACCGAAGTAGATTTATCCTCCATGGAATATTATACCTTTAAAAAAGGTGTTTTTGCGGGTGTAGAGAATGTTTTAATCTCAGCAACAGGTTATACGGGTGCTGGAGGTTTTGAATTATATTTTGATGAAGAGCATTCGGAGCATATTTGGGATGAGGTTTTTAAAGCGGGAGCTGATTTTGGGATTAAGCCTATCGGATTGGCAGCTCGTGATACTTTGCGCTTAGAAATGGGTTTCTGCCTTTATGGAAATGATATTGATGATACTACTTCTCCACTTGAAGCAGGTTTAGGATGGATTACCAAGTTTAGCAAGAACTTTGTGAATTCTGAAAATTTAGCTGCACAAAAAGAAAGCGGTGTTTCTCGTAAACTCGTTGGTTTTGAGATGATTGAGCGAGGTATTCCACGTCATGACTATGAAGTTTTTGATGCATCTGGAAATGTTATTGGAAAAGTAACTTCTGGTACGCAATCGCCTACGCTTCAAAAAGCTATCGGAATAGCTTATGTGAAAACAGAATTTTCAAAGGAAGGTAGCGAAATTTTTATCGGAATTCGTGAAAATAAGATCTTAGCTAAGGTGGTAAAATTCCCATTCAAATAATTGATTATCAATAGAATGGAAAAACGTAACCTCGAAGTCTGCCTCACACCAGCACTATTACATTTACACGATATTTCGAATAGCATTGTAGTGGTTATTGATATTTTTAGAGCCACTTCTTCCATTTGTTATGGAATTGAAAATGGCGCTACTTCAATTATTCCTGTTGCAAGTATTGAAGCTTGTGAATCCTATCGTGAATCTGATTTTTTATTGGCCGCAGAGCGAAATGGGGAGGTTGTTAATGGGTTTGACTTTGGTAATTCGCCTTTTTCATATACAGAGGAGAAGGTGAATGGGAAGACAATTGTTTTAACCACCACTAATGGGACGCATGCCATCAATATGTCGCGCAATGCGAGTAAGATTGTAATAGGCTCTTTTTTGAATATTGCTGCTTTGTGCAATTGGCTTAAAAGTCAGTCGAATGACGTTTTATTGCTTTGCTCAGGCTGGAAAGATAAAGTCAATTTGGAGGATACACTTTTTGCGGGTGGGGTAGTTCATTACCTAAAGGATGAAGATTATATTTTGGATGATGCGGGCATTGCTTCTGCAGATTTATACGATTTGGCTAAAGACGATTTGGGTCTTTACCTTAAAAAGACCTCACATAGCGAGCGCTTAAAAAAGCTCGGAATTGAAGAGGATATTGCTTTTTGCCTGAATTTGAATATCACCAATAGTATTCCGGTATTGGAAGGTGAGCGTTTGGTGAAGATGCAATAAACCTATTTCAATTTCTCATTATTCTTATGCCTATCGGCATCACGAATATTTTTCTTTTCTAGGTTTTTTTGGAGGGCTTCCGTAAGGTTTATGCCGGTTTGGTTAGCCAAGCAAATTAATACAAAGAGCACGTCGGCAAGTTCATCGCCAAGATCATGGCCTTCATCTGATTTTTTGAAGGATTGCTCACCGTAAGTTCTTGCCATGATTCGAGCCACTTCACCAACCTCTTCCATGAGGATAGCGGTATTGGTTAACTCATTAAAATAACGAACACCGGTAGTGTTAATCCACTGATCTACAGTTTTTTGTGCTTCTTCTAATGTCATGGCAATTGTTTTATTCTTTGGCTTTGGTGTCGATGGTAATGGTTACGGGACCGTCATTCAAAAGATTGATTTTCATATCGGCACCAAAAATTCCACATTCTATTTTCTTTCCAGTTAGTTTTGCTAACTCCAATATCATTTTCTCATAAAGAGGGATAGCGAAATCAGGTTTTGCGGATCGTGTAAAACCCGGTCGGTTGCCTTTTTTTGTCGCGGCAAAAAGCGTAAACTGACTGATTAACAGTATATTGCCATCAATATCTTCTAAAGATTTATTCATTAAACCATTCTCATCTGAGAAAATACGCATATTGGCAATTTTTTGGGCGAGCCAAGTAAGATCCTCATCGGTATCGCTATCTTCAATACCCAATAAAACCATAAATCCTTGTTTAATTTGTCCTGTAATTTCACCATTTACGGTGCAGGAAGCATGGCTAACTCTTTGTATGACTGCTCTCATCCTCTGGTATTATTATCATTATAGATACTTAGGTAACTATCGTATCGTGAAGATTCAAACTCACCATTTTCTAGTGCCTGTAAAACAGCGCATCCAGGTTCATTAATGTGCCTGCAATTATGGAAACGGCAATTAGTCATTAATTTTCTAATTTCTGGGAATAATCTACCTAGTTCTTGTTTTTCGATGTCGAAAACACCTAATTCACGTATTCCGGGGGTATCAATTAAGTATCCGCCAAAGGGCAAATTAAACATTTCGGCGAAGGTGGTGGTATGTTTTCCTTTATCGCTCCAGTCGGATATTTCGCCTGTTTTTAGTTCTTGACCGGGTAAAAGCGCATTAATTAATGTTGATTTTCCAACCCCTGAATGACCACTTACTAGAGTTACTTTATCCTTTAGTAAATCTATAATTTGATCTAGGTTAGTCTGCTGAATTGCCGAAACACTATAGCAAGGATAGCCTGCTTGTTCATAAATGGATTGGTATTCTTCTAATATTTCTAGTCCCTCTTCGCTAAATAAATCTAATTTATTAAAGATGAGTTTGGCGGGAATGTCGTAGGCTTCGGCGGTCACTAAAAATCTGTCGATAAAGCCTAAGGAAGTCCGCGGCGAAGCTAAAGTTACAATCAAAAAGGCCTGATCTAAATTAGCTGCAATAATTTGTGCTTGCTTAGAAAGGTTTATTGATTTACGGATGATGTAATTTTTTCGGGGGTGAAGGAGGGTAATTAATCCTGTTTCTTGGTCGGGTTCGAGCTCAATATCAACATGATCGCCTACTGCAATAGGGTTGGTAGTCTTGATATCCAGCGTTCTGAACTTGCCTTTGATGCGGCAGTTGATGGTCTTATCCTCATCGGTTAAAACACCATACCAGCTTCCGGTTGATTTGATTACTAATCCCTTCATTTATAATGCAAAGATAAGGTGTATTTTAAAAATTCAAGGAGGATATTTATTTAAGAAAATTTATTATTGCATTTAGTTAAGTGGAGATGATTTATGGAGTTATGTATCTGCCTAAAATAATCTGCGTAAATCTTCTTAAATCTGCAAAAAAATTAGAAGATTTAGCTGGTACGGTGACAACACCGACCAGAGGCGCGATGTGCTAATTTAAAAATTGACAAGGTCTGTTGGTAGGGACAGGTCGCGACCTGTCCCTACCAACAATAAAATCATTGTTTTTTTCTTAATGAACCTTAATTTCTTATTGTTTTTTAATTAATTATTATTTAGAAAATTCTGCGTCTCTGCCTCTTTGCGAGAATTTAATTTGTGTGTCTCAAAGAGACGCAAAGGCGCAAAGAAATGGGTTAATAAAAGCGAAAAAGCGGTATTTAGGTTGGCTGCTAAGGTGATAACACCTAGCAGAGGAGCGATGTGCTAAATTTAGAATTTACAAGGTCTGTTCGTAGGGACAGGTCGCGACCTGTCCTCTTTTGTTAAATTATATGCGCTTTCACCAAGAAAATTCTGCGCCTTTGCGAGAATTTAATTTGTGTGTCTCGAAGAGACGCAAAGGCGCAAATAAATGGGTTAATAAAACTGCGAAAGCGGCAGTTAGGGTGGCTGTTAAGGTGACAACACCTAGCAGAAGAGCGATGGGGATAGTCCCTGAAATCTACATTACCTGAATGAGAGTATTGGAAAGAACAATTTATAATATACTAAAAAAATATCGCAATTCAAAATTTATCGCTACAAATCGCTACAATAATTCCACGCTAATAAAGTAGGTATTGAGTGTTAAAATGAGGTTTAAAAGGTATTTTTTTATTTTGAGCTATCTCTTACAATTAAGGAACTTTTTATGATGACTTTATTAGTTAAATCATCTGTATGTTTTTTCTCAATTAATTTTATTAGAATGGAAGCCGCTTCTCGACCTATTTCAAAGGCGGGTTGTGATATAGTAGTAAGAGAAGGTTGCAGTAATGATGCCGTATTTAAATTAGAGTAACTTAGAACTTTAAGATCTTCAGGTATTTTAATATTTAATTCACGACAGATATGATATGTTGCTATGGCGAGTTTTTCCACGGAAGCAAAGATTGCGTCTGGACGATCTTCAGATTCCAATTGTTTACGAATGATGGCTAAATTTTCATCGTTATTATCTGAGCATTCGATAATATTTTTTGGTTCAAATTTTTCAGTAGTTTTTTCAAGTGCATTTATATAGCCATTAATGCGTTTTTTCATTATTGATAGATGCTTTGATGTGGCTAGAAAAACGATTTTTTTGCATTTTGCATCAATTAAATGTTGAGTAGCATGATAGCTACTTTCGTAATTGTCGGTTGTTACAGTAGGAAAGTCGAGATTTTCATCCACCCTATCAAAAAACACGAGTGGGATATTATTATCTCTAAATTCGGCCAAGTGAGCATGGTTACTGATTTCACTACAAATTGACATTAAAACTCCATCTACACGACCATTATTCAAGTGTTTTATAGTTGAAATTTCATTAATTAAATTTTCGTGTGTTAAATACGTCAAAATATCATATGCTTTTTCTTGGGCGATACTTTGAATACCATCAATAGCAAGAGAGAAAAAATTATTGCAGATTTCAGGGATAACCACAGCAATGGTTTTACTGTTTTTTCTTCTCAGGCTACTCGCAAAGGGATTTGGCTGATAGTTTAATTTCTCAGCGAGCTCCTTCACTTTCTTTTTCGTTTCAAAACCTATTTCATAGCTATCGCCTAGCGCTTTTGAAACGGTAGAAATGGATAGATTTAGCTCTTCTGCTAATGTTTTTAGGTTTGTCTTTTTCATGGTCTTAATTACTAAGATAAACCTTTTTAATGGAATCAAATTAGAATACTTATTTGGTTTAAACGAAATCGTTTTCGCACATTATCATCGAAATTTATTTAAAAAAGTAGAAATTTAGATTAATTTTTAATCTAAATATATCGTTTTTTCATGCTTAAACATATTATTAAAGCAGAGTCTTATAGTAACAAAACAGCAATAATCTTTAATGAGTTAGAATATTCATATAGCAAATTGCTTAGTGTTTCTAGGTATGTTTCAGCTAATTTGCTTGGAGAGCAAAGTGATTTATCGGAAGATAGAGTTGCCTTTATGGTAAACCCTGGTTTTGATTATGTTGCAACGCAATGGGGTATTTGGCAAGCGGGGGGAGTTGCTGTTCCTCTTTGCATCACTCATCCTTTAAATGCACTTGAATATGTTATTAATGACACCGGCGCTAAAATAATTATTGTTGATGCGTGTTACTTGGAGTTATTGCAGGAGTTGGCTAAAGAATTGGATATTAGAATTTTTACCACATCATCGCTACAGATACCATTACTATCAAATTTGCCTGAATTAGATAATTCACGCATGGCAATGATTCTTTACACTAGTGGGACAACTAATTTACCCAAAGGGGTAGTAAGTACATTTGCAAATCTTGAGGCACAAGTGGACACTTTATTGCAAGCTTGGGAATGGCAAGATTCGGATCATACTTTATGTTTACTCCCTTTACATCATGTTCATGGAATAGTTAATGTGGTTTGTTGTTCATTAGCAGCTGGAGCTGTATGTCAGTTTTTGGATAAGTTTTCGCCAGAGGCAATTTTTAAAATATTTAAGCAGCGAGATGTTAATGTTTTTATGGCTGTTCCTACTATTTATTTCAAGTTAATTGCATTTTGGGATACTTTAGATCTCCCAGAAAAGGAATCTATTAGAGAATGTTTAGAAGGTTTTCGACTTATGATTTCTGGTTCGGCAGCTTTGCCAATAACGGTTATGGATCGATGGAAAATTATTTCTGGGCATACTTTATTGGAGCGTTATGGCATGACTGAGATAGGTATGGCCATTAGTAATTCTTATCGTGGTGAGCGCTTAGCTGGATACGTGGGAAAAGCTTTACCGGGTGTAGAGGTTCGATTGGCTTCTGAGGATGATCATGTTGTGATAGGCGAACCTGGGGAAATCCAAATTAAAGGAGCGAATGTATTTCCATATTATTGGCAGCGTCCTGAGGAAACAGCAAAATCATTTACGGAGGATGGGTGGTTTAAAACTGGAGATATTGCCATTCTAGAGAATAATAACTATAAAATTTTGGGCCGAAATTCTACTGATATCATTAAGTCAGGAGGTTATAAAATATCAGCACTAGAAATTGAAGAAGTACTGCGTACTCATCCTGAAATCTCAGATTGCGCAGTGGTAGGTATTGAAGATGAAGAGTGGGGAGAGTTGGTAGGAGCGGCAATAGTAGCAAAATCAGATACAAATACACAAGAAATTAATACTTGGATTAGGGATAGGATGGCTTCCTACAAAACACCTAAACGCTATATCATAGTTTCAGAATTGCCAAGAAATACAATGGGTAAAGTCACTAAAAAAGATGTTAAAATTTTGTTTTAATTAATTTAAATCATACATGAAAATTTACGGTGTAGCATTATTAGCAATTTGTTTTTTGCTGGGGCAGATGCTTGGCGAATTTATAGGCGGCCTTATTAATATAGATGGGAATGTTGGAGGGGTGGGATTTGCCATGATTCTTTTTATTTTCATGCAGGAATGGATGAATAAGAGGAGTTTAGTAGATAAAGAATCAGACAAGGGGGTGTTGTTTTGGAGTTCAATGTATATTCCAGTGGTGGTTGCTATGTCGGCCACGCAGCATGTCAAAGCCGCTTTAACTGGTGGATGGGTAGCGGTTATGGTTGGTGTTTTAGGAACTTTAGTAAGTTTTGCATTAATTCCTTTGATTGCACGTATGGGCAAATCTAAGTCTGATGTGAATGATGATTTAACTGTTTAGCTGTTTGTAAAGGATGGATTTATTCGATAAAGTTGTAGAAAAGAACAGTCTAATTTTTGCATTCTTTTTTGTGGGATGTTTAATTTATATATCGTTCTGGATATCAAAAAAATTAACAAACAATAAAATCCCTGGATCGGCATTAGCCATTACTTTGGGGCTTTTTTTTGCATATTTTGGTGGCAAAAAGGGGGTGGCTGATATTCCTTTATTTTCAGGGATGGCTCTACTTGGTGGTTCAATGTTGAGAGATTTTTCAATTGTAGCAACAGCTATGGGGGTAAGTTTTTCGGAAATTAAGCGTGCTGGTCTAGTCGGAATTTTTTCCTTGTTTATAGGGGTTGTTTTTTCTTTTCTGGTTGGTGGTTCAATAGCTTATGTAATGGGCTATACAGATGCTAAAAGTTTTGCCACCATTGGCGCAGGAGCTTGTACTTTTATTGTAGGCCCAATAACAGGCTCAGCTGTGGGAGCCAGCTCTGAAGTTATCGCAATTAGTATTACAATTGGTGTTATTAAATCAATTTTGGTTACCATTCTTACTCCTGTTATTGCTAACAAAATCGGCTTAGATAATCCCTATACAGCTATGATATATGGCGGTATTATAGGTACCACAAGTGGGGTTGCGGCCGGCTTAGCAGCTACTGATGAAAAGTTAGTACCTTATGGGGCATTAACAGCTACGTTTTACACCGGTTTAGGTTGTTTACTATGTCCTTCAGTTTTATATTTTTTAATAGATTTCTTAATTTAATCGTATGAATTCACGTCAATCTTTAGCAGTAATTGTTATTTCAGCATTAGTTTTATGCCTAACTATTAATTGTTCACCACTTTATAAATATCGCAATAGTACGAGTACTCCAAAATGGGCTACTGAGATTGCTAATTTTGAAAAAGTTAGTAAAGTGCAAAAATATCCAGATGACGCTATTTTATTTACGGGTAGTTCAAGTATAAGAAAATGGACGACCATAGAGGAAGATATGAAGCCTCATTCGGTTATTTCGAGGGGCTTCGGAGGTTCTAAGATTGAAGATTTAGCTTATTATTTCGAGCGAATAGTTTATCCTCACCGTTTTAAAGCTATCGTTATTTTTAGTGGGACAAATAATCTTACAGGAAAAAAGAACGATTCTAAGCCTCAGGATATTTTAAAAATGGCTCAATTTATTAAACGTAAAATCAGGACTAAATATCCAGAAGTGCCAGTATTTTGGATTGCTATTACCGCTACAAATGCGCGCATTAGTGCTTGGGATAAAGTGCAAGAGGCTAACCGCTTAGTAAGAAACATGTGCGAAAGTTCTTCTAACTTTCATTTTATAGAAACTAAAGATTCTTATCTAGGTAAAGATGGTAAGCCGATTAAAGATTTATTTGTAAAAGATCAAATACATCTTAATGAAGAGGGTTACGCAATATGGACCAAAATTATAAGAAAAGAGTTAGACGCTCATTTAAAATAAAAGAGTCTAACTTCCTATTAATAATCTATATTATTGTAGAATTAGGCTAGGTTTGTTCTTGCCTTCTTTTGAACTTAATTCGGCTAATGTGCCGTTACCTTCACTATTAGTTAAAATAAGGCTGAAGACTTTTTCATTACTAATAAGACCTTTGATATAATCAGTAAGGTCAACTTCATACCAAGTTTTTTCGTTCTCAACTTGAATGCTCGCAATTTTAAGGACCGGCTTTGGAGCGATTTTCCAATTGACTTCTGACTCTTTCCAATTATTTTCAATGCTACTGATGTCAATTATTAAGCTATTTGCACTAGATCCTTCAGCAGCTTCCAGGTTATTGACATAAAATTTCAATACTGCTTTAGTAAATGTTTTGGTTTCCTGGCCACTCAAGTCAAATTGCAATAGGGATCTACGACTAACAGTGCTTCCTTTCTTGTTTTTCACGCTAAGTTTAAGTTCTGTTCCATAATTGCGAACGTTGTCACCTTGGTAAATGCTAGCATCAGCTGAGGAAACATAAGTTAAGCTATTTGAATTCTGCGCCATTGAGGCTGAACTGATTAATAAAATCGCTAAGGTTATTTTGATTGTTTTCATGATTTTGATTTTTTGTTTGTAATAAATTATATCATTTAAATTAGTTTGGAATCAAGAAAATTCTAATTGTTTTTCAAACGTTTCCTTAATTAATTGGGTTTCAAGAACCAAATAAACATCTTATCTACTGCTTTAAAATTTTCTGTGCAGTTTCAAGGTTATTTCCCGACAATTTTAACATATATAGTCCCTCGGGCAGAAAACTTAAGTCCAAATCTAGTGAATGTTCAAAAAAGCCATTTGGTGTATGTTTTTGATAAAAAACTTTTCCATTTAAATCCATCACTACAATTTTACTTATTTGTTTTTCCTCATTTAATTCTATTTTGAGTGAATTATTGAAGGGGTTAGGATAAACAAGTACTTGTGAATTATAATAGATCGTTCTGAAAATGCTGCCTTGGCAAGGTTTATCGGAAGTAACTAAAAGTTCATTCCTGCCTTCTTTCAATGCAAATTCGGCTTTATTTGAATTTATCTTGCTTATTTGATTGTTTAAAGTGATGGTATAATTATTAGCTCCACTTAAACTTAGAGAGAGTATATTGGTATTAATGTTAATACTTGAATAGACACTTAGGTCTTGTGGCTCGGTTATTACTAAATTAAAACACTGTTTATAATCAACTTTCCCTTCAATTATGATACAAGCTTCATAATTTCCTGCTTCAAGATTAATTATTTCTTGAATGCTATTGAATGAATATACATCTATTTTGCCCTTATGACTCAAACTTAATTTATAGTTTAAATTCTGTATCGCACTTATTTTTATTTTCCCATCATTGTTCTTTCTACATGTTTCACTAGTAATGGCGATAGTGAAATTGTTTGCTGGCAGACTAAATGGAGGAGGTGTTTCTAGCACATCAATTATATTAATAACAAACATTTTCTCCATGCCTAAACCGCTCTTATCTCTTATTCTTACTCGAATATTATATTCGCGTTGGTTCTCAAAATCAGGTGAAATATTTATTTTCAATGCGTCCCCACTAAGGTTAAAACTGGAGTTATCTCTATCTCCTGCACCAGCAACTAGTTGATAGCTAAATGAATCGTTAACATCTTGATCTATTCCACTGAAAGTCCCAATTAAAGTATTTGCTGGAACATTTTCTGCGATACTATTATTAGATAATGTAATATCGGTAGGTGCTTCATTTAGATCTGTAATTTGTATGCTAAACATTTTTTCGGTGAAAGCGCCTGCAAAATCTGTGGCTCTTAGTCTGACGCTGTAGGTATTTTTACCTTCAAAATTGGGACTATTTTTAATTTTCAATTGATTTTCATTGATGCTAAAATCACTGTTATTAGCATCGCCTTGCCCAGCCACTAGTGTGTAGGTAAAAGTATCGTTTAAGTCTTGGTCAATGGTGCTTAAAGTCCCAATTAAAGTATTGGCTGGAACATTTTCTGCGATACTATTATTAGATAATGTAATATCGGTAGGTGCTTCATTTAGATCTGTAATTTGTATGCTAAACACTTTTTCGGTGAAAGCACCTGCAAAATCTGTGGCTCTTAGTCTGACGCTGTAGGTATTTTTACCTTCAAAATTGGGACTATTTTTAATTTTTAATTGATTTTCATTGATGCTAAAATCGTTGTTATTAGCATCGCCTTGCCCAGCCACTAATGTGTAGGTAAAAGTATCGTTTAAGTCTTGGTCCTTACTGTTTAAGCTGCCAATTAAAGTATTGGCTGGAACATTTTCTGCGATACTATTATTAGATAATGTAATATCTGTAGGTGCTTCATTTAGATCTGTAATTTGTATGCTAAACATTTTTTCGGTGAAAGCACCTGCAAAATCTGTGGCTCTTAGTCTGACGCTGTAGGTATTTTTACCTTCAAAATTGGGACTATTTTTAATTTTCAATTGATTTTCATTGATGCTAAAA
>NZ_JBIIPN010000178.1:0-4369 GCF_044342615.1 Daejeonella sp. | reverse complement strand
CTTGGGTCGGACCCTGGTCGGGCCTCTGGTCGGTGTTATCACCGTACCAGACGCACTGTCCGTAGAGTTAAGCGAAGCGTCTCTACGGATTACACAATATCGGGAGTCTCCAGACTCCCCTTAAAATTGTTAACATCAATATCCCCCCAATTAAATCACACAAAATCAATTTCAATTAAGCCCTTCCCATTACTATAATAATCAATACCAGAAGAGTACAAATAATCCTGTTCAAATCGTACAATTCCTGCCCTAACTGGGTTTTCATGTAAATATTTCATTCTTGAAGACAATATTTCTTTTGTTGAACATTCCACTGGGTGATTATTCTGTTGCCAAAACTGATAATTTGTATTTCTTCCATTAAATTCTCCTGCCTTTTTAAATATCCATAACATCCATCTTTTTCTACTTTCTTTAGGATTGTTTTTAATTGCATCAATAATTGCGTTAGAGCTGAACTTTTTCAGATCCCTAATCACGTCGGAAAGTCGTTTTATTCCATTTGTAGATAATATTAAATGAATATGATTGGTCATTATACACCAAGCGTGAACTTTTAAACCTTTTTGTTCCTGACAGAACTTTAAGCTTTCTAAAAAGATGTCTGAGTATATTTTTCTTGAAAAGACATCCACCCACTCTACCACTGAGAAGGTAAGAAAATGAACTGCATATTGATCATTGATTTGAAATCCTCTATCAGACATTTTATAAATTTTTAATACCCAATTGAATTTGAAATAATACTAATTTGAAGATAGATGGGTATGATAAAATTTCGAAGAATAGTTATTAAACGGTATTATTTGGGGAATAAGTGGTTAATTTTAGTACTAATCGAGTCTGGAGACTCTCATTATTTGCTAATCCGTAGAGACGCTAGCGCTGAACTCTACGGACAGTTGCGACTAGAGGGGAAGTGGTACGGTGACAACACCGACCACAGGAGACTAGAAAACGAGTTGTAGCGTGACAACACCGACCACAAGAGAGCACAGAGACCTCTTTTCTCAAACTATTGTAATAAAAACCAAGAAACAAGCCCTTTAGGTCCGTAAATTTTAAAATACCAAATGCTTTTTGTATATTTGTATTCCTCCCAAGCTAATTGGGCCAAAAATATGATTCTAGTTTTCACACATCACGTACATTTCCATCATCGCTTTGCGGCGATGTAATTATATATACGTTTCTACGTGAAACTGTTTCTTTAATATTTTTTTTGGTCTGATTAAAACATAACATTTGAAAACTCTCAAAATAGCTATCCAGAAATCGGGTAGATTAAACGAAAAATCTGTCGAGCTTCTAAAAAACTGCGGTTTAAGCTTCGAAAATTATAAAAGTTCTCTAATTTCTAACGTCTCTAATTTCCCTCTAGAAATACTTTTTCTGCGTGATGATGATATACCAGAATATGTACAAGATGGTATTGCGGATCTTGGAATTGTGGGCGAAAACGTAATCAGTGAAACTGGTGTTGATGTAAGCTTCCTGCAAATGCTAGGCTTCGGAAAATGCACGCTAAAGCTTGCTGTTCAAACACATAGCACAATAGAAAATATTGCCGACCTCAATGGCAAATCAATCGCTACCTCCTACCCTGTCATCCTAAAAAAATTCTTAGATGAGCAATCTATCAATGCAGATATTAGAACTATTTCCGGCTCCGTAGAAATTGCTCCAGGATTAGGTTTGAGCGATGCCATTTTTGATATTGTATCAACTGGTGGGACTTTAAAAAGCAATGGTTTGAAACCCTTTGCAGAAGTAATGAAGTCGGAAGCTGTTTTAATTGGACGTAAAGGCATTGAAAATGAGGATCTAATTGTTGAGCTCATACAAAGAATTCAATCGGTTTTGCGTGCTAAAGAGACTAAATACGTGGTTTTAAATGCGGAAGCTAAAAACTTAGATCAAATTCTAGCGCTTTTACCTGGAGTGAAGAGTCCTACAGTGGTTCCATTGGCAGAAAAAGGCTGGGTTGCCATTCATACGGTAATCCCAGAGCGCGATTTCTGGGAAAAAATCAGTTTGCTGAAAAGCGCTGGTGCTCAAGGCATTGTGGTCATGCCAATTGAAAAGATCATCCTTTAAAAGATAAAAACACATGTTGAAAGTCTATAATTACAAGGATCTTAATCGCAAAGAAATTGAAGAGCTTTGCAAACGCAATATTGATTCAAATCAGAACATCCGAGCCACCGTTACCGAGATAATTGATGAGGTTAAATTGAATGGAGATGAGGCTTTACGAGGCTATGCAAAACAATTTGATGGAATTGCCCTAAATCAACTCTATTTGGATAAAGAAGAGCTGAAAAGAATTGCTGAAAAGGCTGGAGAAGCAGAAAAAAATGCCATTCAACTTGCCTATAACAATATTCGTAAATTTCATGAAACGCAAATTCCTTCAGAACAAAAAGTAGAGACTACTAAAGGTGTAATCTGCTGGCGTGAGTACAGAGCAATTGAGAAAGTTGGTTTGTACATTCCTGGTGGTACAGCTGTTTTACCCAGCACCTTTTTAATGCTTGGAATACCCGCCATCTTGGCAGGATGTAAGGAGATTATCGTCTGCTCACCGCCTCAAAAAGATGGTAAAGTAAATGCATACCTCGCCTTTTGTGCTATTCTTTTAGGAATTGAACGTATTTATCTTGCTGGAGGTGCACAAGCTATTGCTGCAATGGCATATGGGACTGAAAGTATCACAAAAGTGGATAAGATTTTTGGTCCCGGGAACCAATATGTTACCAAAGCCAAAACAATTATACAATCGGAAAGCCAAACAGCAATTGATATGCCTGCAGGGCCCTCCGAAGTATTGGTAATTGCTGATGAAAGTGCAAATCCTGAATATGTTGCCGCCGATCTTTTAGCGCAAGCAGAACATGGGATTGATAGTCAGGCAGTATTGGTATCTAATTCACAGCGCATTATCAATGAAACTATACTTGAACTAGAGCGTCAATTGCCACTGTTGCCGAGAGCAGAAATAGCCTCCAAAGCAATTGCCAATTCCTATGCAATTTACTGCAAAGATTTAACTGAAGCAATGGAATATAGTAATATTTACGCACCTGAACATTTGATTTTAGCAACAGATTTGTGGGAAGAAATTTCTCCAAAAATCATAAATGCTGGATCCGTTTTTCTGGGCCATTTAACCCCCGAAAGTGCTGGCGATTATGCCTCTGGAACCAACCATACTTTGCCTACAAGTTCTTATGCACGAGCATATTCGGGCGTTTCTGTTGATTCTTTCATCAAGAAAATTACCTTCCAACATATCTCTAAAGAAGGAATTAAAAACTTAGGTCCTGCAGTAGAAACTTTAGCTGCTTTGGAAGGTTTAGAAGCACATAAAAATGCGGTTAGTGTCAGACTAAAAAATAATTAATAGATAAATAACTGAATAACAATACGTTAATACAATACGATGTTCAACTTACAGAATATACTTCGTAAAAATATCAAAGATCTGATCCCCTATTCATCTGCAAGAGATGAATTTAAAGGAGAGGCGTCCGTTTTCTTAGATGCCAACGAAAACGCCTATGGTTCGCCGCTGCACACCAATTATAATCGCTACCCAGATCCACTGCAGTACAAGGTTAAAAAGCGTCTTTCTGAAATAAAAGGCGTTCCACCGAGGAATATTTTTTTAGGAAATGGAAGTGATGAAGCGATAGACATACTTTTCCGTGCATTTTGCAATCCAGGAAAAGACAATGTAATTACTGTGCCACCAACATATGGCATGTATGAGGTATCGGCAAATATCAATGATGTTGAGCTAAGAAAAATTAATCTAATGCCTGATTATCAATTGAATATGGAAGGCATCGCGGAAGCAATTGATGAAAACACTAAACTAATTTTTATTTGCTCACCGAACAATCCCACAGGAAATTCAATCAATAGAGAAGATATTGAAACGATTTTAGCCAATTTCAATGGTTTAGTGGTGATAGATGAGGCTTATATCAATTATAGCCGTCAAAAAACCTTTATTCAGGAGCTTACCGAGTATTCAAATTTAGTAGTATTACAAACCCTATCTAAGGCATGGGGTTTAGCAGGTTTACGTGTGGGAATGGCCTTTGCTAGTGAAGAAATCATTGAAGTCTTTAATAAGGTAAAACCTCCTTACAATATGAATGAGGCCTCACAAGAACTAGCTTTAGCTGCACTTCAAAATGTAGATCAAGTAAATAATTGGATAAAAGAAACTGTCGCTGAACGCGAAAAACTAAGAGTTAATCTTGGCCAAATACCTTCAGTATTAACTATTTATCCTTCAGACGCTAATTTTATCCTCGTAAAAACGGATAATCCCACAGAAATTTACCAATTTTTTGTC
>NZ_JBIIPN010000177.1:0-4428 GCF_044342615.1 Daejeonella sp. | reverse complement strand
GATTCAAATTTTGAAAACCTAACTCAAATTTGGCTGTACGGTGATCATTACAAATGGCGTGCTATGCGTGCCAATGGGATTGATGAAAAATACATTACTGGTAATGCTTCTGATTTTGAGAAATTTGAAAAGTGGGCCGAAACAGTCCCATACACTTTAAGAAACCCACTATACCACTGGACACACCTCGAACTTCAACGATATTTTGATGTGTATGATATTTTATCTCCAGCTACTGCAAAAAAAATTTATGATGAATGCTCCGCCAAACTTCAAACCCCTGAATATTCTGTTCGACGCCTCATTCAAAAAATGAATGTCGAAAGCATTGGCACAACTGATGATCCAATGGATGATTTAGCTTCTCATCAAAGAATTAAAGCGGATGGTTTTTCAACCAAAGTTTTACCTTCTTTCCGACCAGATAAGGCTATGAATGCGGAAGATGTAGTAGCTCTTCAAGCATATATCCAGAAATTAAGGGTACTAACAAATTTACCAATTGATAATTTCAAAACCTATCTTCAAGCGCTTAAAACCCGCCATGATTTTTTTGCCGAAATGGGCTGTACTGTTTCTGATCATGGTCTAGAGCAAATGTATTGTGAAGAATATAGTGATTGTGAAATGGAGCTGATCTTTCAAAAGATTTTAGCTTGCGATAACCTAAATCCTACTGAATTAATAAAATTTAAGTCCTGCATGCTTATTAATCTCGCTCATTGGGATCATGAAAAAGGCTGGGTTCAGCAATATCATCTTGGTGCTTTAAGGAATAATAATTCAAGACTTTTAAGTCAGTTAGGACCCGATACAGGTTTCGACTCTATTGGTGATTTCTCGCAAGCCAAAAACTTGTCAAAGTTTTTAAATAAGCTTGATTCTTCTGATAGATTAGCGAAAACTATTCTCTATAATCTTAATCCAGCAGATAATGAAATGCTAGCAGCGATGACTGGAAATTTTAATGATGGTACTATAGCCGGAAAAATGCAATTTGGAGCAGCATGGTGGTTCCTTGATCAAAAAATGGGAATGATTAATCAGCTCAATGCACTATCCAATATGGGTCTTTTAGGTCGTTTTGTAGGCATGATAACCGATTCTAGGAGTTTTTTGTCTTATCCAAGGCATGAATATTTTAGAAGAATCCTCTGTAATCTTATTGGTCATGATGTCGAAAACGGAGAGCTTCCGAATGATATTGAATGGCTTGGAAAAATGGTTGAAAATATTTGCTACTTTAACGCTAAGAAATATTTTAATTCTTAATTACGATTAATACTCAATGATTTGAAAAAGCCTGTTTTAACAAATTCACAACCAATGACAAATTATCGTTGGACTGTCTGTGCGCTCGTTTTTTTCGCGACTACAATCAATTATCTTGATAGGCAGGTAATTAGTCTTCTGAAGCCTATACTTGAAAAAGAATTTGATTGGAGCGAGTCAGATTATTCAAATATCGTAGCTGCATTCCAATTGGCCTATGCATTTGGTATGTTGGGCGTGGGAAGTATCATTGATAAAATTGGTAGTAAATTAGGTTATGCTATTTCATTAGTTCTTTGGAGCATTGCTTCCATCATGCATGCTTTCGCTAACTCAACTTTTGGTTTCGGCGTAGCTAGGGCATTTTTAGGTGTTACAGAAGCTGGTAACTTCCCTGCAGCTATTAAAGTGGTTGCAGAATGGTTTCCTAAAAAGGAAAGAGCCTTCGCTACAGGCATTTTTAATAGCGGGACTAACATAGGAGCGGTAATTGCTCCTTTGATCGTTCCATGGCTTGCTTTGACCTATAGCTGGCAAATGGCCTTCATAGCTACTGGTGCTGTAGGGTTTCTATGGCTTATTTTTTGGTTTTTATTATATCGTGCTCCTTCTAAACATAAATTGGTTAATGCAGCCGAGCTTGAGCATATTCAAAGTGACACTGATTTTGAGAAAGCAGATGGAAGTAACCCTGAGGAGGATATTCCATGGAGCAAACTGCTAACCTACAAACAAACATGGGCTTTTGCTGTTGGTAAATTTTTATCGGATGGCGTTTGGTGGTTTTTCCTCTTTTGGCTACCTGCTTTTTTAATCTCTGAATATAAATTGGTAGGAATGGAAATTAGCTTCCCTGTTGCCGTTGTTTATTTGATGGCCGGTGTTGGTAGTGTTGCTGGTGGATGGCTTCCTATGTGGTTTATGAATACCAAAGGCTGGAATATGGTGCGGTCAAGGAAAACATCGATGCTCATTTACGCTGTATTCCCAATTCTAGTTATGTTTTCGCAAGCCGCAGGTTCTTACAATATGTGGTATGCTGTATTTATTATTGGGGTAGCCATGGCGGCTCACCAAGCTTGGTCTGCAAATATTTTAACTACCGTTTCTGATATGTTCCCTAAAAAATCTATAGGTGCTGTAATCGGAATTGGAGGCATGGTGGGGGGCTTTGGAAGTATTACCGTAGCAAAAACAGCAGGTGCCCTTCTCGATTATTATAAAGCACAAAACGATGTTCAAACGGGCTATTATATTCTTTTCTTATTCTGTGGTACAGCTTATTTAATTGCCTGGTTTTTGATGTTTAGGGTCTTGGCTCCTAAAATGACGCCTATTCATGCTAAATAAATAGTCTTATTGATTAGAATATTTTTATTATTTACTCTAAAATGCTGTAAATTAACTATTTAATACATTAATCGATTTTTATCAAAATATGAAGTCAAATCAAAACCGCAGATTATTTATAAAAAGCTCTGCTATTGCGGTAGCGGGTATCGGACTAGGTGTTCAAGGATTTGCTGAAAATGTCTATCCTAAATCGATAGGCAATTTAGATGAAGGTACTAGAGTGGGAATCATCGGATTGGATACCTCGCATAGCATTGCCTTTACCAAAGCACTTAATAGTCCGACTGCGGGGCCAGAATTTGGTGGTTTTAAGGTTGTTGCAGCTTATCCTTTTGGTAGCAAAGAAATTAAAAGTAGCTTCGACAGAATTGCTCCTTACACGCTTGATATGAAGAATTTAGGGGTAGAGATAACAGATTCTATTGCTGATTTATTGAAGAAGGTTGATTTTATTCTCTTGGAAACGAATGATGGCCGTATGCACCTTGAGCAAGCCTTAGAAGTTATAAAATCTGGGAAACGATTCTTTATCGATAAACCTATTGCAGCTTCACTTAAAGATGCCGCTGCGATTTTTACTGCCGCAAAAAAGGCAAATGTTAGTGTTTTTTCTTCTTCTTCATTGAGATATACCAGTGGCGCCCAGTCGCTCGCTGCTGGCAAACTCGGCAAAATTTTGGGTGCTGATACCTATAGCCCTTGCGTTCTTGAAAGCACACACCCAGATCTTTTTTGGTATGGTATTCATGGTGTAGAGTCATTATTTACATTAATGGGGACTGGTTGCAAGGAGGTGGTACGCGTGAGCACTGCTGATACAGAAATAGTTACAGGTACTTGGATGGATGGTCGTATTGGAACTTTCCGTGGAACGCGTTCAGGTAAATCTGGCTATGGCGGGACTGTCTTTGCAGAGAAGGGAATAGCCCAAATTGGTGATTACGAGGGTTATAATCCACTTCTTGCCCAAATCACAGATTTTTTTAAAACTGGAATTGTACCAGTGAGCGCCTCCGAAACGCTAGAAATTTGTGCGTTCATGGAAGCAGCTGATGAAAGTAAAAAAAGAGGTGGAGCACCCGTAAGTATTGATTATATGTTTGAAAGAGCTTCTTTAACAAGGCCTTAAATCAATTATTTTCAATAATTCTGAAATAAAATTTATCATTTATCTTCTCTGAAAAATATCGAAATGGAAAATTCCGAAAACCGCAGAAAATTTATCAAAAAAACATTAACAGGAGCTGCAGTGCTTTCTTTTGGAGGTGTTTTGCCCAGCTTTAGTGCCAAAAGCTATGCCCGTATTCTTGGCGCAAATGAGCGTATTCAGGTAGCAGTAATGGGTGTAAATAGTCGCGGTTTTGCCCTAGCCTCAAATTTTGCTGCTCAAAAGAATTGTGAAGTTCGCTACATTAATGATGTAGATAAAAGGGCAGCTGAAAAATGTATTGCCAATGTGGCTCAAATTCAAGCATTTACACCTAAGGCTCAGCCAGATTTTAGAAAATCACTGGAAGATAAGAACCTTGATGCTTTAGTAATTGCAGCGCCTGATCATTGGCATGCTCCAGCAGCTATATTGGCATCCGCAGCAGGAAAACATGTTTACCTAGAAAAACCATGTAGCCATAATCCCCATGAGGGTGAACTGCTTATGGCGGCGGCAAAAAAGTATAAAAATGTCATTCAGATGGGTAATCAGCGTCGCTCATGGCCCAATATTCTAGCTGCAATTAATGAATTGCATGCCGGAATTATAGGACGACCATACGCCGCAAAAACTTGGTACACTAATAATCGCCC
>NZ_JBIIPN010000003.1:0-44479 GCF_044342615.1 Daejeonella sp. | reverse complement strand
GAGCTAGGTGATCTTCAAGATAAAAACCCTAATCCCATCTTCAACCTTCAACTAGAGAATGCGGTTAAACAATTTCAAATTAGGCATGGACTTCTTGATGATGGTATTGTGGGCAAAGGAACTGTAACGGAGCTAAACGTGCCCTACAAGCAGAGAATTAAGCAGCTTATTGTCAATATGGAAAGATGTATGTGGGTTCCAGAAAATGTCGATACAGATTATATTGCAGTTAATATTCCTGAATTTAAATTGCACGTTTTTAGCAATAATCAATTGCAGTGGAGCTGTAAGGTGGTGGTAGGAAAGGTCATGAATAAAACGGTGGTTTTTAATGCCGATATAAAATATGTGGTTTTTAGCCCCTACTGGAATGTTCCTCAAAGTATTGTGAGAAATGAAATTCTTAAGGACATGCGTAGAGATAGAAATTACTTGAGCAAACATCACATGGAAATAACAGCTTACCGTAATGGTTTGCCCGAAATTAGACAAAAGCCAGGCCCTTTAAATGCTTTAGGTAAAGTGAAGTTTCTTTTTCCCAATAGCTATAATATTTATTTGCACGATACCCCCAGTAAATCTTTGTTCAATGAGCCTATTCGGGCATTTAGTCATGGTTGCATCCGTATCAGCGAGCCATTTAAACTTGCTCAATTCTTATTAAGAAACGAAGCCAATTGGGATGATGCAGCTATTCAGTTAGCAATGGATTCAGGTAAAGAAAAATATGTAAGCTTGACCGATAAAGTTTCGGTTTTCATCGTATATTTTACCTCTTTTGTCGATTCTGATGGGAAAATTAACTTCCGTAAGGATATATATGGTCGAGATGAAAGATTGGCAGAAATGATTATGGATTTTTAGAGCCACTCCTGTTGTTTTCTATTTTTGAATAGTAAATCCTTAGTATTTTTGAATAGCAGTAATTTTTGTCGCTAAAGCTTAATCTATAAATTTAAAAAGACCATTATTAAATGGCTTAGAATAAAAAACCCGGATTCATCTTCATGATCCGGGTTTGTTTTTAGAATTTTATTAGAGTTGAGTCCCCTGCGGTTCTTTCGGGTTGGCAGGTTTTGTGCCTTTCAAAGTAAGTATGAAGTTAGACAAATCAGCAGTTTGCTTCGCCGTAAGTGTTTTTTCCCATGCAATCATTCCCTTCTCAGGAACACCGTATTTAATGGTTTTAAAGATACTGCTGATTGTTCCCCCATGAATCCAATATTCGTCGGTTAAATTCGGACCAACAGATCCACCACCATCCGCAACATGACATGCTACACAGTTTTGCATGTAAACTGCCTTGCCAGCGGCAATTACTGCGGGACTATTATCAACTTTTACACTGCTTTCATCAATAAGATTTCCTGCTTTTGCCAAGTAAGCTGCTTTTTCAACTTCAGCTGCCTTCATTTCAATCGCATATTCTTCATCTTGAAGCGGACTCCATTTAAATACATGATAATTTAATAGGTAAACAGCTCCGAAAAGGATCGATCCATAAAATAGCACATTAAACCAAGCTGGTGTAGGGTTATCTAATTCAGTAATTCCGTCAAAATCATGATCTAACATTATGTCTTTTTCTTCGGAAAGAGGTCTTAATCCCATCAATTTAACCCAAATACTTGTTTTTGAGCTACTTGCAGACTTTTCGGCAGCTTTCCACTCATGATATTCCAGCATTTTAGCTGGTTCTGTAGCAAGAATTTGTGTTGGTGATTTTATTTCGGCTGCCATTATGCGTACTGTTTTAAGCAAAACAAGTGCAACAATTAATAGGAGTAATGATACAAGAAACAAAATAACTATTGTTTCCAGATAAAAATTACTTGTATTACCTCCAGTATTTGCCTCTGCTGCCCAGCTGATATTGCCAGAAAACAATAAGGTGATTATAAAAATTAAGCGTTTCATAATTCTAAGCTTTATCGTCATTTAATGGTAGCTCACTCATATAGTTTACGTGGTTTTTTTTCATGGTAAATAGTAATACGGTAACAATGATGAAAAAAACCATAAATATTCCTAGTGAGGTGATCAAATAAACATCTGCACCAGATGTTTTATCTATAAATTGTCTAAACATGACTTAATTATTATTAGTTCAATTAATTATTTTGATGGTTGTAATGCCACATTTCCTACTTTGATATCTGTTCCAAGGCGTTGTAAGTATGCTATAATTGCGATTATCTCTTTATCGCTGTTTACTCTGATATTGTCTTTAGCTAGGCTTGCAACAATTCCCTCGGCTTGTTTTTTAAGGTCGGAATTGGCTTGTTGCTCATATAGAGGCGCGTAGGGCACTCCAAGTGTTCGCATGGCATTTATCTTAGCCACGGTTGTAGTGGTGTCTAAGATCTGTTCTCCAAGCCAATCATATGCAGGCATAATACTTCCTGGCGACATGCTTGTTGGGTCCATCAGGTGATTGTATTGCCAAGCGTTTGAATATTTTCCGCCTTGGCGATGTAAATCTGGCCCTGTACGTTTTGATCCCCATAAAAATGGATGATCATATACAAACTCACCTGCCTTGCTGTATTCGCCATAACGTTCAGTTTCTGATCTAAATGGCCTAACCATTTGTGAATGACAATTTACACAACCTTCTCGGATGTATAAATCGCGACCCTGTAATTCAAGTGGTGAATAGGGTTTAACACTTGCAATGGTAGGTATGTTCGAAGATATCATGAAGGTAGGCATCATCTCTACCATACCACCAATTAAAATTACAATTAGCGAGAGTACTAAGAAATACATTGGTTTGCGCTCTAACGCACGATGCCATGTTTTTTCGGATGAACTAGGTGCATAGGCTGGTTCTAATGCCATAGCTTCTGCGGGTTCATCAGCGACTAATTTACCGCTTTTTGCAGTTTTATATAGGTTATAGGTCATTACAAATACACCGATTAGGTATAATGTACCTCCAATAGACCTGAAAATATGCATCGGTAAAAGTTGAATTGTTGTTTCCAAGAAGTTTGGATATTTTAATAATCCTTCTGGAGTAAATTCTTTCCACATTAATCCCTGTAAAAATCCAGACAAGTACATCGGTATAGCATAGAAAAGGATTCCTAATGTTCCTATCCAAAAGTGGAATGCTACAAGCTTTTTAGAGAAAATTTCGGTTTTGTAAATTCTTGGGATTAACCAATATAAAATGGCGAATGTTAAGAAACCATTCCATCCTAATGCTCCTACATGCACGTGTGCAACTATCCAATCGGTAAAGTGGGCAATTGCATTTACCTGTTTTAACGACAACATAGGTCCCTCAAAAGTTGCCATACCATAGGCCGTGATACCAACAACCATAAACTTTAGGTTTGTATCTTCTCGTACCTTATCCCATGCACCTCTTAAAGTTAATAATCCGTTAATCATTCCACCCCAACTTGGTGCAATAAGCATAATTGAGAATGCAACGCCTAAAGATTGAGCCCAATCTGGAAGCGATGAGTATAATAAGTGGTGTGGGCCAGCCCAGATATAGATAAAGATTAATGACCAGAAGTGTAGAATACTAAGTTTATAAGAATATACTGGTCTCTGCGACATTTTAGGTAGGAAATAATACATCATTCCTAAATATGGTGTGGTTAAAAAGAACGCAACCGCATTATGTCCGTACCACCATTGTACCAATGCATCCTGGACTCCTGCATAGATATAATAACTTTTAAATGCTGAAATTGGTAACTGAAATGAATTAACTATGTGTAACACTGCAACGGTAACAAAGGTGGCAATGTAGAACCAAATAGCTACATACATGTGTCGCTCACGTCGCTTTATAATTGTACCGAACATATTGATTCCGAATACCACCCAAATAAGGGTAATCGCAATGTCAATTGGCCATTCTAACTCAGCATATTCATGTGAAGTTGTTAATCCCAATGGTAAAGTAATTGCAGCGGCAACAATAATTAGTTGCCAACCCCAGAAATGGATGCTGCTCAGCTTATCGCTAAACATTCTGGCTTTTAAAAGGCGCTGAAGTGAGTAGTAAACACCCATGAATATTCCATTTCCCACAAATGCAAAAATTACTGCATTGGTGTGTAAAGGACGAATACGGCCGAATGTGGTGTATTGATTGCCTAAATTCATCTCTGGTTTAAAGAGTTGAAGGGCTACCAAAAGACCGACAAGCATTCCCACAAGTCCCCATATGACTGTGGCAATGGCAAAATTCCTTACAATTTTGTTGTCATAGTTAAATTTTTCAAGCATATTATTGGGTTTTATTTATGGTGTAAATCTAATTTTCAGGCCGTGACAATCATGTGACAGAACATCGAGAAAAAAGTGATTCTAATCACTTTTTGACCTCTTTTGGGATATCATCATCAAATAAAATTCGAACACCTGGTGTATAGGTATCATCGTTTTGTCCATTTTTCATCGCCCAGAAAAAAGCGAATAAAAAAATCAGTGCTAAGAATACACTACAACCAATCAAAAAGTATAAGATGTTCATATTAATTTATTTTTTCTAGCAAACACATGTGTTGCAATGCTGGTGAATGAAATGATAGTTACTGTGCTAAGTGGCATTAAAATGGCTGCAAAAAGTGGTGATAATAAGCCTTGTACCGCGAAAAACAATCCCACCACATTATATACTAAGGATATACTGAAACTGATATGTATAACCTTTACAGCATCTTTGGCTTGTTGAATGCATAGGGGTAATTTTTCGAAACTTGCTCCATCTAGAATGGCATCACAACCGGGCGAAAAATTATTGATATTGTCGGTAACGGCTATGCCTAAATCACTTTGTTTCAGTGCTCCTGCATCATTTAAACCATCTCCAAGCATCATTACCTTATCGTTTTTTTTCTGAAGTGCTTTGATGTAGTCTAACTTATTCTGCGGACTTTGAGAGAAGTGCATTTGACTTTCCCAAGGAAATGCTGGAAGTAGATACTCCCGTTCTGTATCTTGATCCCCTGATAATAAATGCATGTTTAGTTTGCTTCCTAAATGAGAAAAAAGTTCTTTTAAACCCTTTCTCCAGCTCTGTCTGAAACTGAAATGTCCAACATATCGCTCATCAATCTGTATGTAAACCGTGCCGGAGTCTTTTTTCTCAGATTTTATATTGATAAATGATGAACTTCCGATACGAACCATTTTGCGATTAACAATTCCCTCAATCCCTTTTCCAGGAATTTCTTTATAGTCACTCACAGTAAAATACTCATTGATTTTTATCCATTTTACAAGCTCTCTACTTAGTGGGTGTCCCGAATTACGAGCTAATGAGCTGATTATGCACTGTTCCTCATAATTGAGGTCGCCCTCAAAGCTAATTCTAAAACCCTCAGGAGCTGTAATTGTTCCAGTTTTGTCGAAAACAAGTGTATTTATTTTTGCCATCTGCTCCACAACAGCAGTATTTTTTAGGTAGAATTTATTTTTATCGAAAATACTCAGCACCGCCGAAAGGGTAAATGGGGAACTTAATGCCAAGGCGCATGGGCAGGCAATAATTAATACAGCTGTAAAGGCTTGCCATGCTTTAGAACTGTCATCAAACATCCAAAATGCGGCAGAGCCAAAAGCAATAACTAAGAGTACTACACTAAAATATTTACTTACCGTATCACTAAAAGTGTCAATTTCCTTTCTTTTTTCATCAAAAATTTCATTATTCCAAAGGCTAGTTAAATAACTTTGCGATACTGGCTTAATTACCTCAAGCTCAATGGCTTCATTAATTTGTCGCCCTCCCGCATAAACCATCTCACCTAAAACTTTTTGTACGGGTGCCGATTCTCCTGTAACGAAACTAAAGTCGATTACCGCCTCACCTTTCATAAGTATGGTATCTGCAGGGATAATTTCATTATTTCGAATTAAAATTCGATCCCCAACCTGCAATTCATCCATCGGGATAGGTTTTTCGCCTGCTTCACTGATTAAGGTAACTGCAACTGGGAAATAGGAACGATAATCGCGCTCAAATGATAGGTGATGGTAAGTACGTTGCTGCACCCATTTGCCTATCAAGAGGAAAAATACAAGTCCGCAAAGTGTATCCACAAAGCCCGCTCCACTTCCACTTAAAATTTCATAAATGGAACGAATAAACATCACCGCAATTCCAAGTGCTAAGGGGAAATCTAGGTTTAATACCTTATTAGTCAGGTTCTTCCAAGCAGAAATAAAATAGTCGCGGCCACTATAAAATACCACTGGAATGGCGAAAATCAAATTTAGCCAACCAAAAAATGTCTTGAATTGTTGCTCAAATGCGGCCATTCCAAAATATTCGGGGAAGCTCAAAAGCATGACATTTCCAAAACAGAAACCAGCTACTGCAATCTTTTTTATAATATCTCTATCCGAAACCTTGTTTTGTTCTTTTACTACATCCTGCAAACTGATAAGTGGCTCATAACCAATGGCGCCAAGCATTTTAACAAGTTCACGTAAGGAAAACTCTTTGTGCTTAAAGGTAATCACCACCTGTTTTTTCAGGAAGTCAATTCTTGAATTCACGATTGATGGATTAATCTTATAAAGGTGCTCTAATAACCATAAACATGAACTACAATGAATGGATGGAATGTAAAGGGTGATGATGCTAATATTCTCATCAGAATAGTCGAGAAGAGATGCTGCAATTTTAGGCTCGTCTAAATAATCATAATGAGATGAAATTACATCTTGGCTTGTTCCAGGAGCATTATTATAGCTGTAATAATTGCAAAGTTGATTTTCTGACAGAATCGTATAAACACTCTGGCAACCTATGCAGCAAAAGTCTTTTTCATCGTAATGGTATTCTTGATCTGGGCATTCATTCCCACAATGATAACATTGTTTTAATTTCTCAGTTTGGTTTTGAGTATCGAGAGTATACATATCTTCAAAAATCACTTGATTTTCAAAGTATTCCAATGATTTGCATTATTAAAGAAAGTGATTTCAATCACATTCCTTATGATAAATTGCTTTTTTAGCTTTGCCTTCTCTTCATAATTTTGAAAATTTCAATCCACATCACACCTATAAAGGCTGCAACAAGGCAATAAACTAATTCTGTAAATGAGAGTGGAACAAATTCAAAGATATTTTGAATCGGCTTAAAATAAATCGATAGCAGTAAAATGAGAATAGAAATACTGAGTACTAAGGGAATTAATGCATTTTTATATCGGATTGTAGTAAATATGGAGTAATAAAATGACCTATTGGCAAGGGTCAAGAAAATATTGCTGAAAATGAGCGTGCTATAAATAATAGTACGAACCTCGGCAATGCTGTAGTTATTCTCCATGTAATAATAACCCATCCCCAGACATGAAACTGTAATGATAAGTCCCTGAATAATACTAATTGATAATTCATTAAATGAGAAAAAAGTCGCGCTAAGTTTTCTCGGTGCTTTTTTCATAGAATTTTGTTCTATAGGCTCATTTTCAAAGATTATGGAGCAAGTCGGACCCATAATTAATTCTAAAAATATCACATGAACTGGTGAGAAAAAATTAGTGTATTTCCAGAAAAGAAGTAGGGGTACAGTAACAATTAAAATTATAGGAATATGGATAGATATAATGTATTGAATGGCTTTTTTAAGATTTTCGTAGATTCTTCTACCGATAGCAATGGCTTCTACCATGTGGACTAAATTATCATCTATGAGGATGAGTGATGCGGCTTGTCGTGCAACTTCAGAGCCTTTTTTACCCATTGCTATGCCGATATGCGAAGATTTTAACGCCAAACTATCATTCACTCCATCACCAGTCATGGCCACCACATGGCTTTTTTGCTTTAAAATATTGATAATTCTAAGTTTTGCCTCTGGAAACATCCTAGTATAAATATTCACATCATCTACTATGCTTAGGAGTTTTTCATCATTCATTTCTATCAGCTCTTTTCCATCCAAAGTTTTTTCAGCGCCTTTAAATTCGCATTGCTTTGCAATAGCTGAAGTTGTAATTGCATTGTCGCCAGTAATGATTTTTACCCCAATTCCTGCTTGATAAAATTGCTTAAACACTTTGTTTATATTTTCTTTTGGAGGATCGTAAAATGCAAGTAAACCTAAAAAAGCGAATGTGAAATCCTGCTGCTTTTCAGGAAATACATTAGCCTTTACATTAGTTTTCCCGACGCCCAATACCCGATACCCTTGTGATGCAAGACTTTGGATTTTTAAATTAATTTCAGTTTTTTCAGCTTCACTGAGCTCCGAAACATTCATTATTGCTTCGGGTGCGCCTTTTGCAGCAATATGACGATCTCCCTTTCCATTTTCAAAAATGTGCGTCATCATAGGTGGCTGGCCATCAAGAGGATATTCGTGGATCATCTTAAAATCCTGGCGATTATCCTTCGAAATTAGTTTTTTATAATGTTCGTGAAGTGCAATCTCCATCGGATCGAATGGAATTGGCTCACTTGCCCACATACCATATTCAGCCACTTCATTTAGCTTCTTTTGCTCCTTAATTTGCTCTTTATCGAGTAATTCCTTGTTTTTATGAGAATATATGGCTGCTAATTCCATTTTGTTCTCGGTGATGGTTCCTGTTTTATCAATACAAATAACTGTTGCCGCACCAAGCGTTTCAACCGTATTAAGTCCTTTGACAAGAATTCCTGTTTTTGAGAGTTTCCATGCCCCCAAGGCCATAAATGTTGTGAACGCAACCGGAATCTCTTCTGGAAGGATAGACATGGCCAATGTTAGAGCCATCAGGAGACTATCGAGGAATTTATGTGTTTGGAAATAGTAAAATATTAAGACCAATAGAAAGCAAACTAGCCCTACAATAGTCATGGATTTTACGAAACTTAATATTTGTTTGTAGAGAGGTGGTTTTTCTGTTTTAATTTCTTTGGCTAATTTGGCTAACTGCGCCGCTCTACTTTGGTCTCCGGTTGCAGTTACTCTATAAACGGCTAATCCGGATACAGCTAAAGTGCCCTGAAATACATTATTCTGATCTTTAGCACTACTTTTGCTCTGTGAAAATGATTCGCCAGTTAACACAGATTCATTTACAGCAAAGTCATTGCTATGTACAATCTCTCCGTCGGCAGCTATAACTGAACCTTCCTCTGAAATTAAAAAATCACCTAAAACAATTCCTTCAGAGGCAATTTCAATGATTTTATTATCTCGAATAACTTTAGTTTTTGAAGCAGTTAAAGCTTGTAGTAATGAAAGTGCTTTTCGTGTTCTAAAGCTTTGAAAAAAAGAAATTGTTGAGACCAAAACTACTGCCGATAGCAGGAATATTGCTTCCGAAAATTCACCCAATAAAGAATAAACAAGTGCCGAAGCAATTAAAAGAATAAAAATGGGTTCAAGAACCGTTTCCTTCAGGATAATGATGAATTCACTTTGCTCCTTCCCTGAAACCGAAACATCCTTTTTTCGTAACTCAACCTCGGCATTACTTAAGCCATGAAAGGGGAATGGGTTTTTCGTCATTGTCTGATATTTCACCATTTAAACTACTCTCAAATTAAGCATTTTGATTGATTTATCAGTCATATTTATGAATATTGACGAGCGTCATATTTTTTGACTATTGAAAAGCGTAAATTGCTATTCAGGACAATAATCCAAACATTTTTGAGATTCGAATCTGAATAATTAACGTATAATTTCACTCTTTAACCCAATAAATATGCTTAAAGTTCTCACCACAACCGATTTTTCCGCAAACTCAAAGGCAGGTATTCGCTTTGCCATTCAATTAGCATCCCAGCAAGCATGTGAAATTACTTTTTTTCACTCCTATCATATTATGAAGCCTAGTATTTGGGATGCAAAGAGATTTACTAGCTATGAAAAGAGTGAAACGGTAAAGATTAAAAACAAATTGGAAAAGTTTGTTGCTGCTATTTATAAAGCCTTAGATACTAAACCTGAAAAAGTCCATTATGTAATTAGTTGTTCCTTTGTTATTGATAGTAACATCATTAAATATACTACTGATCATCAATTTGACTTGATTTGTATTAGTAGGCGGGGAGAAGGGAAGCTGAAAAAAATATTTGGCACCAATACCACAAATTTAATTCAGCGTTCAAAAGTGCCAGTTATTGCAATTCCAAATAACTATAAAAGCATGAAAATTAAATCGGTACTCTATGCCTCCGATTTAGCCAATTTAAAGCATGAAATGGATAAAGTTATAGCTTTTGCAAAACCTCTTGGAGCAACAATCGAACTTCTACATTTAAATTATCCTTCTGATACATCTGATAATATGAAAGCCATTGAGGATGTGATTAAACATTATCCTAAAACAAACATCACCTACCGATTAGAAAATATTGATCTTATTTATAATCTGGTTTCTAATTTGGAACATGTAATAAAAAAGACTAAACCATCAATTTTAGTCATGTTTACAGATCAAGATCTTGGTTTTTTTGAGAAATTATTCCTTTCAAGTAGTACCGCAGAATTTTCATTAATTGCTTCTGTGCCATTATTAGTTTTCAAGAAAAATTGATAATATTTGTTGAATAGAATTTTATTTTGATGTTTTATAAGGGGCATTAAATTCATAAGCATTTATTGAAATTTTGAATCATTGAAAATTCCCATATCCTGTTTTTTATATTTTTAAATAAACAATTATAAAATAAGCATATGGAGATTGGTGCCTCTCAATTTTCTGATTTAAATTTAGTTCACCTAATAGGTCTAGCTAGCAGCATTGGCATTGGCTTCCTCATTGGGATGGAACGCCAATTTTCAAAAGAAGCAATTGAGCATCAGGAGCAGTTTGCAGGTATCCGAACTTTCACCATGGTGTCTATGTTTGGTTTTATTTCTGCGCTTTTATCAACTTTTGTTGGGGATTGGGTATTCGGCTTAACTTTAGCATGTGTTTTTGCTTTCGTAGTGGTATCCTATGTGCAAATGTCTAAAATGCCAGGTAATAGAGGAGGAACATCCGAATTTGCACTCCTAATCACCTTTACTTTGGGTGCATTAGTATTTTATAAGATGATTCTTTTTGCGCTCATCATCATGGTTGTGATGTTGCTTTTATTGGCCTTTAAGCCATCTTTACACCTTTTTGTTGAGAAGCTAAAACGCCAAGAATTACTTGCAATCATTTTTTTTGTAGTTATGTCGGCACTTGTAATGCCCTTCCTTCCCAAAGAGAATTTTGGCCCCTATAAACTGTGGAACTTGAAAGAAATATGGCAAATGGTGGTGATAGTATCTGGAACTAGTTTGGTGGGATATATGATCGCTAAATTCATGGGGCAAAAAGGTACAGTGCTAGCTGGATTAATTGGAGGCTTTGTTTCTAGCACTTCCGTTTCTCTTGCATTTTCCAGAAAGAGCAAGGAATCAAAATCATCATCCTTTTTTTATGCTGTGGGAATTATACTTGCTTGTACAATCATGTTCCCAAGGATACTTTTTGAAGTCTATATCGTTAATGCCAATTTGGCTAGTCAGCTGCACATACCTATTATCATAATTACTTGTGCTGGTTTTGGAACAGCAGTACTCATCTATAAAGTGGAAAATGGGAATCATAGCAATAATGAAATTGCTTTAAAAAACCCATTAGACTTTCTAACCGCCCTAAAGTTTGCCTTATTGTTTGCTGCTGTACAATGGCTGGTGAAATATGCAAGTATCCAATTTGGAGATAATGGCTTTTATCTTGCTGGTGCCATTTCTGGAATTACTGATGTGGATGCCATTACACTGTCAATGGCCAAAATTGAAAAAGCTGGGGGCAGCACAAGACTAGCCATCCAAACCATACTTATTGCGGCGCTGTCAAATACACTCGTAAAATTTTTTATAGTTATTGTTTTGGGAAGTATTGAATTGCGTAAAACTGCTCTCTGGGGCTTTTTTGCAATATTTATTTCGGGATTTGCTTATTTTTTCGTATCTTATATCTATTGATTATTAGTCATAATATAAATTTAACTATTCCCGCTCTAATTATTCCTAGCATTTTTTGGCTAAAAACAATAATCATTGCTTTTTCTTTCAAAGCATAATTTTATCGATTTTTGATTAATGATTAAATATAATATTCCTTAAATTCTCTTGTAAATAAAACATTCTGAATTAGTATAATTGTAATATAATCCTTCGAATGCATGATTATTTCAATTGATTTACATCATTTGAAAATGTGAAAAGGCAAATTTATTATCAATCGAAATTTAGAATCCTATGGCTAAAAACAAGTATTTCTTTCCCTTTATCATGGTTACTTCCCTGTTTTTTATGTGGGGATTTGTTCATAACCTCGATCCGATTCTTATCCCACATCTTAAAAAATCATTTAGTTTAACCAATCTTCAGTCGTCTTTAGTCGATTCATCCGTATTTATTGCCTACTTTTTGATGGCAATTCCTGCTGGCTTGGCCGTGAAAAAATATGGCTATAAAAAAGGAATCATATTCGGCTTATTGTTATTTGCTTTAGGCTCATTTTTGTTTATTCCTGCTGCAGATACAGGAGAATACGTATTCTTTTTAGGGGCATTATTTATTATTGCCTGTGGATTAACCATTTTGGAGACAGTTGCAAATCCTTATGTTTCACTACTCGGTGATCCGGAAACAGCGACATCTCGTTTGAATTTTGCTCAATCTTTCAACGGACTAGCAGCAACATTGGCACCCATAATTGGTGCTCGACTTATTTTAACGAAAGGTTCCTCAGATGAAGAATTAAATGCCATGACTGAAAATGCAAGGCAAATCGCACTTGCGGCAGAAGCCTCGAGCGTGAAAGGGCCTTACTTTGTATTGGGTAGCGTCATCCTAATTATTGCAGTGATTTTCTATTTTCTTCGTCTCCCAGAAATTGAGCAAAACGAAAATCAAACTGAAAGTAAAAATGTATTTCAGGCTTTTCGTCATAAACACCTGACTTGGGCAGTTATTGCGCAGTTTTTTTATGTTGGAGCCCAAGTTTCTGTTTTTAGCTTCTTTATCTTATATGCTGTAGAAGTTGCCCAAATTGATAGGGTAATAGCAGCAGATTATTTAGGCTGGGGATGCGGATTAGCATTTATGCTTGGCAGATTTATTGGTGTATTTTTCATGCGTTTTATCAAATCAGAGCGTCTGCTAGCTATTTACTCAGTTATTTGCATTTTATTGTGTATTCCCGCAATTTTCATGCAAGGTATAATCGCAGTTTATTCTGTAATTGGAATCGCATTTTTCATGTCAATTATGTTCCCAACGATATTTTCTTTGGGTATCAAAGGACTAGGCAAAGATACAGAGTATGGTAGTAGCTTAATTGTGATGGCTATTGTAGGAGGTGCATTTTTACCTCTCGCTTTTGGATATATCTCTGACCTAAGTGGTACGCTTCAATTTGGCTATATTGTTACCTTAATCTGTTTTGTAGTTATTCTTGCTTTTGCACTCAAAGGGCATAAAATTGAAAAAAAGGAATTAACAAATGGATAGATTCTGCTTTACCCTCGACCTAAAAAATGATCCTGCTTTAATTGCAGAATATGAAGCTTATCATAAAAATGTATGGCCAGAAATTATTGAAAGTATCCGTACTTCAGGAATCGAAAACATGCAGATTTATAGATTTTCGAATAGACTTTTCATGATCATGGAGGTTAATGAGACTTTTAGCTTTGATAAAAAAGGGGCATCTGATGCTGGAAATGAGAAGGTTCAAGAATGGGAAACACTCATGTGGAAATATCAACAGGCAGTCCCAGGTGCAAAAGCCGGCGAAAAGTGGGTCTTGATGGATAAAATATTTGAATTATAATTGAATACTATGGAAGAAGGAAAAGGTCATCGTTTTTTACAGATCCATCCGGACGATAATGTTTTGGTAGCCCTTCAAAATCTGAGTAAGGGAAAGGAGATTGTATTTGAAGGAAAAACTTTTCATTTATGCACAGATGTAGCCTCAAAACATAAGTTTAGCCTACAAGCATTAGCTATTGAGGATAAGATTTTTATGTACGGTGTGCTAGTGGGTAGGGCAAGTAAGCCTATCGCTTTGGGCGAATCTTTACGAGTAGATAATGTACAACATGATGCAAACGATTTTGTGCTCGCTGAACGAAAATTAGATTGGCAAAAACCAGATGTTTCTGAATTTGAAGGTAAAACATTTAACGGTTTCCACCGTGCTGATGGTTCTGTCGGGACATCAAACTATTGGTTGGTTATTCCATTAGTATTTTGCGAAAATCGTAATGTGAGCGTGCTAAAAGAGGCTTTGGATGAGAAATTGGGCTATAAAAAGGCAAAAAGTTACGAAAATGAGGTCGAAAGCTTAATTTCACTGTATAAAACAGGTAAAACTACCCAAGAAATCCTTCATGCTGATCTACAATCAACTCCTGAAGGATTAAATCAGAGCAAACTTTTTCCAAATATTGATGGAATTAAGTTTATTACTCATGATATGGGATGCGGTGGTACGAGGATGGATTCGGATGCGCTTTGCGGACTTATAGCAGGATATATTACTCATCCAAATGTTGCTGGAGCCACTGTTTTAAGCCTTGGCTGCCAACATTCTCAAATAAGTATTCTTCAAAATGAGATAGAAAAACGTGATGCTTCTTTTAATAAGCCACTTGCAATTTTAGAACAACAGAATTTAGGAACTGAACAAATTTTAATGCAGGAAGCCCTAAAACAAACATTTGCTGGTTTAATTGAGGCTAATAAAGTGACACGTAAACCTGCGCCATTGTCTAAATTATGCATCGGACTCGAATGTGGTGGTTCAGATGGATTTTCTGGGATATCAGCTAATCCTGCGCTTGGATACCTTTCTGATATTTTGGTGAGCATGGGTGGTTCTGTTATTTTATCTGAATTTCCAGAATTATGTGGTGTTGAGCAGGAGCTAAGTGATCGTTGTGTGGATGAGAAAACTGCTAATCGTTTTATGCATTTAATGCGAACCTACAACGCTAAAGCTGAAGCTGATGGCTCTGGTTTTTATGCAAATCCTTCACCAGGTAATATTAGAGATGGATTAATTACGGATGCCATGAAATCGGCTGGTGCAGCAAAAAAAGGAGGTACATCTCCTGTAACAGCTGTGCTCGATTATCCTGAAAAGGTAACAAAAGGTGGTTTAAACCTTCTTTGTACTCCGGGAAGTGATGTGGAAAGTACTACTGCTGAAGTAGCGTCTGGTGCTAACATTGTTTTATTTACAACAGGTTTAGGTACTCCAACAGGAAATCCCATAGCGCCAGTAATTAAGTTGAGCACAAATACAAATACCTTCTTGAAAATGCCTGATATTATCGATATTAACTGCGGTACAATTATCGATGGTGCAGAAACTATCCAAGAAAATGCGCATAGAATTCTTAATTATGTGATAAGCGTAGCTAATGGTGAAGTTCAGCCTAAAGCAGTGCAATTGGGACAAGATGATTTTATTCCCTGGAAGCGTGGAGTTTCACTTTAAAAATAATTTAATTAATGAGTATGTTTAGTTTAAAAGGGAAAATAGCGGTAATTACGGGTGGGGGTAGTGGTATCGGTAGAGGAATTGCTAATGTATTTGCAAGTCAGGGTGCTTTTGTAAACATTGTAGAGCTTAATGAGGATGCCGGTCGGACTGTTTGCAAAGAAATTGAAAAAAATGGGGGTAAAGCTGCCGTTCATGCTTGCGATGTTTCTGATCAAGAAAAGGTGGTCGCTATGTTTAATAGCATAGGTAAGATTGATATTTTGGTGAATAATGCGGGTATAGCGCATGTAGGAAGAGCAGATACGACTAGTGCTGCAGATTTCGACCGTATTTACAATGTAAATGTGAAGGGTGCCTATAACTGCCTTTTTGCAAGTATTCCTTTGATGAAAGCGAATGGTGGTGGCGTAATTTTAAACTTAGCTTCCATTGCGGCCATTGTTGGTGTTGCCGATCGTTTTGCCTATTCCATGAGTAAAGGGGCTATTTATGCCATGACTCTTTCGGTGGCTAAAGATTACCTAGGGGATAATATTCGTTGCAATAGCATTTCTCCTGCAAGAGTTCATACTCCTTTTGTGGATGGCTTTATCGCTAAAAACTATCCAGGTAAGGAAGCAGAAATGTTTGAAAAGTTGTCTAAATCTCAACCCATTGGTAGAATGGCGAATCCAGATGATATTGCAGGATTAGCGCTCTATCTTTGCTCAGATGAAGCTAGTTTCATCACCGGAAATGATTATCCAATTGATGGGGGATATATCAAGTTAAATAGTTAAAATCGATAATAAATTAATATAAAAAATAATAAATTTCTTATAAAAATATATTATTGTTTAAAATATAAATAAATAAAAATAGCATAAAATGAAATTAATTAGATGGGGTAAAAACGGACAAGAAAAAACTGGTGTTCTAATCGGTGAGATTAAATACGATACCTCCGCTTTTGGTGAAGATTATAACGAAGCCTTTTTTGAGAATAATGGGCTAGAAAGATTAGAGACATTTTTAAAAGCTCATGAAGGTCAATTGCCTGTGATTAGCGATAAAGAACGTTTGGGCTCTCCGATTGCCCGTCCCTCAAAAATATTATGCATTGGCCTAAATTATGCTAAGCATGCTGCCGAATCAAATATGGCAATCCCTGCAGAGCCTATTTTGTTCATGAAATCTACTACTTCTTTATCCGGGCCATTTGATCCAATTATCATTCCTAAAGATTCCGTTAAATCGGATTGGGAGGTGGAGCTTGCATTTGTAATTGGTAAAAAAGCATCTTATGTTTCGGAAGCTGATGCAATGGATTATGTAGCAGGTTATGTACTTCATAATGATGTTTCGGAGCGCGAATGGCAATTAGAACGTGGTGGAACTTGGGATAAGGGTAAGGGTTGCGATACGTTTGCCCCATTAGGCCCATTTTTAGCTACCAAAGATGAAATTGCTGATCCTCATAATTTGAGACTTTGGCTTAAACTTAATGGTAAGATGTTGCAGGATAGCAATACTGACGACTTAATTTTCAATATCCCATTTCTGATTTCTTATGTAAGCAAATTCATGACTCTTTTACCTGGAGATGTGGTTTCTACAGGGACTCCAGCTGGGGTGGGATTGGGCTTAAATCCACCAGTTTACCTTAAGCATGGTGATGTTGTTGAGCTAGGTATTGATGGTTTAGGTATCTCTAAACAGGAAGCAATAGCTTATGCTAAAGATTGATTCTCATCAACATTTCTGGGTTTTTGATCCGGTAAGAGATAGTTGGATCAATGATGAAATGGAAGTTATTCGACGTGATTTTCTTCCTCAAGATTTAAAACCTCTTTTGGATTCGAATGGTTTTGATGGATGCATTGCCGTTCAAGCTGATCAATCGGAAAAGGAAACTGATTTTTTGCTTCATCTAGCATCCCAAAATAGCTTTATTAAAGGGGTAGTTGGTTGGATTGATTTATGTGCCGAAAATATTGATGAACGTTTGGATTATTATTCTCAATTTTCATTATTAAAAGGTTTTAGGCATATTTTACAAGCTGAACCAGTAGATTTTGTGCTTAAGCCTGAATTTAAAAGAGGCTTGAATGCTTTAAAATCTTATGGATATACTTATGATATCTTGGTTTTTCCGCAACATCTTCCCAATATTTTAAAACTGATAAGTGACCAAGCTTTTGTAATTGATCACCTCGCAAAACCGGATATTAAAAATGGTGTTTTTTCACCCTGGGATAAGAATTTGAAAGATATTGCCTCTTTTCAGAATGTGTATTGTAAATTTTCAGGAATGGTGACTGAGGCAAATCTTAAAAATTGGAAGAAAGAAGATATTTATCCCTATATGGATAAGGTATTGGAGCTTTTTGGTCCCGAGCGACTCATGTTTGGCTCTGATTGGCCGGTATGTAAACTCGCAGCGGAATACTCAATGGTTTGTAAGCTAGTTGATGAATATATTGCAAAATTGACCCATTCAGAGCAAGAATTAATATGGGGAAAAAACGCATCAACGTTCTATAAACTGGATTAATGCGAGCAATTTTTTAATTGATAATATTTTAGATAGAATTCATGGATCTTAAACTAACAGACAAGGTAATTATTGTAACAGGTGGTGCCAAGGGTATTGGAGCAGGAATTGTGAAAGTTTTAGCCGAAGAGGGTGCAATACCGGTGATTGTTGGACGAAATGAAGCTGATAATCTGAAGTTATTATCTGAAATTGAATCCCTTGGTGGTAGAGCAGTTCAAATTGTTGCAGAATTAACTAAACCTTCTGAATGTGAAAAGGTTGTTAGAATTACACTTGATAATTTTGGTAAAATCGATGGATTGGTTAATAATGCAGGGGTTAATGATGGTGTAGGACTTGAATCAGGCAATTATGAACGCTTTGTAGAAAGTCTTCATAAAAATGTAATTCATTACTATTTGATGGCTCATCATGCTTTACCTGCACTTAAAGCTTCTAAAGGTTCTATTGTAAATATTGGCTCTAAAGTTGCTGAAACAGGGCAGGGTGGGACTTCTGCCTATGCTGCTTCTAATGGTGCCCGAAATGCCTTAACTCGCGAATGGGCTGTTGAATTGTTAAAAGATGATATTCGTGTAAATGCAGTTATTGTTGCCGAATGTTATACACCTCTGTATGAAACGTGGATTCAAAGTCTTCCAAATCCTGAAGAAAAATTACAAGAAATCATTAGCAAAATTCCTTTAGGCAAACGCATGACCACGGCCAATGAAATTGCTGATGCCGTAGCATTTTTATTATCTCATAAATCTTCGCACACCACAGGGCAGTTTTTCCATGTTGATGGGGGATATGTTCATTTAGATCGTTCAATAAGTTAGTTATTTTTATATTATCTAAAGAACTTTTGACTAGCAGTATCCCTTACGATACCCTGACTGTCTTTATAAATAAAATAAGCATCTAGTTTTTTATGCTTTTTTAGAAATTGGAAAGCTTTTTCAATGCCCATGCCAATTAATGCATTATCGTAACCATCGGCACTCATTGCATTTTTTGCGCGAACAGTAACACTAATAATTTGATTATCAAGGGGTTTGCCCGTTTTTATATCCATTAAATGAGAAAGTTGTGTAGTCCCACTTGGTTTAAATTGGCGATAATTCCCTGAACTTGTTATTGCACCTGATCCTAATTGCAGTATTTTTTGTAGCGCTGCACTATCATTAGTGGAGGCTTGTTCAATCCCAATACGCATTCGCTGATTTCCAGGTTGTTTTCTTCCCTTCACACGTATTTCTCCACCAATTTCAATTAGATAGTTTTTTACTCCTTTTTTGTCTAAAAATTCGGCAATATAATCTACGCTATAGCCCTGAGCAATTCCATTTACGTCAATTTTTAGGCAGGGTTTGGTCTTTATCAGCATTTGGCCTTTAATTTTAAGCTTATCAGAACCAGAACAGGAAAGTGCTTGTGCAATATCTGAATCACTTGGCTTCTTATTGTGTTTCTTTACACCAAAACCCCAAGCATCTATCAAGGGTAAAATGCTGATATCGAATACGCCTTCACTTTCATCCCAGATTTTTAGGGAACGCTTTACAACCTTTGAAAGGTGCTCATCCATTATGAACCCATTTTCTGAATTATTGAATTTATTGATCAATGAATAGGGCTTGTAAATGGATAGAGAACTATCTAATTCAGTAAATATTTGATGAATGGATTTGCTACTAACTATTTGTTTTTCAGCATAATATGTGATTTGATAACTCGTTCCTTGTGCAAAACCTTCAATTGTATAAGCCTTTAATTCTAAGCCTTTGTTTTTAGGATTTTTAAAGGAACTAAACAATATAAATATTAGTAAACTTGACAATAATGAATATTTTACAATCATGTTTTTCAATTATTTTTGAACAACATAATCATAAATCATTTTAGAGATTTTTGCCATGCTTTTAATTGCGTCTTTATCATTTTCCAAATCTTTAGAATGGAAGACTAATACATATTTGCGGCCATCAGGAAGAAAAACAATTCCCGCATCGTGATTAACACCATTTATCCAGCCAGTTTTATGGGCCACTTTTACATTTTGGGGTAAATCTGCAGGTATTTTATCATTAAATTCTTGATCGAGTAAGATTTTAATCATCGCATCTGAGGAAAATTTATTTACTAGTTCACCTTGAGCCATTTTGGTGAAAATCAATAATTGATCGTATGCTGTACTCGTATTATTTAGGCCTTTTCTGAATGCTTTGCCATCTTCAACTCCACGTAAAACCTGAATATCATTTGCTCCAATCTCACGCATGGTATTATTGGCTTTTTGTGCTCCAACAAGCTCAATAATTATGTTGGTAGCCAAATTGCTACTTTTTATGATCATGAGGTAAAGTAGATCATAAATTTTAACCTTGCTGCCTATTTTTTCATAAAGTTCAGTATCGCTATCATCTTTTGGGTCTAAAGAGAAAATACTGCCATCTACAATGCTTTTAAACTCGTTTTTTATGGTTAAATTCTCCTCAAGAGAAATCTTTTTCTCTGCAGCTTGCTTATATGCTTCAATCAAAATTGGTGTTTTCATGGTGCTTGCCGCATGGAAACTTTCCTTTTCATTGATTAAAATTTCTTCACCGCTTGTAAGATTTTTAAAGGCTAAGGCAAAGGTGCCCTTGTTTTTAGCTAATTCTTTCTGTATTTCCTTTTTTAGATCTTCACTATTGTGATTTAATTGATCACTTATCGGTGTTGTAAATAGCATGATTGATATCAGAAATGTGAACATTTTTAGTTTTTTATTACTAATAAATACTAAACGAATATAGGAAATGTAAATTTTGTATTTTTATCAATTAATTATTCATTTATGGATTTCAAACGTATAATTTTCACGGCCTTTCTTTTTGTTATCGTTCAATTTGGATTCGCTCAAGATTCTTTAAAAGTTAAAAGTGAGCTAGATCAAGTTTGGGATAATTATGATCTTTTTCACGAGGCAACAATTCAAAACCGATTCATAAAGCATGCTGATGTAGTTCAATTGATACAGAAGCACGTTAATTCGGGACTTTTTATCAATGAGGAAATTGGTAAATCTGTTCGTGGACGAAGTATTAATCATTTATCTTTTGGTAGGGGTAAGACTAAGGTTTTACTATGGTCGCAAATGCATGGAGATGAATCAACTGCCACCATGGCTTTATTTGATTTATTTAATTTTTTATCTGGGAATGATGAATTCGATCCTCTACGTAGGTTGATTAAAAATAATCTGGAACTTCATTTTGTCCCGATGTTAAATCCAGATGGTGCTCAAGAATGGAAGAGAAGGAATGAGCTTGAAATTGATATCAATCGTGATGCACGTTTATTGGTTACTCCTGAAGGCAGAACCTTAATGGATATTGCCAAAAGGCTAAACCCTGAAATTGCTTTTAATTTACATGACCAGAGTACGCTATATGCGGCTGGTCGTACCGATAAAACCGCCACAATCTCTTTTCTTGCCCCAGCTTATAATTATCCTAAAGACATGAATGAGAGCAGGAAAAGGGCTACGCAATTGATTCTAGAGATGAATGATGTCTTGCAAAGTAAATCCCCAGGTAATGTTGCCAAATATGATGATGCTTTTGACCCCCGTTGTTTTGGTGATACATTTCAAGCTATGGGCATTTCAACTATTTTAATTGAATCGGGTGGCTTTCGCGCTGATCCTGAGAAGCAGTTCATTCGTAAGCTTAATTTTTACGCTTTACTAAGGGCTTTAGAGTCGATCGCAACTAATTCTTATGAAAGCCAAAGCCTTGCAAAATATGATGCCATTCCAGAAAATAGTCGGTCGCTTTACGATTTACTGATTCGTAATATTAGCATCACAAAAGAGGGAATAGCATTTAGAACTAATCTTGGGATAAACTTAGCACAAATAAAAGGTCCAAATTTCACGAGCATGACCTACAATGGACGTGTAGAAGAGATTGGCGATATGGAGCTTAGCTATGGTCATCAAGAAATTGAGGCTTCGAGTTTGAATCTTGTCCCAGGAAAAGTCAAATTTTTAATGAAAGCAGAATGGGATAGCTTGAGCCGTGATGACGAATTTGAACTCCTAAAAGAAGGGTATTTATATGTAAAATATACGGATGCTCAAACTCCTATCGGATCAGTAAGTGGAAGAATATTGCATCTCACTAATCAGGATAATAGTCCCGTGCAAACCGCTACAATCGGTCATCAAGCTCAATTTGTTCTGTTTAGTGAATCAAAACCTAGATATGCCATTCTCAAAGGTTTTATAATTGATTTAACAAAGGAATTAAAAGATTTAACATTCCCAGAATAGACCTGGGAATGTTAATTTTTTTAGTTTGGATAAAATTCTCTGACTCTTTTTTCCTCTTGTAAGGCTTCATCAATTTTGCCTAATTTGTTTAAAATTTCAGCTCTGTATTTATGGCATTCTCCAGCAACATAAGAATCTGGAAATGATTTGGCTGATTGTGTAAATAGATCAAAGGCTTTTTGAAGGTTTTCTTTATTCTTGCTCTTCATCAATTCTTTAGCATCGAGATAATCTTGATACCAGCGTTTTGCAATAGGGCTCATGCGCTCTGCCTCTTGAAGTGTAGCAAATGGTGTTGGAAAATCAGATGAGATTTTGGGTTGAATAAGAGGTATGCTTCCTTTAAAAAAATCCTCAATTGCCATCGCAAAAGCAAATGCCTCATTATAATTGTGCTCCTTCTGTTTTAAACGTGATTCTTCTTCTGGGTTAGTAAATAATGATGCCTCAGCTAAAACTCCCGGAATGCCATATGTACCTCGTAGAACAGATGATCCTGCAGATGAAAACACGGTAAAATCTGACACTATACTCACCGGTACTTTTGTTTTGTACATGTACTTTACTAAGTTTTTAGCCAACTCTTTGCTAAAGTTCAGTCCAGCTTTATTTGAAGACGCTAATCCGTGATAATAGATAATCGGAAAATTAACACTTGAATCAGCAGTAGCATTATGATGAATTGAAACGAAGAAATCAGCTTTATTGTCTAAAGCTAGTTTAGATCGATCAGCAAGAGGGACAAAAACATCGCTTGTGCGAGTCATTAAAACTTTAGCTCCTTTGGCCTCCAGTAATTCTTTTAGAATTAATCCTACTCTAAGGTCAATCCATTCTTCACGTTCGCCTGTTGGGCCCTGACGATAACTATCTGTTGCAGCCGTACCACCATGACCGGGGTCAATAACAATAACTTTCCCCTCTAATACAGATGCTTTTTGTGCAAATGCTAAGTTAAGCGACAAGATTAATGTCAATGCTGTGAAATAAAGTCTGGAGCTGCGCATGGTTTGTGGTATTATTTGAAATAGTCTTTTTCGAATGATCCGTTTTTTCTTTGATTTTTCCGTTTTTTTTTCGTATATTAATATACAAATGCAATATAAGTCTAAGGTTTCATAATTTTTTAGAAAAACTATTAGCTATTTAAAATTTTACCATTTATTGAATTTGTAATTTTCCTTAGCCTTCCTTAGTCAAAGCTTTAAATAATTGTTTATTATTGTTTAGGCATTTTTCAGCCTTTATTTTAATTTATAATTTTTTGAAATAATGAATAAACTTCATGTATGGCTTAATAATTCTTTAATTCTTGCGGACGAAGCGCAGTTAAGCATAACAGATCTTGCCATTCAAAGGGGTTATGGAATATTTGATTTTCTTAAAACAATTGATAATAAGGCTATTTTTTTAGAAGATCACCTCGATCGTTTCTTTCATTCGGCAAGGTCAATGCGTTTGGATTTTAAAACAAGCAGAGATGAGCTTAGAAATATGATCTTAAAGCTTATAGCTACCAATAATTTAGGCGACTCAGGTATAAAAATCATTCTTACAGGCGGTTTTTCTCCCGATGGTTTCACAATTGCTGAACCCAATTTAATTATTAGTCAGCAGAATTTTCATATTCCTAATAGACTAAATGAAGAGGGTATAAGCATCGTTACTGATGAGTATCAAAGGCAATTTTCTGGCGCAAAGACGCTCGATTATCTTCATGCCATTTGGTTACAACCTGTATTAAAAGAGAAGAAAGCTGACGATGTTTTGTACCATAGTAAAGGATTTATTCGGGAATGTCCAAGGGCCAATATTTTTATTGTAAGTAAGGATAATCAGGTTTTAACTCCTGAATTTGAAATGCTCAAAGGAGTAAGTAGAAAACATGTATTGGAGCTGTCTCAAACTCTTTTTAAAACGGAAGCTAGGGATATCAGCTTGGAAGAGCTTCGCCAAGCCAAAGAGGTTTTTATTACAAGTTCAACCAAAAATATTTTACCTGTAGTAAAAATTAATGGAAAATTGATTGGCGATGGCAAGCCAGGAGAAGTTACCCACACACTTTCAGAGAAATACTTGGAAAAAATTGCTAATTCCTGAAATTCGAACAAAAAAGGGATGTTTTGAGCAATCAAAACATCCCTTTTTTGATAATAATTGAATTAGACTCTTACTTTAACAATTAACTTTTTAATAACATCATCTCCAATCATAGGTGCATGTACATCCTCAGGAAAGAAAATGGCGAATTGATTGTCAGTTAATTCAAAATACATGTCAGGAGCATCATCGTAAAATAATACATCCTTTTCCGAATTATATTCACCTCTTGGTGATTTGCACGATTGGCGCGACTTCCAACCCATTTTTTCTTTACCAGTAATGCATAGTTGGATATCGATGTTTTGATTATGACATTCAAATTTTGCAGTAGATTCCTCTTTCGTCATTCCTCCCTTTTCGGCTACTATTATTTTTAATCCTTCACTGAGGTCAGTTTTGCCGATTTCAGCGTTTTTTAAATCGATTGACTCAATGTACTTAAAGGCCTCAGCAAAAAGTGGATGAATGCTTGTGTACCTCTTGGCATTCTCTAAACTATCTATGATCATAATTTTTATTTTAATTAAAAAAAAATCCGCCTTTTTGAGGCGGATTTAAAATGAGTTTATTTATCTCTGAACGCGACCAGAGCCATCTCCACCAACCAAATCTTTAACTTCAGCTAATGTTGCATGGTTTAAATCGCCCGGAATTGTATGCTTAATAGCTGATGCGGCAACACCAAACTCAGCTGCATCGCTCATCTTCATTCCAGTTACTAAGCCGTAAATGAAACCACTTGCAAATGAATCTCCACTTCCTACACGGTCAACAATTCTAACTTCATAAGATTTGGTATGATAGAATTCGGTACCATCATATACTAATGCCGACCAACCATTATCTGAGGCACTATGGCTTTCTCTTAGGGTGGATGCAATATATTTAAAGCCAAATTTTGCCTTCATCTGCTGAAAAACATCTTTGTAGCCATCTAAATTAAGCTCTCCTTTTGTTACATCTGTCCCCTTACTTGTAAAGCCTAATGTGGTATCTGCATCTTCTTCATTACCAATGCAAACGTCTACATACTGACAAAGTCGGGTCATTACTTCTCTAGCTTTTTCCTTGCTCCATAATTTTTTTCGGTAGTTAAGGTCGATGCTAGTAGTAATTCCTCTAGCTTTAGCTGCTTTTAAGGCTGCCTCAGTTAATGCTGCGGCCTTATCGCTCAAAGCAGGGGTAATTCCTGTTGTATGAAACCAATCAGCTCCTTCAAAAATTTTGTCGAAATCAAATTCAGACGCATCAACATCTGCAATAGATGCATCAGCACGGTCGTAAACCACTTGAGATGCTCGCATGGATGCACCAGTTTCCAGAAAATAAATTCCTAATCTATTTCCACCTCTAGCAACAAACTGGGTATCAACACCATAACGGCGTAAATGGTTAATTGCTGCTTGTCCTAAAGGGTTATTAGGTACTTTCGAAACGAATGTTCCATTGAGTCCGTAATTACATAATGCAGCAGCAACATTCGCCTCGCCGCCACCATAAGTAACATCAAAACTATCACTCTGTACAAATCTCTTGAAATCAGGAGTGGATAATCTCATCATTATCTCTCCAAGTGTTACGACTTTCTTAGCCATGATTTATTTTGTATTTATATGAAAAAATGCTTGTTAAAAATTCTTGTTCGCTAAAACAAAAATACACTAATGAGCGACAAATAAAAGCTTAAATCATCTCAAAATCTTATTTTTAATTCAAATTGTTACGAAAAGCATTGAGTTTTAAAATCATTAGTCTGAATTATTATTTATTATTTAAATTAGAGGCTCAAAATTATTATTAAACGATTAATATGAGTAAAAAAGTAGAACTCTTAAAATTAATCCCAGAGCAGGGTATATTGCCATTATACTTCAATAAAGATGAAGAAACAAGTATTGAATTATTAAAAGCATTGTATTCGGCAGGAATTCGTACAGTAGAATATACCAATCGAGGGGAAGCGGCGCTTGCTAATTTTAAAGCTATGCGTAAAGTTGTTGATTCAGAGCTTAAGGGAATGTATCTCGGAATTGGTACCATAAAAGATGGTAAAATGGCTCAAACATTTATTGATGCGGGTGCCGACTATATTATTTGTCCAGGTTTAGTTGAAAGCGTTGCTGAAGTTGCTGATAAGTACGATTTATTATGGGTTCCTGGATGTATGACGCCGAGTGAAATTATAAAAGCTGAGACATTAGGAGCTAAAATGGTTAAACTATTTCCTGGTAATATTCTTGGTCCAGGTTTTATGTCTGCAATCAAAGAATTGTTCCCAAATTTATTATTTATGCCTACAGGTGGTGTTGAGCTTGATAAAGCTAATATTGAAGCTTGGTTTAAATCAGGTGTTTGTGCCGTTGGAATGGGAAGTAAATTGGTGAGTAAAGATGTAATGGATAATAAAAAATATGCCGAACTTATTGCTTCAACCAAAGAAGCCTTGGCGATAATTGATTCTATTAAAAAATAAACTGTTCATTTCATTTTTTAAAAAGCCTAGAGAGTTTTCTTTAGGCTTTTTAATATTACAATAATAATATTTATTAATTTAAAATCAATAAAAATAATAATTAATCAATATATTTATAATTATTAATTAAAAAGAAATAATTTATTGATTAGGTAATTGACTTTTTGTTTTTAAAATATATTAACCCGAAACAAAAATATAATGGTCATTGTTTTTATTAAACATATTTGCTCTTTATATTATTTATTGAAACATTATTTACTACCTTAATCCTGAAATTTAAACCGCTAAGGTTAATATGACAGGGATGAGTAACAGACTCAAAAATGATAAGGATGAATAAAGCGGTAATAACAATATTCTGTATTTTTTTTGGCTTTGCAGCAAAGTCGCAGCAGAAACCACAGTACACACAATATATTCTAAATAATTTTGTTTTAAACCCAGCAATTGCAGGTATAGAGAATTATATTGATGTAAAAGCAGGATATAGGAGTCAGTGGCAAGGCTTAAGTGGCGCTCCAGTTACATCATATGTATCTATACATGCTCCATTGGGTAATAAATTCCGTTATGGGACTTCCACTTCTGTTGCGGAGGGTGGGGGATCAAACCCCAATAATCGCTCATATCTTCAAAATTATATGGCTTCCGAGCCTCATCATGGAGTTGGATTTACTGCGGTTTCAGATAGAGCAGGTCCTATTTCACGTACTGATGTAAATTTAAATTATGCCTACCACATCGGAATAACTGAGCAGATTAATGTTTCTGTTGGAGTTGCTGGAGGTGTTTCAAAAATTTTTCTTGATAAAACACAAGTTCAACTTGAAAACCCAACTGATCAGGCTATGGGTAGGGATAATTTCAATCAGTTTAAGCCTGATATGAGTGCAGGAATATGGTTGTATGGGCCACGTTTTTTTGCAGGCATTTCGGCTCAACAATTATTAAAAAACCCCATTGGATTTAGTGATGATCCTGTTAATTATAATCAAGGCAGTAATGTTCCTCACTTTTTTGCAAGCCTAGGGTATAAATTCTATTTAGGAGATGATTTTGCTGCAATGCCTTCTGCTCTTATTAAATCAGTAAATCCTGTACCAGCATCTGTTGATGTAAACTTAAAAGTTGCTTATAAAGATCGATTATGGGTAGGTGGTAGCTTCCGGAAAGATGATGCATTTGCCGGAATGGCTGGATTTCATTTAGGATCTTTTATGAATATCGGCTATTCATATGATTTTACTACTTCGGGTTTAAATCGAGTGAGTAATGGAAGTCACGAAGTTGTGCTAGGTATTTATCTCAATAACAGATATAAAGTTACCTGCCCTCAAAAAAGTTGGTAAGAAAAGCCCATTTTTAAAGCTCTTTCCTTAGTCTCGCAACAGGTATGTTCATCGCCTCGCGGTATTTGGCTACCGTTCTTCTGGCAATATTATAACCTTGTTCTTTTAAAATTTCTGTTAGCTTTTCATCCGCAAGAGGGCGTCTTTTATCTTCTTTTCCAATACATTCTTCCAAAATTTTCTTTACCTCTTTGTTCGAGACTTCCTCGCCACTTTCCATTTGAATAGCTTCCGAGAAAAATGATTTTAATAAAAAGGTACCAAATTCAGTCTGTACATATTTTGAATTCGCAACTCTCGAAACAGTAGAAATATCCATCCCAATTCGATCTGCGATGTCTTTCAAAATCATTGGCTTCAGATTTTTATCGTCGCCGGTCAAGAAATAATCATATTGATAATGCATGATGGCATTCATCGTTTTTAGCAAGGTTTGTTGACGTTGTTTGATAGCATCAATAAACCACTTCGCAGAATCTAATTTTTGCTTTACAAATTGTACAGCTTCCTTTAGTTTTTTATCTTTTTGAGCCGATTTGTCATAATGCTCAAACATGTCTTGGTAAGATCTGCTTACACGTAATTCAGGAGCATTTTTTGAATTTAAGGTCAAAAATAATATGCCATCATTATTGCTTATATGAAAATCTGGGATAATTTGAAGCTGCTTTGTGGTTACCGCATTCGAATCACCTGGTTTAGGATTTAACTTAAGAATCTCATGGATTACCTCTTTTAGCTCCTCCGAATCCATATTTAAGGCTCTCTCAAGCTTGTCATAATGTTTCTTCGTAAACTCTTCCAAAAAATCTTCAACAACTCTTACAGCTTTTACAACAGATGGTGTTTGTTCTCTTTTATGAAGCTGTATCAATAAACATTCTTGTAAATCTCTTGCGCCAACTCCTGCTGGGTCAAATGTTTGGATAACTTTTAATATTTCCAATACTTCCTCCTCCTCAGCAAATACATTTTGTGAAAAAGCAAGGTCATCAATTAGTGAGTTTATCGGCCTTCTTAGATAACCATCATCATCTAGGCTTCCTATAATCTGCTGTCCAATTCTAAAGTCTTTGTCGGATAAGGGTTCTAGATCTAGCTGTGCTTGTAAACTCTCGAAGAATGAATTTTGTACCGCTATGGGAATTTCCTTTCGCTCCTCATCATCATCCCCGTTTTGCTCATATTTAGAGCCAAAATCATTAATATTATCATCCTGAAGATAGTCGTCAACATTAAATTCATCCATGCTTTCCTGACTATCTTCCGAATTGAAAGTGTCATCTGGGTCGCGATCAGGATACTCTTCAATAGGTTCATTCATGTTTGCCAAACTCATGTCTTCAAGCGCTGGGTTCTCTTCTAACTCCTCTTTAATTCTTGTATCAAGTGATACAGTGGGTACCTGCAACAATTTGATGAATTGAATTTGTTGTGGAGAAAGTTTTTGAAGAAGCTTTTGCTGAAGATTTTGTCTTAACATGATAGAAATTCTAATACAAAATTACACAATTAATGGCGTATGGAATAGATAAAATGTAATTATTGTAAACATCTTCACAGAAAATTGTTTTTGTTTAGGTTAAATAAAAAGTTTATAATTGTGGATTAGAGGAAAAAATACTAGAATAATTATGGCAATTATTAAAGAGTTTAAAGAATTTATCTCCAAGGGTAATGTAGTCGATTTAGCGGTCGGCGTGATTATTGGAGCTGCATTTGGGAAGATTATTACCTCATTGGTTGATGATGTTTTGATGCCGCCATTAGGTTTTCTTACGGGTGGTGTTGACTTTTCCGATAAGAAATTTATACTAATTACAGCGGATGCTGTTAATAAGGTAGAAGAAGTTGCCATTCGTTATGGAAATTTCATTAATGCCGTTATTCAGTTTTTGATTGTTGCTTTTTGTATTTTTGCAGTCATAAAAACTATGAATACGCTGAAACGCAAAGAAGAAATTGCACCTCTTACGCCACCAGCACCTAGTAAGGAAGAAACACTGCTTACAGAAATAAGAGATTTATTGAAGCAGCAAACAAAATAATCGCCTTTATTTGATTCATATATGTTAAGTTTCGAGCTAATTGATTGAATTAAGGTGTTTATGAATTGTTTAAAGCATTGAAAAAAGCATTTTTTTTAAACATTGACTTATTTTAAATCAATTGTTTGAATTGTGAAAAATCAAGCTTATATTTGCATTCCTGTTTTTTAGAGTAATAATAGATTAAAAAGTCATGAAAAGAACATTCCAGCCTTCTCAAAGAAAAAGAAGAAATAAGCACGGATTTAGAGAGCGTATGAGCAGTGCAAACGGAAGAAGGGTATTAGCTTCTAGAAGAGCTAAAGGTAGAAAGAGACTATCAGTATCTGACGAACGTCGCCATAAAGCATAACTTTGATTGTATTTTCGTAGTCTTTTACGATCTTGTAGATTATTTTCTACTTGATTTTAGGCTAATTAAACAATCAAAATGAACAGTTTTAACAAAGAAGAACGATTATGTAACGTAAAGCTTATTGATAAGCTTTATCATAATGGTTCTTCTTTTTTAGTTTATCCTTTCCGCATTATTTGGTTAGCTGCCGATTCAGATTTGCCTTTTCCTGCTCAAATACTGATTAGTATTCCTAAAAAAAGATTTAAGAAAGCTGTAGACCGAAATTTACTCAAACGTAGAATTCGTGAAATTTACCGTTTGAATAAGTCTGAAATGCTTTATCCATTCCTCAATCAGCGTTCAGAAAAGATAATTCTTGCCATTAATTATATTGGCAATGAAATTAGTGAATATGCAAGTCTTGAAAAGAAATTTATTAGTGCTATTCAACGTTTAAAGAAGAATATTTCTGAACCAGTATGTTAGGTAAATTAATAAATAAGGCCTTCTCTGCACTGTTCCTATTGCTGATTAAATTTTATCAGTATTTAATCTCTCCAATTCTTGGTCAATCCTGCCGTTTTAATCCGACTTGCTCCCAATATGGTTTGGAAGCCATTCAAAAACATGGAGCATTTAAAGGGGGTTGGTTAACTATCAAACGTATCGCTCGCTGTCACCCTTGGGGTGCTCATGGTCATGATCCAGTTCCTTGATGTTTTTTATTTGTTGATAATTTCGCTCCTTTGTATCTATGAAAAATCCTTTGATCTTACTTATCGAAACTGCTACAACTACTTGCTCAGTAGCGTTAAGCGAAAATGGACATATAATTGCCCTTAAAGAACTCAATGAATCAAATATACACGCTGGCCAAATTACAGTTTTTATCGAGGAAGTGATGTTAAACGCTAAGAAAAACTATTCTGATTTACAGGCTGTTGCGGTTAGTATGGGTCCAGGTTCTTATACCGGATTGAGAATTGGTGTTTCTACCGCTAAGGGACTATGCTATGCGCTCGATATTCCTTTAATCGCGATAGATACTATTGAAGCTATGGCTTCAGGATTAATAAAAACTGTGGCAATTCCTGATACAGGACTTTTAATTCCTATGCTAGATGCCAGAAGGATGGAGGTTTATACTGGGGTATATCGCAAAGATTTAAGACTTGTGGAAGCAGTAAGTGCTAAAATTGTGGATGAAGAATCATTTAAAGAATTCGAAAAGCATCAACTTTTTTTATTTGGAGATGGATCTGATAAATTTAAGACCCTTTTCTCCAATCATGGAAATATAAATTTCGTAGATTTTTCAACGTCTGCTTCACATTTAAACGATCTAGCTATTCAAAAGTTTAATCAGGCTCAATTTGAAGATGTTGCTTATTTCGAACCTTTTTATTTAAAAGATTTTCTGGTAACAACCCCAAAAAAGGATAATATTTAGTCTTTTTTCTTAATTAATTTCTTTAAAAAGCCTCCATCTGGGTCTTTTGTAAAGCCAGGAATTTGAGTCGCGTTTGCTGGATGCTCTAATATTCTCCCAAATTTAAATGCAAGACCCATATAAAAGGAAGCTCCAGTATAACCCTTACTAAACTCACTTCCATTGTTGGTGGCGTTTTTAAATATTTCAACTGTTTTTACCAAGTGATCGCTGCCACCATAGAACTCAAAATTTGGTTTCTTAACCATAAATTGGCCGCCTAGCTGTAAAAACCCATTCGTATTATAATCTGCCATTCCTGTAAATACATAGTTTTTTACATGGAAATTATTTACCAAGGCGATATCTCCTCCTTTGTAGTAAACGCTTTTTGAAAGAATCAAATTCGGCCTATAATTGCCGAAATTTTTATTGAATAATACCTCTAATTTTCCATTTAATGCACTCAAATAAGATTTATTTTTTGATGATAAACTTATTTTTCGATCAATACTATCGGCAAGTCTTTCATCTGCACTTTCTCTTGAGGCATTATTAATTATCATCTTCCCAGTATCAAAATCGTACTCAAATGATTCTTTATTCCATTTAATGAATCCCACATCCTTTAAATTCCACATCACAAACCAGCCATTACGATATTTATAACTAGCACTTGCTGTAAGCGAAAATCCCGGATTTTTAAAATTAGGTTTTATCATTTCATTTTGAAACTTGTCAAATTTGAAACTTGATCGAAATCTACCTGCTAATGAGACTTTCATGATATCTGCTAATTCATCAATCTCAACATCTGACTTTGAAACTTGTAAATTACTATAGCTAATGCCACTCAAGACACTAAATTTTGCTCCAACAGCCAATCGTTTTGTGGGGTTTTGACGGTAAGCTAGACTGAATTGATGATAGTTTTGATTATAAGCATTTACATTCAATAAATCATTTGTAGCATTTCCTTCGAATAATCTATAATCATCAAAAACCGCAAATACCTCATTCGTTACTTCAGCTCGTGTATCACTTCTAATTTGCCAGGACACACCAATTTCTTGATAATTCTTTACAGATTTTAATATTCGAAGCATCGCTATGTAATTATTCGAATTTAAAGTAAGAATGTTTTTTCTGTTTTGTCCTAATACAAGGTCTCGCCCATTAAATAATCCATTGTAAATTAATGTCTTAAACGATGATTCTGCTGGACCAGAAAAGGTAGTATTGAAACTAATTGTGGGAATAAAAAAATTGAAGGCTATTCGCTTACTGGTATCCACTTGATAGGCTCTTTGGGAAGGGTTCTCAAAACTGTCATACAGTGTGCGACTATTGTAAAGAGAAAACTGTTGTGCATTTGCCGTAATACCTGACAACAAAAAAAAGGTAGCCAATGCGAAAAATTTTTTCAATAATTTTTTCTGGAATTGAGTTTTGCTCATTTAAATTTAATTAATGTCTAAACTATCTACGTTTAAAACAGATTCTTGTATTGTTGATAATTTGTATCCGGTATAAATATTAGTTAAAAAATGACTTTTATTACTTGTTAATTGGTAAGAAAAGGCATAAAGGTCCTTAATCCCGCTTTTTCCCGTTCTAAAATTTTCAGCGTAATTCCTTTTCAATAAATCCTGCAGTAAACTCCCCGAATTACTGTAATGAAGTAAAAATGAGATATTACTTTGATCGGCAACATATTGGTCAAACTGCTTATAAGTATCTAATTTTACAAGAAATCTATTGGAATTATAATCCTTTAGATATCTCTGTAAGGTGCTAGGCGAATTTGAAAGTATCAGTAAATTGTCTTGAATCATGTAAAATGGCTTAACGTATTTTTTTAATGGATCACCCCAATAATAATAAAATATGTCGCCATAATTCATTTTTTTTATATTCTCAGAATAAGATGAACTTAAAATCTCCATAAAAAATTGCATTTGAGTGCCGTTCTTTAATTTAATAATGGCTAAATTCTCAAATGTTGAAAGCTGTATAGTCGAAAATTCATTGCCCCATAATTTTTGAAGGTCTCTATCTGGGTTTAAGCCTGTTTCTAATGTGATTTTTTTCATCTGGTTCTCAAGCTTTTCCAATTCTTTATTCTCCTTAAATAGTTCTCTTAGGTCAGATTGATAGGCTTTCAAATTAGATATGCCATAGTTTATTGAGTTAGCGGTATTGTAAGGCATAATCTGATTTAGGCTATTTTTTACTGGAGACTGATTCAAAAACAACTTTATATATGCGCTTTGATTAGGCTTAAGATAGCTTTCTCCATTGAACATTAATGCATCTTTTTTATAGTTTAGAGTCAGACTAGAATAGCCTAAAAAACTCTCAAACAACGCGAAATTGCCACTAATCGTTCTATTTAAAAACGGACTTATTAAGGCCTTTTTATTATAATTTATAAAAAGATTTACTAACGCATTTTCATCTTTTCTAATCCCTTCATTAATGATTTTTATGAATTCTGAATCAATCTTCTCGGAACCTTTGTCTGAACTTTCTAGTAATAAACTCTTATTCGAACTTCCTCGGGCAATATCCTTAGTAAATGTTAAATAAAAAGGTCCTTCTAATAAATGTGAATCAATTTGAAAAACCTCTACTCCATTTTCTTTAAATATCTTAAGCTGGAATTCATTATTTAGGTTCAGAAATTTGCTTATATCATCTTTTTTTTGTATATTATTGATGTTTATAGACCATAAGTAATCTACACGCGCTGCTTGTGTTGGATGAAATGATAAAAACACTACTTGGCTTTTTACTAAAGGTTCCAAAGCGCTGTTTTTTGATATAAATGATCTTAAAAATTGAATCTCTGCTTTTTGTTGTGAACCTGCAATGGTATCAAAAAGTGTATTCTCTTTCAGTATATCGAATAAATCTTGCTCATGTTGGAAAGTCAAAATTAAACTTGCATCAGATGGTATTTCAGATAATAACCTAGTATTATTGCGGCTATCAACATGCAAATTTGAGAAGTATAAATATGCAAAGACTCCCACAGTAATTAATAAAACAGTGATTAGCCCAATAATTCTTTTCATCGATGGTAATTTAAACAAATTTAAATTTTTATGAATCAAATAAGAATTGCAAACATGTTTATTAAATTAGCAATCAAATTAATAACATGAATAAACGTATAATTATTGCCGCCTCCATCTTTGGAATGATTGCTGTGATTTTAGGAGCTTTTGGAGCTCATACACTAAAGGGCCGTCTAAGTTCATCTGAACTAGAAGTATGGAAAACAGCGGTTGATTATCACTTTTACCATACTTTTGCCCTACTTTTTTTAGCTACATTCTCAAAAAATGATAGTCGCGCTATCAATTTATCTGCATGGTTTTTTACAATCGGGATCCTCCTTTTTTCAGGGTCTCTATATTTATTGTCTACTAAAGTAATCTTGAATCTTACTGGAATAAGTTTTATTGGTCCGATTACACCTATTGGCGGACTCTTTTTTATTTTGGGTTGGGTCTTTCTACTTATTGCCACGCTAAAAAATAAATAATGCTTGAGTTTAATGAAAATGATGGCATTGTTCGAAAGACAATTTTTATTGAAGTAATTCTTCCTTTAGCAATTTCTAAAACCTATACCTACCGCGTTCCACAAGAATTTGTAGATGAGATTGAAATCGGGAAGCGTGTAGTAGTTCAATTTGGCCGTAGTAAAATTTATACTGCTATAATTTGTTTGATTACTGAAACTCCTCCAGCACTTTATGAGGCTAAATATATTATTGATGTTCTTGATAATGAGCCAATTGTTAATGAGAATCAATTAAAATTATGGCAATGGATGTCAGATTATTACCTCTGCCATTTAGGTGAAGTGATGCAAGCTGCGCTTCCATCCGCCTTAAAACTTGCTAGTGAAACTAGAATAGTCCTAAATACTTCTGAAGAAATTGATAAGAGTATCTTATCCGATAAGGAGTTTTTAATTGTTGACGCGCTAGAGCTTCATCCCGAATTAAGCGTAAGCGATATAAGTAAACTTTTAGGTCAAAAAACTGTTTTCCCTCTTCTTAGAGCACTTTTTGAAAAGAATGTGATTATCATATCTGAAGAAATTACCGAAAAATTCAAACCTCGTAAGAAGGCATTTATTATTCTTAATCCTCAGTATTTAGAATCAGAAAATAGGAAGGCTTTATTTGAAGTCCTAGAACGTGCTCCCAAACAATTAGAAGTTTTATTGGCTTATTTTAAGCTTGAAAAACAACAAAACGAAATTTCAAAAGCTGATTTATTAGAGGCTTCTGGGACTTCTTCTTCAATCCTTAAAGTGCTGATTGATAAGGAGATATTTGTACAGGAAGATAAGGTAATCAGTCGTTTAACTTCCGAAGATCTTGAAGATCTCCATGATTTTGTTCTTAATGAAGCTCAAGCTCAAGCTCTCCAGCAAACGGAGGATCTGCTCAATGAAAAGGGCGTAGTTTTACTTTACGGTGAAACTTCATCGGGTAAGACTCAAATTTACATCCGCTTAATTGAGCAAATGCTGCTTAAAGAGGAACAAACTTTATATCTACTCCCAGAAATTGCATTAACTACTCAGGTTATTGAGCGCTTGAGAGCGCATTTTGGCGGACAAATTGGGGTTTATCATTCAAAATTTAATGATAATGAGCGCGCCGAAGTTTGGCAAAAGGTATTAAAAGGAGAGTATAAGATTGTTTTAGGTGCTAGGTCGTCTATTTTTCTTCCTTTCAAAAACTTGGGCTTAATCATTGTAGATGAAGAACATGAGTCATCCTATAAACAATATGATCCTGCGCCAAGATACCATGCTAGAGATACTGCAATTTACCTAGCACATCTACATCAAGCTAAAATAGTATTGGGCTCGGCTACTCCTAGTATGGAGAGCTTTTACAATGCTAAAATTAAAAAATATGGACTCGTTACCCTAAAGGGACGTTTTGGGGGTGTTAAATCACCATTAATTGAGGTGGTAAGTATTGCCGAGGAAACGAAGAAAAAAACAATGCAATCGCATTTTACTTCTGTTTTAATTAAAGAAATTAAAGAAGCTTTAGAACGAAAGGAACAAGTTATTTTATTTCAAAATCGTCGAGGATATACGCCAGTTTTATTGTGTACCACCTGTGGATATACTCCTAAATGCGTGAATTGCGATGTAAGTCTCACCTTCCATAAAAGTAGTGCAAAGCTTCATTGTCACTATTGCGGGTATAAACAAGATATTGTTAGCGCTTGTCCTGCTTGTGGATCCACACGAATTGAGCAAAAAGGCTTCGGGACCGAAAAAATTGAAGATGAGCTGCAACGTATTTTTGAAAATTCACGTATTGCTCGAATGGATCTTGATTCAACACGAACTCGAAATAGTTTTCAGGTGCTTTTAAATGATTTTGAGGAGGGTAAGATTGATATCTTGGTTGGAACGCAAATGGTAGCTAAGGGACTTGATTTTGGCAATGTAACTACCATTGGAATAATAAGTGCAGATAGCATGCTAAATTACCCTGATTTTAGAGCGTTTGAGCGTAGTTATCAAATGCTAGCTCAGGTTTCGGGGAGGGCAGGAAGACGTGAAAAACAAGGTAAAGTTATTATTCAAGCCTATGATACATCCCACAGAATTATAAGCCAAGTGATAAAAAATGATTATGAAGGGATGTTTGATACAGAGATATTAGAACGCCGCAATTTTCATTATCCACCTCTATATCGTTTAATTCAACTGGATGTAAAACATAAAGATCTATCAAAACTTATTTTTATTGCTAATTCACTAGCTAAAATATTGAGATCAAATTTTGGTAATCGTGTTTTGGGGCCTGAAGCGCCAATGATTAGTAGAATTCGAAATTATTATATTCAAACTATTCTGATTAAAGTGGAGAGGGAAGGGGTGTCTATTCAGAAAATTAAAGAGGCTCTTCAGCAAATCTTAATTCAATTTGATAGCCAGCCCAATAATAAAGGAGTTTATATGCATATTGACGTTGATCCTTATTAAAAATATTTCCTGTTTTTAATTTATTTATTTCTTAAAACAAGCGTATAAGACTATTTTTGTGTACAAATGGCACATAAATTAGTAGATCATTACCGCGAGAAGGGGGCAAGGAAAAAGTTGGTGGAATATCTCAAAGAACGTGGGATAGGAGATGAGCGAGTATTGAAAGCCATTGGGAAAGTCCCACGTCACTTTTTCTTCGACGAAACATTCTGGAATCAGGCTTATAAGGATATTGCTTTCCCTATTGGGGATGGGCAAACTATTTCGCAACCCTACACAGTAGCGTATCAGACCGAACTTTTGCATATCAAAGCAGGTGATAAAGTTTTGGAAATTGGAACCGGTTCGGGTTATCAAACCTGTATTTTAATCGAATTGGGAGCAAAAGTATATACCATTGAAAGACAAGAAAATTTATATAATCGAACAAGGCAGGTTTTGCCTCATATTGGTTATCATGCTGAATTTTTCTATGGAGATGGATCTAAAGGAATTGCTGAACATGCACCTTATGATAAGATAATCGTTACTGCTGGAGCACCGCTTGTTCCTGAAGTATTGCTAAAACAGCTTAAAATTGGTGGTATTCTAGTTATTCCTGTTGGGGATGAAAAATCACAAAAAATGATCACTGTACTTAGAGTCGCTGAGAATGATTTCGAACGTTTTGTATTAGATACCTTCCGATTTGTACCGCTGGTGGGTGAGAAGGCTTGGTAGTAGTTAGTAATTAGTATTTAGATATGAGACAATAGATATGAGACAATAGATATGAGACAATAGATCAAACGGATATGACACTTTAATTGAATACTAATGCCATTCCAGATGTCGCTAGCTTGATAACTGATAACCACCTAACCACCTAATTCAGATGTCGCTATCCTGATAACTCTTTTCCTACTCTTAAGAACGGGCTTCGAGAACCTCAGCCAGCGGTAAAATGATGTCGCTATCCTGATAACTGACAACTGATAACCACCTAACCACCTAATTCAGATGTCGCTAGCCTAACCAACTAACCAACTAACCACCTAATTCAGATGTCGCTATCCTGATAACTCTTTTCCTACTCTTAAGAACGGGCTTCGAGAACCTCAGCCAGCGGTAAAATGATGTCGCTATCCTGATAACTGACAACTGATAACTGACAACTGATTACCATCACCTTTTCATCGCCCTACTCATTTCCAACTTAGCATCACGATCTTTAAGTGTTTCGCGTTTATCGTAAATTTTCTTTCCTTGAGCTAATCCAATTTCTAGTTTAGCAAAGCCCCTTTCGGAAGTAAATATTTTTAAAGGAATGATTGTGAAGCCTTTTTCCTCAATATTTGTGCGGAGTTTTGCTAATTCCTTCTTATTTAAAAGCAGAATTCGATCGCGTTTAGCCTCATGATTATAAAAAGAACCATGAGAGTATTCTGCAATCTGCATATTCCTTACATATAACTGTCCATCAATAAAGGTGCAAAAGGCATCATTTATATCTGCCTTACCTTCACGAATGGATTTTATTTCAGTCCCAAGAAGTTTAATACCAGCAGTATAGGTATCGAGAATATGATACTCAAAATAAGCTCTTTTGTTTTTTATACTAATTCCACTTCCCATAACTCCACAAATATCCGAAAGATAATTCATAACAAGAACTCTCATTCAAATTCCTTTATTGTCTCAATACTGTGCTAATTATTTTTAAAGGAAAAGGATTATAATTAGTAAAGCTTTTACTACTTGAATTGTATTTTCTATTCAGTTAATATTCAAGTTACTTGTACTGGACATTTTTGAGTTAAAATCTCTTAATATTTTCGGATAAAGAGAAAATAAATTTAAGGTGACTAATCAAGACAAAAAATAAAAACAGTTCTTTTTTGTCCAAAATCGATTAATTATTGTCATAAAATTGTCATTAAAATTCCCAAATATTGAAAATTGGTTCACAAACTTAAAACTGGAGTATTTTTAATGAGTATATATACCCATTTTATTAATTTTTTTTTTAATGTTTGCATGATTTTGAAAAATCGTTTAAGATTAATTATTTAATCAAAGCGATCATTTCATTTTCATTTTTTATACTGTTAGTAAAATAAATCTAAAATATTTGCGCTATGTGTTTAAATATCTTGATTAATTATTTCGTATAAAGAAAATAACTAGCTGGTTGATCAATTGATATCCATTTTACTAAATCTATCCCTTAAAATGAGGATAGCTTATGGAAATAAATTAAAAAGTCCGGTTAAACAATATTTAAAATAATTTTTAGCATAGAAAATAGGTTCAATACAACAATTAACACATGAAACAATTATTCAAAAAAGGGGCGCTACTTTTATACTTTGCTGCATTTTCAATTACTATAGCGAGTGCACAGGTTAAAATTGGATCTAATCCCACAACAATCAATCCCTCTTCAATTCTTGAAATTGAGAGTACTAACAAAGGTTTGTTAATGCCTCGAGTAGCATTAGTATCTGCGGATAATCCGAGTCCGCTTGCAGCGCACTCACCAGGAATGGTTTTATACAATACTGCAACTGCAGGTACTGCTCCGAATGATGTTGTTCCTGGCATTTACTATAATGATGGTACGCGTTGGATAGCGACTAAATCTACATTAGGGACTGGAACAGTTAATGCAACTACTACTATTAAAGGTGTGGTTCAATTAGCAGGCGACCTTGGTGGAACTGGCACAACAGCTGCAGCTCCAATTATTTCTGATGCGGCTATTAGCACTTCAAAATTGGCTGATGACGCCGTAACAAACGATAAACTATCAGACAACTCTGTTAAAAATGCCAATTTAGCTGAACTAGTTTCTGTTGCAAAAGGGGGTACAGGTTCTAATTTAAGCCTTACTGCTGGTTATGTTAAACAAGAAACTGCCGGTTCAAATCTTACAACGGTTTCATCAATACCAGTTACCGATGTATTAGGTGCTGTACGTAGCGTTAATGGAGTAGCGCCTGCTGCAAATGGAAACGTTGCTGTTCTTCTAGGAAGAGTTTTTTCAGGGGATGTAATCACACCAGCCACTTCTACTGCAATAGTTGCCGTTAATACAGATGCGAATACAAGTAATGATACTAAGGAATCTGATATTTATATTGTTTCGGGAAATCTGGATAATGCTAATAATGGGCGTACGTTCATTTATAATGGGACTGATTGGCTTGAGGTAGCAACTAATTTGGCAGCTACAGACGCTCGTTATGTGAATATTGTGGGTGATATTATGGAGGGGCCTCTAGAATTTCCAGCTGGAAAAAAATTAAAATTAGCCGATGCTCCAACTGCTTCCACAGATGTTACTAATAAAAAATACGTGGATGATTTAGTTTTAGCAGCTACTAGCCCAGGATTAAAATCTATCGTTAAGAAAACTGGAAATTATACCATTTCTGCTACTGATTATACCATTTTGGCCAATGCTTCATCTGGCGCTTTCACGCTTACTTTACCTGACCCGGCAGCCACTTCTAGTTTAGGGAGAATTTTGGTTATTCGTAAAACGGATGAAACGGCTAATGTTTTAACGTTTAGTAGAGTAATAAAAATTTCTGAAATGATAACTTTTACTACCCTAAATATAAATACCACCATCCGTATTCAAAGCGATGGAACCAATTGGTATAAAATTGATTAAGTCATTGTTATAATTAGCGCATTTATATCTCATTCAAAATATTAAAAATGAAAAATAAAATTCAATATATCATTAGTATACTATCCCTAAGCTTGGTTTTAGCTTTTAATGCTCAAGCACAGTCTATTTCCCAAAAAATTGGAAATAACCCTACCATTATTTCCCCAAATGCTGTATTGGAAATGGAAAGTGCCACAAAAGGGGTTTTATTCCCTCGTGTAACACTTACTTCAATTACTGATGTGACAACTGTCTCTTCACCAAGTGATGGTTTGACGGTTTTTAATACCGCTACAGCAGGTACTTCACCTAATAATGTAAGCTTTGGTTATTATTACTGGAGTGCTACTGCTTCTAAATGGGTAAAATTGGCAGTTGAAACACCTCCGTTAGAATTTGCTAAAACGGTATATGTAAACGCCGTGTCACCTAGCACAGCTACTATCTTTGATGAAACTAATCCCGCAGCTAATAATAATAATGCTTTAAAAGCAGCTGTTGCTAATTTATATATCGGCAATGATGGCTCTACCTGGACTTACGATAATGCTAATTCTAACTATAAAACGTATGCCGTAGCTCCTTCCACTCCTTTTTACTTGGCTAATACAACAAATGATGCGGGAAATAATAAATCGGGAAGCATTTGGAGAGCAGGAAATTTAGCTATTGGAACTAATAGTCCAGCAACCAATTTACATATTCATAATGCTTTGCCTGCAACTACTACTGTGAATGCTGATGCTAAGGTGCTGAGATTATCCCGACCAACACTCTCAGGTTTAAAATGGGATAATATTGCTCAGTTTAATTTAGGGTCATATTCTACCGCTATTGCTGCAAATACTAGATTGGATTTAGCTTTAACCAATGGTGGTGACAATACAACTTTATCCAATGTAATGACCTGGCAAGCGAATGGAAACGTAGGTATTGGTACTACGGCACCAGGACACTCCTTGCATTTATTTTCAGCAGGAACAACAACCGCATTTTTAGAGACAAATAATTCTGTTGGTGGACAAACATCAATTGATTTTAGAACTGGTACTGCACAATCATGGAGGTTGATAGGGCAAGGTTCTGCTAATGCAAGTAGATTTGATATTTGGAATCAAACATCAAATACCAACGTGCTTTCAATTTTACCTAACAATAATATTGGTATTGGCACTGTTAATCCTACCTCACGTTTAGAAGTAAATGGTTCATCAACCAATACAACCTCTTATGGAGCAGGTACAAGTACTACGATTGACTTCTCAAAGAGTAATTTGGCTTATACAGGAGCTAGTCCTGGTGCATTTACATTAACTAATATTAAAGACGGTGGTACTTATACTTTATCTGTTAGAGGGGTAAACACAACTGGGGCGACTTCAACTTTTAGTGTACCAAGCGGTTTTTTTGTCAAAGGACCTAATCACAATTCGCCAACTACTGCTAATAGTGAAACTCTGTATACTTTTCTGGTAATTGGGACATATGTATATGTTTACATGGCTACTGGAATTTAATTCTTAAAATTAGCATGATAACAAGAATAAAATATTTAGTGCTATTGTCTTTTGTGGTATTATTCAATACCATTGGCTTTAGTCAGATGGTGGGTACCCCCTATGGTATTTCAACAACAAGTAGTCGCACAGTTGTAACTTTTCTATATACTGGAACAAATCAAACATGGACCGTACCCACAGGAGTTTCAGAAATTTATGTGGACGTAATTGGAGCACAAGGTACAACTATAACCTCTTTAGGTGGTGCTGGAGGTAGGGTATTATGCAGAATTAGGGTAAATCCAGGTGATGTTTTAGCTGTTACCGTAGGTGGTCAATCTCTAAACAATATTGCTGTTTATGGCGGTGGTGGAGATGGAGGTCGTTGTACTAATTCAACGGCGATAGCTGGTGCTGGTGGTGGATTAAGCGCAATTTCTTCTGCATTTCCTCTAACTCAAGCTAATGCGCTTGTAGTTGCTGGTGGTGGTGGCGGTGGTAATACTGGTTATTCGCCAACTGCACATGGTGGGGCTGGTGGTGGTCTTTTAGGTGCTGATGGTATAGGTGGTTTTAATGCCAGTAGAGTTAGAGGTATTGGTGCAAATCAAACTAGTGGTGGTGCTGGTGGAATCTATTGGGATTTTAATACAGTTTTCGCCACTGCAGGTACAGCCTTAAAAGGAGGTAAGGGTGGAATTGTAGCTACATCAACACATAATGGTGGCGGCGGAGGCGGCGCTGGTTATTTTGGCGGTGGTGGTGGTGCCGGTGGTGGTGCTGCACAAGGTGGTGGCGGTGGTGGTTCTTCTTGGATCAATCCTACCTCTTTAGCCTTGCCAGGTACCTTAAATATAGGTAATGTGAACACGAGTGGTCATGGTAAAATAACCATTTACTATTAAGATGTATTGCCTTTAAGATAGCTTTTATATCGTAGTGCTATATTAAATTACACTATACGAAATTATAATATGAAAAAAATATTTTTGCTTTTAACGTTTTGCTTATTTTGGCTAGGCTTAAAAGCGCAAACAACTACTTATATTAATGATGCCTTTAATATAAATGCGGGTACCCCAGTGGTATGGCATGGGGATGTAATCTTTGGTCCCAATGCGGTAGTGTATATTGAAGATGGAGCTATTGCTTATTTCTACGGTAAAAATATGACTGTAAATCCGGCGGCGCAATTTATAGCTCTTCCTGGTAGTGGTCAAATTGGTACAGGT
>NZ_JBIIPN010000176.1:0-4442 GCF_044342615.1 Daejeonella sp. | reverse complement strand
GGATCTGTATTTTGTGCATATGCATTATTGCCAAAGCTGCTAATCATTAGCGCAATAGCACCTAGGTAAATTGATATTTTTTTTATCATATATTATTATGAATTATAAAAAATTAGATATTTTTCTAGTTAAATTATTTAATTCAAAGTACTCATGTCTATCACAAAACGATAATGAACATCTCCGGCAAGCGTTCTTTCATATGCTTCATTAATTTGGCTCATTTTGATAAGTTCAATATCAGAGCTAATATTATGTTCAGCACAGTAATCGAGCATTTCTTGGGTTTCTTTAATTCCTCCGACTAAAGAGCCAACTAAACTTCTGCGTCCTAAGATAAGTGGGAATGCAGAAACTTCTGATGGCTGTGGTGGAGCACCTAAAATAACCATGACTCCGCTAGTTTTTAATAGCGTAAGATATTGATTATAGTCATGTTGTGCAGAAACGGTATCAATAATAAAATCGAATGTAGAAGCCAAGCTATTCATAGTTTCGACATCGCTTGTGATTTTGAAATGTTTTGCACCAAGACGTTCAGCATCTTTTTCTTTGTCTTTAGAGCGACTTAGTACGGTGACTTCTGCACCCATTGAAGAGGCAATTTTAACGGCCATATGTCCTAATCCGCCTAATCCCACAACGGCCAATTTATCTCCCTTTTTTACGTTCCAATGTTTTAAGGGAGAGTAAGTGGTGATACCTGCGCAAAGTAGGGGTGCTACATTTGCTAGTGGTAATTTATCAGAAACATGGAGTACAAAATGTTCAGTTACTACGATATGACTTGAGTATCCTCCTAAAGTTATGGTTTTTTTATCTTGTGATGGTGAATTATAGGTTTGAGTATGCCCGTTTTCACAATATTGTTCCAAATCATCATTGCAATTATTACAATGTCTGCATGAATCAACAAAGCATCCTACCCCAACTGTATCACCAATTTTAAATTTGCTGACAGCCTCACCAATGCGAGTTACTTTTCCAACAATTTCGTGCCCTGGAACGGCTGGGTAAACGGTGCCTCCCCATTCATTTCTAGCAGTATGAATATCTGAATGACATACACCACTAAATAGAATTTCAATTTCTACATCTTCTGGTCCTGGTTCACGGCGATCAATTTGCCATGGTTCAAGTGGTTTTTCGGCGCTAAGAGCGGCATATGCTTTTACTGATTTCATCTTTATTTATTTTATCTATGTTATTCCAAATTTAACCAATTTTAATGAATGTTATTTAATCGATTTTTTTGACCGTTAACTAATTTCTTTAAAGAAATGATTTCAAAACTCAATTTTTATCCTAATTTTAGTTTTGAAAAATGAATATAAATATGAATTTGAAAAAAGTTATCGGTTTTTATGTGTTGATGCTCATTACATCAACATTATTTGCACAGGCTGGTAGGTATCATCTATTGGTTGGGACTTATACAGCTCCAGGAAAAAGTGAAGGTATTTACGTCTATGAGTTCAATACAGAAAATGGTGAAATGTCTTATAAATCAAAAGTTATACTTGAAAGTCCTTCATACTTTGCTGTCTCTCCCGATCGGAAATTTGTATATTCAGTTAGTGAAAGCAAGGAAAGTAAGATCAACGCACTCTCATTTGATGCGAAAAGTGGCGAATTAAAATTGATTAATAGTCGCCCTTCTGGCAGTGCTGGTCCGACTCATATTTCTGTTGATGCACTAAGAAAATATGTGTTTGCAGCTAATTATGGTGGAGGATCATTAACAGCCTTAGCAATTGAAGAAGATGGGAGTCTGGGGGCAGATATTCAAGATATTAAACATGAGGGAAGTAGCATTGTAATGAAAAAGCCTTATGTACATTCTGTGGTGGTTTCGCCAGATAATAAATATGTTTTGGCGGCAGATTTAGGAACAGATAAAATCAATATTTATCAATTTAAACCTCAAAATAGGCCCTTGGCACTTTTTCCAGCGGCACAACCTTTTGCTTTGTTAGATCCAGGAGCGGGACCAAGGCACAGCGCCTTTCATCCAAATAAAAAATATTTCTATTCAGTTACAGAATTAAACTCTAAGGTTTATGCTTTTGAGTATAAAAAGGGGCGATTAAAACAGATTCAATCAATTTCTATGATTCCAGAAGGTTTTACTGGTCCCGGTCATGGTGCTGATATCCAAATTTCAGAAGATGGCAAATTTCTTTATGCTAATACGAGAAGTACCGTTAATGAAATCGCTATTTTCTCAATTAATCAATCAAATGGCACATTAAGTTTGGTAGATAAGCAGCCTTCATTAGGGAAAAGTTCAAGGACTTTCCAAATTGATCCGAGTGGTAATTGGCTAATTTCAACGAGTCAGGCAACCAATGAACTAATCCTTTTTAAGCGTAATCAGGAAACTGGTAAATTGACACCTACGGGTCAGAAACTCAGTATCGACAAACCATCTTTGGTAAAATTTGTTAAGATGGATTAAGGGTGTTGTTGTTGTTTAGAATACAATAAGCCAGATTTAAATGCCATTATTGATTTTAATTAACATCATTATCAATGGATTACGTACATTAATAAATTATTTATTTAGATTCAGCGAATAATTAGGAAGATTTTGAAGCAGTATTTGGGGATATTTTATGTGATTTTGGGACTGATATTTGGTCTTTCAAATTATGCTAATGCGCAAGGGACTTCCAATAAGGGGACTGATTTTTGGGTGGGATATGGGAATCACGTAGAAGGATATAAAGCCACTATTGGACAGCAAATGGCTGTTTATATAACTTCTGATATTAATACTTCTGGACAAATGGAGGTAGGAGGGACTATTATTCCTTTTACGGTAACTGCGAACGCCATTACAACAGTAGCAGTGCCTCAATCAGCCTATATTGGGAATGCTGAGGGCAAAGTTATAGGGAAGGGAATACATATTACTTCGGCATTACCTATTGTTGTTTATGCGCATATTTATTTTACTTCAGTTTCTGGAGCAACCCTAGTTTTGCCCACAAATACATTGGGTAAGGATTATTACTCACTAAACTATAAGCAAATATCCAATAGCCCAAATTCGCATTCTTACTTTTTTGTTGTGGCTACGGAAGACAATACAGAAATAGTAATTACACCCTCTGTTGACACTCAGGGTGGATTACAAGCCGGCGTATCCTCAGCACCTATCTTATTAAATAAAGGTGAAATATATCAGGTTTTTGGGAAACAAACTTCAGGTACTACAGGCACAACATTTGGTACAGATTTAACTGGAACTAGGATTCAATCGGTTTCTACTTCCTCTGCACCTTGTAAAAAGATTGCTGTATTTTCTGGGAGTGGTAAAATTGGTATAGGTTGTTTAGCTGCAACAGGTAATGCAGGTTCTTCCGATAATTTATTTCAACAAGCTTACCCCACTGCGAGCTGGGGCAAGACTTTTGTTACTGTTCCTTCAAAGGATAGAAATTATGATGTTTACAGAATTTTTAAAAGTGATCCAAGCGCAGTAGTTAAGTTGAATGGAGACATTATTCCTGAATCTAGTTTTGTGAATGATTTCTATTATGAATTTCCAAGTCAGGCTGTAAATTATATTGCATCTGATAAAGCAATTCAAGTGGTACAGTATGCAGTAACACAAGGAAAATCTATTGGTTGCGGTCCGATTTCAGGGGATGTTGGAGATCCAGAGATGATTTTTTTAAATCCTTTGGAACAGACACTTTCACAGATTACGATGTATTCTACACCGTTGTACATGATTACAAAACACTTTATTAATATAGTTATTCCTCAAACTGCTGCCTCAAGTTTTACAATTGATGGAATATCTTATGCATCTAATTTTCTACCAGTACCAGGTAAACCCGATTATGCCTATGCTCAAATATCTGTGAGCTCAGGGACACATAATTTAAAGGCAAATGCTGGTTTTAATGCAATCGCTTATGGATTTGGCAATGCTGAATCCTATGGATATGCTGCTGGAGCTAATGTTAAAGGACTTGGGGTTGAGATTAAAAGAATTAGTACTAGTGAAGTAATAAGCACAGTTTGTGTGAACGAAGAATTGAACGTAAGTGTAAAATTCAATTCCACAGTTTCTAAATTGACTTGGGATTTAGGTGATGGATCCACCCCTGAGGATTTTTTAAATCCACTTCCTGTTAATCCCACCCCTGCTGATGGTTTATTCGAATATTTATTCCCTAGAAAGGTAAGTTATTCATCACTAAATAATTATAAAATAATTGTTACCGCAGATAAAACATCCAGCACTGGTTGTGGAAGTTTAGAAGTAATAGAATTGCCTTTTTCAGTTATTGGGCCACCAACTGCCTCATTCACTAGTCCTACCGAGGTCTGTGCCAGTACTCCAATCTCATTCATTGATACTAGTGTTGGTAATGGAAAGTTAATAAGCAAATGGAAATGGGATTTTGGAGATGGGAATATCTCAATCC
>NZ_JBIIPN010000175.1:0-4475 GCF_044342615.1 Daejeonella sp. | reverse complement strand
AACGGGCTTATCCGTTCTCCAGCAATGTGGGTAACTGTGCTCGTATTTTTTTACATCGAAAGCCTTGTTATCTTCTTTTAATTTGATGGCAATGAGTACGTCTGTAGGCCTGAAATCAGGGTTTTTGCGCTCTTCATCGCTATAATATTCTTCTTTAACGAATTTTCCTGCAAAGTCTGTCACTTCTGGAACCATGCGCCCTTGCTTATCAACCAATGGGAATTCATTCCCTTTTTCATCGATAACCATTACAGAAGGGACATTGTTTTCGCGGCAAGCTCTAAAATCGTCGGCACCAAAAACAGATGCGGTATGAACAATACCTGTACCATCTTCGGTTGTTACAAAATCAGCAGGAATAACACGGAATGCATTTTGCTCTAAATTTTCATTCGTTACATAAGGCATCAATTGATGGTAACGAAGGCCAAGTAATTCTGAACCCTTAAATTCATTTACTATTTGCCAAGGAATTAGTTTATCACCTCCTTTATAGTCCTTAAAATCAATGCTTTGTGCTTCCTCTTTGAAATATTTTGAAACGAGATCCTTAGCAAGAATAACGCTCACTGGAAGAAAAGTATAGGGATTGAAAGTCTTAATTTTAACATAATTGATGTTTACCCCAACGGCAAGCGCACAATTTGAAGGTAAAGTCCATGGAGTGGTTGTCCATGCTAAAATGCAGGTATTTTCACCTTCATGATCAATTAATTTATCCATCAAAGGATGTTTTTGGTCATTTTTAAGATGAAATTGTGCCACAATTGAGGTATCCTTCAGCATTTTATATGTCCCAGGCTGATTTAACTCGTGAGAGCTCAGTCCGGTACCCGCTGCAGGAGAATAAGGTTGAACGGTATAACCTTTGTACAAAAGGCCTTTTTCATGAAATTGTTTTAATATCCACCAAAGGGTCTCAATATAACTATTCTCATAGGTGATGTATGGATGCTGGAGATCCACCCAATAGCCCATTTTCTCGGTCAGGTCATTCCAAACATCCGTATATTTCATTACTTCTGTACGGCAGGCTTCGTTATAAGCATCAACAGTGATGGTTTTACCGATATCTTCTTTGGTTATACCAAGCTTTTTCTCAACAGCTAGTTCGATAGGAAGACCATGTGTATCCCAACCACCTTTGCGCTCTACGCGGAAGCCTTTGAGGGTTTTATAGCGACAAAAAATGTCTTTAATTGAGCGTGCCATTACGTGGTGAATACCTGGCATACCGTTCGCGGATGGCGGTCCCTCGTAAAAAGTATAAGGTTTAGAAGCAGGACGATTAGCGATACTTTTTTCAAATACCTGGTTTTCTTTCCAGTATTCTAAAATATCTTTCCCTGTTTGTGATAAATCAAGTTGCTTATATTCTTTGTACATCAGTGTTTTAACCTTCAATTTTGAGGGCGCAATTTAAGAAATTTAAGGGTTAAAAAGGGAGTTTTTTTGATTTTATGTATTGTTGGTTTTGAGTTGTCTTTACTCGGTTATCAGTTATCGGTTATCCGTTGTCAGTTGTCAGTTGTCAGGCTGGCGACATCTGGAAGGAGTGTGGCTCTTTAGATGTGGATTCCCTGTGGATTCCCTGTGGTCGGTGTTATCACCGTACCACTTTCCCTGTGGTCGGTGTGGTCACCGTACCACTTTCCCAGAGGGCCCACCAGAGGGAAAGCCCTACATATCCCAAGTCTCACCTTTTGCCTTAGCAATCTTTTTCCTCTTACGTTTATCCAATAAAACTAGAAGCGCTGGTAGTAAGGTAAGGTTCGAAATCAGGGCAATAATCAGGGTAATTGAAAGGAGTAACCCTAAAATCATGGTGCCTCCAAAAGTGCTGGCTGTAAATATGCCAAAGCCAAAAAACAAGACCAAGGCAATATGAGTCATGCTGATGCCGGTCTCGCGAATGGTATCAGAAATGACTTTAGAAGTGCTAAAATCGGTCGTTTGTAATTCTTGCTGATAGCGAGTCAGGAAGTAAATGGTTTGATCTGAGGCCAAGCCAAAAGCAATGGTAAATATTAAAATAGTGGATGGCTTTAGTGGAATATTGAAAAATCCCATTAAACCGGCAGTAATAATTAGCGGGACAATATTCGGCAATAAGGAAATAAACATAATTTTCAAATCTTTAAACTGCCAAAGTCGAAGCATCGAGATTAAGAAAATGGCTAAAAGTATGCTTTCCACTAGATGAGTTAACATATAATCGGTTCCCTTCGAAAAAATGATGCTTGAGCCAGTCATTAGTACATCAAAACGCTCGGGATTAAGAATCGAGTCGATGCGGGGTTTTAACTCTTCCATGAGCTCATTCATGCGTTTAGAGCCCACATCAGCCATTTGGAAGCTTACACGCGCTACTTGTTTATTGCTATCAATAAAGCCTTTAAGCATATCATTATTCCCACCCGAATTAGCTAAATAGCTCAAAACGAAATTCTTTTCCATATCATTTGGGATGCGGAAAAACTGTGGATCGCCATTGTAAAATGCTTGAGATGCATATTTTAAAGCCTGATTTAAGGATACTGAACGCGAAAATTCTGGATATGCCGAAATCATTTCTTCCATTCGATCTACTTTTTTGATGGTAGAAAGATTCAAGACGCCATTTTTCTTGCGGGTATCAATCCCAATTTCTAAAGGTAAAATTCCCTCGAAGTTCTTCTCAAAAAACTGAAGATCTTTGATAATTGGCGAGTTTTGTGGTAAATCATCTACCACATAGCCATTCACATTGATTTTCAAGACTCCAATTGCCGAAATTAGGGTAATGAGTATCGTGGCAACGTAAATCAATTTACTACGGTTATGGACTAAATCATCTGTTTTAACCAATAATCGTTGTAAAAAGCCATTGTCATGCTCTTCTTGGGCTTTCAATTTCGGCGCTGGTAAATAACTGAAAATTATCGGAATCAGACAGAGACAAATAAACCAGGTAAACATCACATTCAATGCTGCTACCACCCCAAATTCAACTAAAAGTGCACTTCCCGTGAAGTATAAAACCCCAAATCCGATAGCGGCGGTAATATTTGCGATTAAAGTGGTCTCCGAGATTCGTAAAATAGTCACATTTAACGCTTTGGCTTTATCGCCATGCTTGCGAAGTTCATTATGATATTTATTGAGCAATAAAATACTGTTGGGAATTCCGATAATTACAATGAGTGGTGGAATTAATCCCGTTAAAATGGTGATTTCATAACCAAACATGACCAAAGTGGCCAGACTCCAAATTACACCCACAATCACCAGTAATATTGGGAAAAGAACTGGATAAAGTTTACGGAAAAAGATAAATAAAATGACTGCTGCTACTAAAATTGAAAGTCCGAGGAATAATACAAACTCCCTAGAAACCAGCTGACTAACAGCTGTTCGAATGAATGGGAGTCCGGAATAATGTACCTCATTTTTTGTCAGCTCACTATATGCTTTTGCTTTATCAAGAATAGATTGAATTACGGGGCCTCTTTCTTTGGTATTTAAAACCTTGAAATCGATGTTTATTGCCATTAATGTGGCATTTTTTTCTTTGTTATATAGGAGTCCTTCGTAAAAAGGAAGCTCATACATACGCTGCTTAATACTATCCATTTCGGCATCAGTTAGCACTGCTTTTCCACTTAATTGTTTCAGCACAAAACGTTGATTAGTAGTGTCTTTCTGTAAATCATAAAGATTACCGATAGAAAGTACCTGCTTTATTCCTTCTAATTTTTGAATGTCATCGGCAAGAGCTTTCCAAGCATTAAACTGCTCCTTTTTGAATAAATCAGGAGTGCTAACCCCTAAAACCATCATGTTTCCATCTTCACCAAATTGGCTCTTAAAATTGTTATAATCAATAAAAGCAGAGTCGGTAAGAGGTAAAATCTTGCTTCCTGTATAGGATAACTTGACAAAACTTGCCTTCCAGGTCATGAATACCGTGATTAGAAAGAAAGCAATAAGAATAGATATACGATTAGAAAGTATAAATTTGGAAAAGTTATTCCACATAAGGCTTGTTTTAGGATGTAAGCGTGTGTAAAGCTAACAAAACTACAAAAATTCTTAATTTGCTGTTTAATTATGTGTTTTTTAGGTTACAAATAGCTGATTTTGGCTTCGATTTTGATTTGCTATGTCAAAAAACAAAAATTCTAATAGGGCATGAAGAAGTTTTTTAAAGGATTTTATTTTGCTTTTAATGGGATTAAATATTCCTTTAAAACACAGCTGAATTTCAGAATTCATGCCTTTTTAGCGGTTTTGGCACTGATTTTAAGCTATATTCTTCAAATCGCGATAAGCGAATGGATTTGGATAATTGCTGCGATTTTACTGGTGCTTATTGTGGAGTTGATCAATACGGCAATCGAAACTTTAGTTGATTTAGTTTCACCGGAATTTAATCTCAAAGCGGGCTTAATTAAGGATATTTCGGCGGCGGCGGTATTGATGGCAGCTATTTTTGC
>NZ_JBIIPN010000174.1:0-4485 GCF_044342615.1 Daejeonella sp. | reverse complement strand
AACAAGACATCAATGATGCCGTTGCAACCCAATCCCACTCCAATTTGATGCGGATCATCTTCACTGGTATCATAGGTAATGAGTGAGGCTTCAGATTTGTTTATGGCTAGTCGCGCGCGTTTCAATGCATCGCCTTCAAGGCAACCTCCACTAATTCCGCCAATCCATGTTCCATCATCTAAAACAAGCATTCTTGCCCCTGTACGGCGATACGATGAACCTTCAACACGTACAACAATTGCTAGAGCAGCACGTGTTTGTGTTTGATTGATCTTATCGTAAGCAGCAATGATGGCTTTAATTTCTTTCATACTGAGCTTTAAAGCTAGTTAAATTAATTATTGTCTTTTAAGGACGGTGAATTGGATAAATTTCGGAAAATATTATTGATTTTTTTGATGCATTGGGATTCATTTTTTCAAAATCAAACAGCAATTGCTCTTTATTGTTTAATTAATATAAAATGTGATCTATATCATTTTATGAGCACTGATAATAGTATAGTTTTAAAAAAATGGTTCTTATGATGCAGTTGATTTTTTTTGTGTTTCTAGTGTTACTTTATTCTTGTCATACTCCAGATGATACGGTTAAACCTGTTATTAAAGCAGTTTCCCAATCGGTTTATGCTTCAGGAATTATAAAAAGTAAGAACCAATACCAAGCTTACTCAACAGTTAATGGAATTATTGAGGAAATTTATGTTATTGAGGGTGATTCAGTAAAAGTTGGTCAGCCAATTCTTCGAGTTTCAAGTAAAGTTCAACAATTGAACCTTGAAAATGCACATCTAAATGCTGATTTTAATAATCTTTCGGCCAATCAGGGAAAATTAAATGATGCAGCAGCTTCCATTGATTTTTTGAGAAATAAACTGAAAAATGATTCTTTATTATTTTTCAGGCAGAAGAAATTATGGGAACAAAGTGTTGGAACAAAAGTGGAGTTGGAGCAACGTGAATTATCTTTCCAAAATTCTAGAAATTCTTTTAATTCGGCTTTAATAAGGTACAATGATCTCAAGCGCCAATTGAACTTTGCGTCGAGTCAGGCTCAGAAAAACCTTGATATTTCGCAAAGTCTGGCACAAGATTTTATCTTAAAAAGTCAGATGGATGGTTTAGTTTACAATTTAACAAAATCGAAGGGCGAATTGGTTAATCCCCAAAGCCCTTTGGCTACAATTGGAGCCTCAAATCAATTCATTTTAGAGATGCAGGTGGATGAATATGATATTTTGGTCGTCAAACCGGGACTCAAAGTTGTTGTGAAACTTGATAGTTATAAAGATCAAGTTTTCGAGGCAAAGCTTACTCGTATAAACCCTTTAATGGATGAAAGAAGCAAAACCTTTTTAGTGGAAGCTGAATTTATTGAAAAACCAGCTAAAATCTATCCAAATATTTCTTTTGAAGCAAGTATTTTGATTAAATCGAAACAAAGGGCTTTATTAATTCCAAGGAATTACTTATTAAATGATTCAAGTGTTGTGATGGCCAATGGAGACACAGTTAAAGTTAAAATAGGTTTAAAGGATTATCAAATGGTTGAGATTATATCTGGTATTAGCATTGATGATCAACTAAAAAAACCTTGATGATGAATTTTAAACTATTGGTAAGTATTTCTGGTTCATTATTAGTTGCAAGATTAAAGCAAACAATTGTTGCGGGGGTTGGTGTTACTTTTAGTATCGCTATGTTTATTACCTTACTCAGTTTCATGTCGGGTTTAAATGATTTACTAGATGGATTAATTATCAATCGTACGGCTCATATTCGTTTGTATAATGAAATTAGGCCATCTAATTTCCAGCCGATTGATTTATCAGAAACTTATAAATCGCATCATAATTTTATTAGTTCGGTTAAGCCTAAAAAAGAGCGACTTCAAATTTATAATAATGATGCGATTATGGATTTTTTAAGGTCAGATTCAAGAGTTTCAGGGATAGCACCTAAAATTATTACGCAAGTCTTTTATAATATTGGAGCTATTGATTTAACAGGGGCCATAAATGGGATTGATGTTGAGGCAGAGAATAATCTCTTTTTATTTCAGAATTATGTTATTGATGGGAATTATATAGATCTAAAGAATACGCCGAATAGTATTATTTTGGGCAAAGGTTTAGCTGAGAAAATGTTAGCCAATGTAGGTGATATGATTCAAGTTACTACCTCAAGAGGAGAGCGTATTAAGCTAAAGGTAGTTGGTTTTTTTCAATCGGGATTACAAGATATTGATAATGCTCAAAGTTATGCATCAATTAACACTACACAGAAACTTTTGGGTGAGTCGGGTTCATATATTACCGATATTCAGATCAAGCTAAATGATATTAATTTGGCACCCTCATTAGCCAAGGAATATCAAAACTTATTTGAGGTGGATGCCATTGATATTCAGACTGCGAATTCTCAATTTGAAACAGGTAGCACAGTTCGTACTCTTATTTCGTACTCGGTTGGAATAACTTTACTCATTGTTGCTGGATTTGGTATTTACAATATCCTCAATATGATGATTTACGAAAAAATGGATTCGATAGCTATTTTAAAAGCTACTGGATTTTCTGGCAAGGATGTAAACCGGATTTTTATTGGGATCGCTTTAACAATTGGTATTTTGGGTGGCGCTTTGGGCTTGGTTTTGGGACTTGGCATGTCATGGTCTATTGATCAAATACCTTTTAATACCTCAGCATTACCTACTATTAAAACCTATCCAATTAATTATAATCCTAGATTTTATATGATTGGAGCAGTTTTTTCAATCTTTACCACCTATTTTGCTGGATATTTTCCTGCTCGCAAGGCAAGTAAGGTAGATCCAGTAATAATTATTCGAGGGAAATAGCATGAATAAAATAATTCTAGAAGCCAAAGCTGTTTCGAAATATTTTCATGATCCAATTACTGTTCAGGTATTGAATGATATAAATTTTACTATAAATAGGGGCGATTTTGTATCTGTGATTGGCAAATCTGGATGCGGAAAATCAACTCTTCTTTATATTTTATCCACTATGGATACGGATTATGAAGGGGAGATTTTGATTGATGGTCTAAGCATGAAAAATAAGAAGGAAGCTGATTTGGCTAGGGTAAGAAATGAAAAAATAGGTTTCGTTTTTCAATTTCATTATCTGTTAAATGAGTTTTCGGTGCTTAAAAATGTGATGCTACCAGGATTAAAGCTCGGTAAATATTCGGAGCAAGAAATCGAACATCGAGCATATGAAAAGTTGAAGATTTTAGGAATTGATAGTGAGTCTCTAAAAAAGCCAAATCAAGTCTCAGGTGGCCAAAAGCAGCGTATTGCAATAGCAAGGGCATTAATTAATGATCCATTAATTATTATGGGTGATGAGCCAACTGGAAATCTCGACAAGAAAAACGGTGAAATTGTTTTCGATATTTTTAAGGAACTGGCCGAAGTTTACCAGCAATCTTTACTGATTGTTACTCATGATCAAGAATTTGCCCATCGTACACACCGAATTATTGAGATGGAGGATGGTAGAATAATAAATCTTTAATTTGGTTATAAAATTTCTTTTAGCTTTTCCAATTTTAGAGGTTTTGATAAATATCCGGTCACCATTTCATAAGCTTTGGATCTAGAAATATCTTTATCAATGTCTGAAGAACTTGCGATATATAGTTTTGCATTTTCAGGGAGGCAAGCACCATAATGTTCACTTAGCTTATCTAATACATCCCAGCCATTTATTACGGGCATATTGAGGTCTAAAAAGATAATTAAATCTTTGTATTTTTCGTTTTCTAGGCCAATTAGGTGATCTAAAGCGTGTTGTGGATTTGTGAAGCATTCCACTTCAGAACTTGAGGATAATTGCTTTAATACCCCTCTGACTAAAAAATTATTAATGTTATCATCATCAATAACTATAAATTTGGGGCTCTCTATATTTGACATGTTTTTGATAGGTATTATTTTTTAAAATTGAGCAGGAAAGTTGAGCCGGATCCTGCCTCACTCATAAAATGAACTTGTCCGTTATGCGAGTCCATAATATTTCTTACCAATTGAAGTCCGAGACCTTTACCTTCAATCTGACTGTGCATTCTTTGATAAAATACGAATAATTTTCCTTTTGCCATTTTTTCATCGAAGCCTAGACCATTGTCTTTAATTTTAAGAATGATCTCATCATGTGTTTCTGATGCGGTTAAATTTAGGTTTAATGTCCTTTTTGGATCTCTAAATTTTATAGCATTCTCAATTAGGTTATATAAAATTGTCGAAAAATCACTTAATGGAAAGTTTAGTTTCAGATTACTTTCAATGTTAAAGCTAACTTCTGCATTACTATCCTTTAAAACATCCTTAAATTCATTAACTGCTTTTTTAACGTATTTTGCTACTGAGAAAATAACTTTTTTCTGAATGGCGCTTTCTTCTCTTGCTTTTAAAATTCCAGAAACATCTTCCATTACAGTTTCAAGCTTGTTGAGACTC
>NZ_JBIIPN010000002.1:0-45072 GCF_044342615.1 Daejeonella sp. | reverse complement strand
TTAATAAGCCCTTCGTTTACAACATCAAGCATTTCCAGAAATGACATATCCGGAGAAACATGGTCAGCCTGATATGAAACTAATTCACCTTTTGCTTCAGCGTTTTTTTGACGCCAAACCTTTAATGTCAAATTCATATTATTGCTCATTTTTATTGAGATATTAGATGTGAGATTTGAGACTTGAGATATGAGACTTGAGATTTGAGACTTGGATATGAGAAATAAATCTATAATCTCACATCTCATATCTATAATCTCACATCTATAATCTCACATCTCATATCTTATTTATAACTTCTTTGTGTTAATTTAACATTTTCAAAAACTAATTCTTCTTTGTGAAGGCCTTCTGGTTGATTTTCACCCTTGAATTCCCAAGCAGCGGTATAAGCATAGTTTTCATCATCACGTAATGCCTCACCTTCAGGAGTTTGGCTTTCTAAACGGAAGTGACCACCACAAGATTCATTTCTATCTAGTGCGTCATCAATCATCAGTTCACCAAGTTCAAGGAAATCAGCAACACGGCCCGCATTTTCAAGATTCTGATTGAATTCTTCATTCACACCTGTAACAATTGCATTCTTCCAAAAGTCTGCTTTCAGCTCCTGAATTAATCCCTTTGCCTTTTTTAAGCCTTCTTCAGTTCTTGCCATTCCGCAATATTCCCACATGATATGGCCTAATTCGCGGTGGTATTCACTTACTGTTTTATTACCTTTCAAACTTAAAAGTTTGTTGATTCTCTCAACAACCACTTTTTTAGTCTCTTCAAATGCTGGGTGACTTGTATCTACAGGCTTTGGGGCAACAGTAGCTAGATAATCTCCAACTGTATAAGGAATTACAAAATAACCATCTGCTAGTCCCTGCATCAATGCAGAAGCTCCTAAACGATTAGCTCCGTGATCAGAGAAATTAGCTTCACCAAGAGCATAAAGTCCTTTTACCGTAGTTTGCAAGTTATAATCAACCCATAAACCACCCATCGTGTAATGTACTGCTGGGTAAATACGCATAGGTTGTTTGTATGGATTTTCGTCTGTGATTTGTTGGTACATATCAAAGAGGTTACCATATTTGGCACGTACGGCGTCTTCACCTAGGCGGGCGATTGACTCTGCAAAATCAAGGTAAACAGCGATACCAGAAGTACCTACACCACGACCTTCATCAACGATTTCTTTTGCATTACGTGAAGCCACATCACGAGGCACAAGGTTACCGAATGCTGGATATTTTCTTTCCAAGAAATAATCGCGATCGTCTTCCTTAAGATCAGTCACTTTTATTTCACCCTTACGCAGTTTTTCTGCTAATTCTTTGGTTTTAGGAGCCCATACACGTCCGTCATTTCTCAATGATTCTGACATCAATGTCAGTTTTGATTGATGATCGCCTGTTACTGGGATACAAGTAGGATGTATCTGAGTGAAACATGGATTAGCGAAATAAGCACCACGCTTATGCGCCTTCCAAGCTGCAGTAACATTACATCCCATTGCATTGGTAGAAAGGTAAAACACGTTACCATAACCACCGGTACATAAAAGTACGGCATGTGCTGCATGAGTTTCAATCGCACCGCTAATTAAATCGCGGGTTACAATACCCTTTGCTTCACCATCAACAGTAACCACATCCATCATTTCATGACGCGTGTACATGGTAACTTTACCAAGGTTAATTTGGCGATTTAAGGCAGAATAAGCACCTAAAAGTAATTGCTGTCCTGTTTGTCCACGTGCATAAAAGGTACGGGATACTTGCGAACCACCAAATGAGCGGTTATCCAATAAACCACCATATTCACGAGCAAATGGAACACCCTGAGCAACACATTGGTCGATAATATTTACCGAAACTTCAGCTAAGCGGTAAACGTTAGCCTCACGTGCGCGGTAATCTCCACCCTTAATTGTATCATAAAATAAACGGTAAACACTATCACCATCATTTTGATAGTTCTTAGCACCATTTATACCACCCTGAGCAGCAATGGAATGTGCTCGTCTGGGGCTATCTTGAAAGCAGAAAGCTTTTACATTATAACCTAATTCTGCCAGAGAAGCTGCTGCAGAAGCTCCAGCCAAACCTGTACCCACTACAATAACCGTGTATTTACGCTTATTTGCAGGGTTAACCAGCTTAAGGTTAAATTTGTGTTTGGACCATTTCTCGGCTAAAGGGCCTTGTGGAATTTTAGCATCTAATTTCATCTCAGAAATTTATTTAAAACCCGAATTACCGGGTATTGTGTAATCTTATTTAAAGAAAAAGTAAATAGGCATTGCGGCAAAAGCCAATGGAATCAACACTCCAAAAACCCAAACACCTAAAAAGCGAATAATTGGGACTAATTTACTGTTATCCCAACCAATGGTTTGAAATGCGCTTTTGAAACCATGTATCAAGTGAAAGGATAAAGCAGCCATAGCAACTACATACAAAAGTACGTACCACCAAGTTTGGAAAGCTTTTTCTACCACTTTGTATAAATCTTTTGATACCACAATTCGTTTCCTAGCCTGAACATCCACAACTTCTGAATGAACTAATAGTTTATCGCTATAGGCTACTTCAGAAACATTAATAATTGATGGATCATCAAGACTAATTTCATATTGGGCATAAGGAAGTTCCGCATTATGATATTTCCACCAGAAATCACCCATGTGAACCACGATGAAAACTAGTAAAATAGTTCCAAGAATACCCATATTTCTGGATGTCCACGGACTATTCTTATCACCTGCTTGCACGGCGTATGCCACTGGTCTTGCTTTTTTATTCCCCGCAGTTAGCAATAAAGCATAAACAGCATGAATAATTATTGAAGCATACAACAAATAGGAAACGATCTTTATCGGACCGAAATTCGTCATGAAATAGGCGTAGGCGTTAAATGCCTGCCCATCATCATCCTTAAACAACTGTAAATTTCCTACTAAATGTACCACAAGAAATGTACATAGGAAAATGCCCGTAAGGGCCATTACGAGTTTTTTTCCTAAAGAAGATGAGAACGTTTTTGTGAAATTGCTCATTACCTTTTATTATTTTATTATTCAGGAAGCAAATTTATCATTATATGAGAAAAATCGTGCAGTTAAATAGATTGCTTATCAAGAATTTATCAATTTAGAAACATTCTAATTTAGATAGAGGATATCAAACTTATAAAATTCGCAAGTTTTATAGTCTATTATTCAATTCAACTCCAGATTTTAAAGGACTTTAAAACAAAAAATGCCTCTCTTGGTTATTAGAGAGGCATTTATAAATCCGAATTTTGGTTTATTTAACTTGGAATTGATATCTGATTTGCATGCCTTCGGGACTTATTGCATTGATAGTAGCCATATTGTTTCTACCTGAAGAAATTGCAGTTTCAATATCTTCAACTTTAGCAATTTGACGACCATTTATAGAAGTTATAACAGTTCCTTGCGCAACGTCTAATTGGTCGAAGAATCCACCAGGTTTAACACTACTTACAACAACACCTGCATTAATTTTATATTTCTTTTTAAGAACATCACTTATTGGTGCAAAGTTAGCTCCGAGATTTTTAACAGCAGCTCCATTTGAACTATTATCAGCTATTTTAACAGATTCCTCACCTTTTAAAGTCACAGTAGTGACTAAAGGCTTACCATCTCTTAGATAGGTTAATTGAACTTTATCACCAGGGCCAAGTCGACCGATGCGTTCTTGTAAATCAGATGGAGAAAGTATCTGAACACCATCCACTTTGGTGATAATATCTCCCTCTTTTAATCCTCCTTTATCAGCACCACCTCCTGGAATAACTTCATTTACATAGAGTCCGTTGATTTCAGAAACACCTAATCTCTTAGACTGCTCGGCATCTAAACCTGTGAAATTAATTCCGATATAACCTCTACGAACGGATCCAAATTCCTTGAAATCATTCAATACTTTTTTAGCTAAATTAATTGGAATTGCAAAGCCATATCCTTCATAACTTCCACTTTGAGAAGCAATTGCTGCATTTACACCTATTAACTCACCTTTCGTATTTACCAAAGCCCCACCACTATTTCCGCGATTAATTGCCGCATCAGTTTGAATAAATGATTCAATTGCAGTTCTTGCCTGTGGTTCTCCATTAAAGCCTCTGTTATTGCCTTGATCCAAAATACCAATTTGCCTACCCTTTGCACTAACAATTCCAGCAGTAACGGTAGTATTTAGAGCAAAAGGATATCCAACTGCCAATACCCACTCACCAACACGAACATTATCAGAATTGCCTAATTTTACTATTGGGAAGCCAGATCCTTCAATTTTTATTAATGCAAGATCAGTATTCGCATCCCTACCAATGATTTTAGCTTCAAAAGAACGTTTATCAGGAAGAATCACATCTATTTTATCTGCATCATCAACAACGTGATTATTGGTTACAATATATCCATCATCAGATATAATTACACCAGAACCCGAACCTTGTGCAGGTCCTTGAGGACGTCTTCTTCCTCCAAAAAAATCTTCAAAAAGATCCTGCATTTGATCACGGCCAGAATAGCCCTGAGAAGAATTACTATAGGTAGTTTTAATGTGCACCACGGCAGGCGTTACTGTAGCGGCAGCCTGAGTAAAATCGAGTTCTCCTGTAGAGGAATTGATTGACGGCGAGGGATTATTAGTAAAATAAACCTTTTGCTTATCCTCAAAAGAGCCTCCATCCTGAAATTTAGTCTCAATCAATTTATACGACCCGATAGCAACTGCCCCACCAAGGCAGGCTGTTAAAAAAGTTACACCAATCTTGTTCATATATTCAATTTTTCTTTTGTAAATGATTTTATAAGCTATTTCAAAATTAATACCAATAAACGCAATACCAATAATTTCAATATCCTTTTTGTGTTAAAAAATGTTAAATGTATTTTATAAATACCCATCAATATCAATCTGAATTAAAACTAATTGAAATTTAATACCGAAATTTAAAAAATGTTTAGGCTAATATGAAAAATTGAGTTTAAGCAAGATTTATTTCCATGATATGAAATTGAATTTTTTAAAATACGAAGGCGCTGGCAATGATTTTATCCTAATAGATAATAGAAATCAGGTGTTTTCATCAATAAATAATACTGAAACTATAAGAAACTTATGCGACCGCCATTTTGGGATAGGTGCTGATGGATTAATGATTTTAGAGCTAAAAAATGATTTTGATTTTGAAATGCGCTATTTCAATGCAGATGGTAGAGAGGGAAGCATGTGTGGTAATGGTGGAAGATGTATTGTTGCGTTTGCCAAGCATTTAAATCTGATTCAAACAGAAACTAACTTTTTGGCAGTTGATGGTCCGCATTATGCCACAATTTCAGAAAATGGCAATTGGGTAAGTCTGCAGATGATTGACGTTGAAGAGATTAATAGCGACGGAGATGCATTTGTGCTCAATACAGGCTCTCCTCATTATGTAATTCAAGTAGAAGATCTTGCTTCAAAAGACGTGTATAAGGACGGTAAAAAAATCCGATACAACGAAACTTATTCAAAAAATGGGATTAATGTAAATTTTGTGGAAGATTTTGGTGATCATTACTTCGTAAGAACCTATGAAAGAGGAGTTGAAAATGAAACATTTGCTTGCGGTACAGGAGTTACAGCTGTAAGCATGGCAATGGCTAAAAAAAAGGGATTAACTGGTACAATCAAAAATTCAATAAAAGTTCCAGGCGGCAATCTTTCTGTACGATTTAATTATGACGGAAACCTATTCAATAATGTATTTCTTGAAGGTCCCGCAACTTTCGTATTTGAAGGTTCCATTGAAATTTAGGAATTTTTATAAATAGCCTGCCTTCATTTCAAATTCAATAAAAAGACTCCACGAAGACTGTTTTTATTGTTAATTTGTTAAGATTATTGCCCTTTCAATCAAAATATACTATTTTTTGAAATTCGTCTTTAAACAGGAAAATTCTCGCTATTTTTAGAGTTTTTTATTGGTGAGCTTACCAATAATTTTTCTAAATACCTATGTTAAGAGTTAATAGCGAAAAGCCTTGTAAAATTGTATATTCTATCTGCAAACATGATTATTTAGGTTTTCTAATCGAACCTCATGTTGTACAATTAAACTCAGATGAAGGTTTCTCGCTCACCTACCAGCGACTATTTTGTACCACCGCCCAGGAGTTTTCATCTATTTTAGATGAAGAGGATTTTAAGTTGATTAAGCTACTTGAAGAAATTGAACAAGGCCATATAATTAAACGATTTTATAAAAAAGCAATTCGTCCGGTAGAGTATTTCAGAACCATTTTTGATGATAAAACATATGAAGTTATAAGACCAAAGATTGAAAAGAAAATTATTGAAGCTTTAAGACTTATCGGAGATAAAGACCTTTATCTAATGAGTAAAGAAGGTTGGCCAGTAGAAAGAAAGCTTAGCATAGCATCTGAACCTTCATCGGTTTTATTTCATTTCAGACGAAATATTACAGAAACACGCTATTTTCCAACCATCAAATTTCAGGGACAGCGCATCGAATTCATGTTCAAGGAAGCTCAAATTATTTGTAACCAGCCTGCCTGGTTATTATTAGAGGATGTTCTATACTATTTCGAAGAAGATGTAGAAGGGAAAAAACTACAACCCTTTTTAAATAAGCGTTTTATTTCCATTCCGCAATCATCAGAAAAAACTTATTTCGAGAAATTTGTTGCTCCACTTATTGAAAAACATGCGGTTTATGCCGAAGGTTTTGAAATACGCACCGAAAAATTTGAAGCAATACCCGTATTAAAATTGCTCCATTCAGATAGTGAAGGAAGCCAGCTTCAATTATATTTTAAATATGGTAATTATATTTTCCCTTCTGGAAGCGACAGGAAGGTTACCGTCAGAATGGAAAAACAGGGCAACGATTATATATTTCATAGAATAAAGCGCTCTTTAAGCTGGGAAAAAGATAAAATAAACACTTTACGTGGGCTTGGCTTGAGTTCAGAAGGCACTATTTTTTCGCATGTATATAAACCAAGCCAACAGGAGCTTGATTCGGAAGATTCGCCATTTAGCGTAATTAATTGGTTGAATGAACATCATGATGAGCTAGAATCGCTAGGATTTTCTTTTGAACAAACTGAGGGTAGTAAACAATATGTGATTGGTCGCAGTAAAATAGATCTTGAAATCAGAGAGAATAATGATTGGTTTGATATCCATGCCGTAGTTTATTTCGGCCCTTATCAAATTCCATTTATTGATTTAAAAAATCACATTCTTAATAAGATACGTGAGTTTAAACTTCCTTCAGGAGAAATTGCTATTATTCCGGAGCAATGGTTTGCCCAATACAGCAACCTACTTCAATTCTCAGAAGGCAATAAAGAGCTGAAGCTTAAGAAGCACCATATTGGGATAGTGAATGATTTCAGTAACAGCGAACTTGCAACTGTTACGATGGACAGAAAGCTTCAAAGGCTAGCTGACTTTGAAGAAATTGAAGACATGGAAATTCCGAAAGAATTTTCAGGAATTCTTAGACCCTATCAAAAAGCAGGATATAATTGGTTTCATTTTCTTAGGAAATATAATTTTGGGGGATGTTTAGCCGATGACATGGGATTGGGGAAAACCGTGCAAACCTTGGCCTTACTTCAAAAAATCAAAGAGGAAAATCATGAATCTGGATTGCATACTACATCACTTCTGATTATGCCTACCTCCCTAGTTTACAATTGGTTAAACGAAGCCAAAAAATTTGCACCTAAACTTAAAATTCATGCACATACCGGTACTTTTCGAAATAAGGAGATTGAAAAATTCAGCAATTATGATGTAATAATCACAACTTATGGCATAAGTAGGGTTGATATTGAGCTTTTAAAGACATTTTTTTACGAATACATCATTCTTGATGAAAGTCAGAACATCAAAAATCCTGCATCAAAATCATTTAAAGCTGTAAAAACACTTAAATCGCAGTACAAATTAATTCTGAGCGGTACTCCAGTTGAAAATACGGTAAATGACCTTTGGACACAGATGTCATTCATCAATCCAGGTTTATTAGGTAGCCAGTCATTGTTTTATTCTGAGTTTGTAATCCCAATTGAAAAGAAAAAAGATGAAGAGAAGGCAAACAAGCTTCAGGCCTTAATAAAACCATTTGTTTTAAGAAGAACAAAAACTCAGGTAGCCACAGAATTACCACCTAAGACCGAAAATTTATTCTATTGCCAAATGAGTGAGGAGCAAAAAGAATATTATGAAGAAATCAAATCTGAATATCGGAATGAATTGCTCTTAAATCTGGAAGATGGTGCATTCAAAAAATCTCAGATTCAGGTTTTACAGGGATTAACAAAATTGAGGCAAATTGCCAATCATCCGCTAATGATTAATGAGGATTATGAAGGTGATTCAGGGAAATTTGAAAATGTAATTCATACTCTTGAGAATGTACTTTCAAGAGGCCATAAAGTGCTTGTTTTCTCGCAATTTGTTAAGCATCTCGATATTTATAGAAAATACTTTGACGCCGAAAATACACCTTATGCCTATCTAGATGGATCAACCACACAACGTGGTGATGTTGTAAAAGAGTTTCAAACAAATTCTGAAATTAAACTCTTCCTAATTTCTATTAAAGCGGGCGGGGTTGGGTTAAACCTTACCGAGGCGGATTATGTATTTATCCTAGACCCATGGTGGAACCCTGCCGTTGAGCAACAGGCTATTGACCGGACTCACCGAATTGGACAAACAAAGAATGTTTTCATTTACAAGTTTATTACCAAAGACTCGGTGGAGGAAAAGATTTTGGCCCTGCAAAACAGAAAGCGTAAAGTAGCCGAATCATTAATTACTACGGAAGAAAGCTTCGTTAAATCTTTGAGTGCTAAAGACATCGAAGATATTTTAAGCTAATTACTTAGAATTAACCTTTGGAAGTGCCAGCTTATATTTAACGGCTATAGTCCGAATTAATATAATTATAAGAACACTTACTAAGGAATTGATATTATCATCTACATCAAACAATTTCAAAAGTACAAATACTGCAGCCCCCGATAAACAAGCGGTGGCATAAATTTCTTTTCTAAAAATTAGTGGTATTTCATTAATTAATGTATCCCTAATTACTCCTCCCATAACCGCAGAAAACATTCCCATAATGATTGCTGCCGAAGGAGAAACACCAAATTCGAGCGATTTTTGTACTCCTACAACAGTGTAAAGTGCAATTCCGAGAGTATCAAAAAAGAAAAAGGTACGTCTATATTTAAGGATATAATATTTAAAGACTATGGCAAGCAAAACTCCAATGGTTATCGCCAAAAGATAATTACCATCTGCAACCCAAACTGGCCGGATTCCGAGAATCATATCTCGAAGTGTTCCTCCTCCAACAGCAGTAACAAAACCCGTAAAAGTAACCCCGAAAATATCCTTGTAAACATTTTTATCGGAAGCCGCTAATGCCCCAGATGTAGCAAAAACCAAAGTGCCTAATAAGTCGATATAATAGGGTAATTGCATCGTAAATTTGGAAATATGAGTTTAATTTAGTATATTATTGTTGGTGTTCTTGTCATTTTTAATAAGATAGTCACGAAATTGATTCATGTTAATAAACTCAGCCCCTAGACTCTCCAAATGACCAGAATGTACCTGGCAGTCAATTAATTTATAATTTCTATTTTGACATAAACTAATTAACGCAGCTTTAGAAGCATTACTAACCTTAGAAAACATACTTTCTCCACAAAAAACAGAATTTATCTCGATACCGTACAAGCCACCAACCAATTGCTTATTCTCCCAAACTTCAACCGAATGGGCAAAACCTAATTCAAATAGCTCAATATATGCATTTTGCATATCATTTGTTATCCAAGTTCCTAATTGATCTTCCCGTGAAATGCTTGCACAAGCCCTAATAACCTCTGGAAAAGCCGCATCAAAAGTTATCTCAAATTTACCCAACTCTAAAAGCTTTCTCATACTTTTTGAAATCTTCAACTTTTCGGGAAATAGTACAAAGCGTTCATGAGGGGCATACCATAAAATTGGAGTATCATCAGAAAACCAAGGAAAAATGCCGTTTTTATAGGCTAGAATAAGCCTCTCAGGCGAAAGATCTCCACCCACAGCGAGTAGACCATCTTCATCAGCCAGCTCAGTATCAGGAAACCAAATAGTATCTTCCGATAATTGAAAAATCATGAATGTTTAAAATTTATGATTCGGAAAGGTCATTATAATAGGATTGCAAAATAAGGGCAATGATTAATTACAATATTGTTCAATAAATTTAGCTGATTTATCACTACCTAAGCGTCTGATAGTTATAAAATCCTCACATGCACCTTGCCTATCTTCTTGCTTAAGCTTTTGTTGAGCCTGCCTTAGTAAACTTTGAATAAACTTATCATCAAACCCTAATTGCATTTTTATAGCTTCAATTCGAGCTTCTTCAGCAGGATTAGCAATTCCCTTGAATTTTTGATCATAATAATTAAAAACTACCTTACTGAGTCCTTCACGTGCTTGATAGGCATTGATTGCGGCATTTATTTCATCTTTTGTGCGTTCTTCACATTTATAGTTTTTAAGGGAAAAGTTCACTGGTAAAATCATTGAAACAGTTGAATCATGATTGGCTGGCATAATCCACCTTCCGGTAGTTAAACGTACTACGCGTAAGGCCTCCGCATCAAGGTCTAATCCGTATCCCCTAACAACCTCCGAATGAAAAATTTTTCCTTGCTGATTCAGCTTAAAGCTAACCTGGATAGTTCCTTGAAGGCAATTATCCTTTGAGTATTCTGGATAAATCAAGCGACTATAAATGAAAGTCGTTAAAGACCTTTGACCTCCTTTAAAAACAGGTTGATCATCCACAAAAAGTGAAGAAAATTGTAAGACTATGGAAACTATTAGATTTAGGATCATACTCTAATTTACAAAAAAAATAGTAGAAAGACTTTTTGGATACCGATTTTACACAAAAGAGATAGATTGCTTCTAGACAAAAAGGTATAGATAATTGTAAACATAATGCGATAATGCACCAGCCACAACAAATAGGTGCCAAATTTCATGACTATGAAAGGTTTTACCCATAGGTTTATCTTTGTAGTAAAAGAAGGTCCCAACAATATAAAAAACACCTCCTAATATCATCCAAGCGATGGCTGCCAGAGGCAACTTTTCGGCCATTTCTTCCATAAGGGGTACAATCAATGCACCCATAGAAATATAAATAGCAAGTGAAAGTCCGGTATGCTTTAAACGATTAAAGATTTTCAATAAACAACCTGCCAAAGCGATAGTCCAAATCATCCCAAACAAGGTCCAGCGAATCCAACCATCAAAAACCAATAGCGCAGTAGGTGTATAGGATCCCGCAATCATCAAATAAATACAACAATGATCAAATTTCTGCCAAAAGCGGATTTCCTTTTCCGTATTTGGATAGCTATGATAAGTTGAACTTATCCCAAATAAAACGAAGGTACAAATGCCATAAACCCATGCAGCAGTGTATTCAACTTGAATATCTGAACGACTAAGCAATAAGAAAGTTCCTGGAACAGCAAAAATTGCAGGAAATAAATGGGTATAAAAATTTACAGGCTCTCTGATAATCCGCTTTGCCATTAATCCTCGCTTTCTGAATCTTCTGCTTGACGTGGTTCCTTGCTAATTTGATCAAAGATTTTATCCATATGCTCTACATAGGCGCTTGTATCGTCTAGGAAAAACTCAAGATGTGGTACAATTCTAACCTGGTCTTTTATACGATTACCTAATTTATACCTGATTTCATTTGCATGAGATTTGATAGTATTTATAGCAAGCGCATTATCGGAACTATTAAAAAAACTAAGGTAAACACGAGCTATTGCAAGATCTGGTGATACCCTTACCTTAGTAATGGTCACCATTATGTTAGGGAGAAAATTCATCCCTTCTCGCTGAAATATTTCAGCAAGGTCCTTTTGAATAACTCCTGCAAACTTTTGTTGACGTTTTGATTCCATAAAATGGTGGATAGAGGGTCTAATTTACAAATTTAATATTCTTAGTATAGCAACTTATCGTAAGGATAGCGTTTTGTATGAATAGCTTTCACTTTTTCATACAATGTAGACCTAAACTCTTCCAAATTCTCTTTGTTAAGAGCCGAAATGAAAATTGCAGGATTTCTATCCTTACTCATCCAACTATTTTTAAAATCAGCTAAAGTCATTGGTGGAAGCTCGTCTTGAGGGTCATATTCTGCTGGCTGATAAGCATCAATCTTATTAAAAACAGTGATAATCTCTTTATCAATGGCTCCCATTTCTTTCAGGGTTTCATTAACTGTATTTATCTGATCTTCAAAATTAGGATGAGAAATATCTACCACATGAATTAAAACATCGGCTTCACGCACTTCATCTAAGGTAGATTTAAAACATTCAATCAGATGGTGAGGTAATTTCCTAATAAAACCAACGGTGTCTGACAATAAAAAAGGTAAGTTTTCTATCACAACCTTTCTCACGGTGGTATCTAATGTCGCAAAAAGCTTATTTTCTGCGAAAACCTCAGATTTAGAAATCATATTCATGATAGTCGATTTCCCAACATTGGTATAGCCAACTAAAGATACGCGTACCAGCTGACTCCTATTTTTCCGCTGCGTTTCATTTTGTTTATCTATTTCTTTTAATCGCTCTTTGAGCAAAGAAATTTTATTAAGAATTAAACGACGGTCGGTTTCAATCTGACTTTCACCGGGACCACGCATGCCAATACCCCCCTTTTGACGCTCAAGGTGAGTCCATAATCGAGTTAATCTAGGTAAAAGATATTGTAGCTGAGCAAGTTCTACCTGCGTTTTAGCCTGTGAAGTTTGAGCTCTTCGCGCAAAAATATCTAAGATTAGATTACTTCGGTCAAGAATTTTTACGCGAAGTTCATTTTCTATATTTCTTAATTGGGAAGGAGAAAGTTCATCATCAAAAATAACCATGTCAATCTCTTCTGATTTTACATAGGCGTCAATCTCTTCTAACTTACCCGTTCCAACAAAAGTTGCCCGATCAGGGCGTTGCATACGCTGTGTAAAGACTTTTTGAGTATCTCCTCCAGCTGTTTCGACTAAAAACTTTAATTCATCAAGATACTCACGAGTCTGCTCTTCTGTCTCACCGGGTTTAATTATCCCAACAAGAACCGCTCGCTCCGGCTTTACTGTGGTATCATAAAATTTTAGTCTAGGCATCTATTTAGATTAACAATTACAAAGATAATTTTTGAAACGGTCATTTTGAACTTTTCTCATTAGATTAAATGTTTAAAATTATGCCAAAATTAAATTTGAGACACAAAATCCTGCATGGCTTGAGCGGGATTATCTTCTTTCATGAAATTCTCGCCAATCAAAAACCCATTGAAACCAACAGTTTTAAGTCCCGAAATTTTCTTAGGATCACTAATCCCACTTTCAGAGATTTTCAGAAAATTAGATGGGATATGTTCCACTAAATCGTATGAATGTTGAATGGAAACACTAAACGTGCCCAAATTACGATTGTTTACACCTACCGCATCAAGGTCATCACAAAGGCTACGAGTTAGCTCGTCTAAATTATGGACTTCCAGTAATACGCTCATTCCTAACGATTTAGCTAATTTTGCTAGATTTTGAATTTCTTCGGGACTTAAAATTGATGCGATAAGAAGTATGATGTCTGCACCTAGAGATTTAGCTTCAAGAATTTGAAACTCATCAAGCATAAAATCTTTTCTTAAAATAGGAATCTGATTCACCATACGTGCGGCAATCAAATCACGATTGTGACCTCCAAAAAAGTGCTCATCTGTTAAAACAGAAAGTGCCGATGCGCCTGCCGCAGCATAACCCTGGGTTACTTCTTCAACACTTAGCTGATCATTAATAATTCCTTTTGAGGGCGATTGACGTTTAAACTCGGCGATAATTCCAGTAAGTTCCGGATTTAAAATGGAATCACGCAACGAAAAACAAGGCCTAGCGAAAAATGGAGCCTGCTCAAGATCGGAAATGGATGTTTTTAGCTTAGAAATAACAATTTCTTCTCTCTTTTTGATTACTATTTTATCAAGGATATTTCCTTGAGCACTTGGTGAAGAATTCATATCTTTTTTCTTTGAAAATTAGCTTAACCAGTTAGAAATCATTGCTTTACCATGTTCAGTAAGGACAGATTCAGGATGAAACTGAACACCCCTCACATCTAAGTTTTGATGTCTCAAGGCCATAATTACACCCCCCGAATCAGTAGCAGTTACCTTAATTGTTTCAGGTACTTTATCATTTTTAACTGCCCATGAATGGTAACGTCCTACATTAAATTGACTTGGGCAATTCAAGAAAAGCCTTTCCTGGTCATCTAGGACAGTAATTTCTGTCGCCCTGCCATGCACCGGGCGAGCCAGATTATATAATTCGCCACCAAAAACTTCAGCTATAGCTTGCATTCCTAAACATATGCCGAGAATGCTTTTTGTTTCTGAATAGTTGCGGATCACGTCAAGCAATAATCCCGATTCGGATGGAATACCAGGGCCGGGAGATAATAAAATCTTATCGAAGGCATTCACATCGCTCAATTCAAATTTATCATTTCTCCAAACTGTTGCTTCATGCCCAGTTTCATTCAGCAGGTGCACCAAATTAAAAGTAAATGAGTCGTAATTATCGATTACTAATATGTTCATCTATTATTCTATTTATAAGATTTAATGATTAATTATAGGTTTTTAAAGATCCCCAGCCATTTCAAGAGCTTTTCTTAATGCCATAATTTTATTATTCACCTCATTCAACTCGCTTTGCGGATCAGAATCTGTTACGATACCTGCACCAGCTTGATAATGAAGTACGTTATTCTGACTCATAAAAGAGCGGATCATAATGGCATGATTGAAATTACCATCAAAACCCATATAACCTATAGCTCCACTATAAAAACCACGTTTTTGCTTCTCATACTTATCAATTAACTGCATGGCCATGTATTTTGGCGCTCCACTTAGGGTACCAGCAGGATAAGTATCACCAACCACATCTAGTGGATCAACCGAAGCTTGTAGCTGTCCAGTTACCTTAGAAACCATGTGTATTAAATGCGAATAATATTGGATTTCTTTAAATGAGCGCACTTCAACTTGATCACAATGGCGACTCAAATCATTTCTAGCAAGATCTACCAACATCACATGCTCTGCATTTTCCTTCTCATCTTTTTTCAAATTTTCTGCTAACTCCTTATCTAATAGGTCATTACCAGTCCTTTTGAAGGTTCCAGCAATTGGATAAATAGTAGCTTCATTATTCTTAATGGTTAGTTGCGCTTCTGGCGAAGAACCAAAAAGTTTAAAATCGCCATAATCGAAGTAGAATAAATAAGGGGATGGATTTATAGAGCGTAAAGCACGGTAAACATTAAATTCATCTCCCAAAAATGGGGTTGAGAAAGCACGTGAAGGAACAATTTGAAATACATCGCCCCTATAAACATGTTTTTTCATGTTTTCAACCAGCTCAATAAACTGCTCGTCGGTAAAATTAGACTTTTCTTCCCCATTTAAACTGAATTTATACTCAGGAAAATTTTTATTTTGAATGAGATACTGAATCTTATTAAGTCCATCAGGGGCATTTTCCTCTGTGCGATGCTCCAAAAGGTATAATTCATTTTTAAAATGGTCAATTACAATGATATAACGATACACATGGTATTGCATAAGTGGAATATCTCTTCCTTCGGCAGGTGCAGCATGGAATTTGATATCTTCAAAATGCTCCACCGTTTCATAGGCAAAATATCCAAATAGACCGTTAGAGATAAACTTAAAATCATCATCTGAGGTTGACTCAAACTGCTTTCTAAAGTCAGAAACATGCTGTTTGAGATTTAGATCGCTCAAAGGATAGTGCTCCTTTCGCCCATCAGGGAAGTAAGTATCCAATTGGCTACCATTGAGCACAATTCCTGCAATAGGATCACAGCACACATAACTGAGACTATTTTCCCGGCTATGGTAATCAGAACTTTCCAGCAAAACACTGTTTGGAAAAACATCTCTTAAGCGCAAGTAAATACTAACGGGAGTAGTAGTATCTGCGAGCAATTTCTTGTGAGAAGTGTATAATTTATAGTTCATCATCATATTATTTTTAATTGGACAAGCATTTTTGAGAATACCGACCATAAAAAAAACCCGACGATTTTGGCGCCGGGTTGTATATTGTTTAGATTGTACCTAATTGTGCTCTCATTACAAAATACCTGTCAGCTGCGCCAAATTTAATGGGCGCCACCAATTAGTTGTATTTTGTTTCATTTTCATCGTTTACAAAAATATAAAGAAAATTGAGATTGCAAATTTTAAAAGCTTTTTACTAATTTCCTAAGATAGGACGGCCGCTTTGATAAATTGCTACCAAAATAACCAAAACTGCTAAACCATAGTATAAAGCGATTGCTCTATGTTTGTTTACCGCATCTTTAGCCTTTTTAGAGCGTGAGTGACCAATTGTAATTAAAACAATTGAAAATAACATCATTACAGAGTGCTCAACAGTCCAGTAACGGGTAGTAGCATTGCTCATCGCTTCAGCCATGTTGGAGTAGTTAACCATTGGACTGAAAAAATACAATATCAAACCCACAAGGAACTGAGTATGGGTAGAAATCATGGCAAATAAGTTAACCTTGCGATTCATTTCTGAATAAGGTTTTTTACCAAATAAGCCAACAAGCGCTAAAAATAAGGCTACCGCTAATAATAATAGTACGATATATCGTAATCCTGAATGAAGTCCAAATAAAGTTGAATACATAATTTTATATTTTAAATCAAAGTAAAGAAAAAAGTATCATAAAAAACAATGCTAAATTTCGCTATCGAGCATCCAAGTAAATTGCTTCGGGACTACTTGATAATGAGTAAGATGCGAATGGTTTAGCATTTCCACTATCAGCAAATTTAAAAGTTAGAATTTTACGCCCAGCCTTTTCGGCTACATAAATTAGGTCTTTTGTAGTTCTATCATCCCAAGCAATATCTACTGGATTTCCCAAATTAGTGTTAAGACCTTTGATTGTAGCAGCCGGTGTGACTAATTTGCCGTTCGCTGTAAACTCTGTTGTTGCATTTTTAATGATATGAATGGCGCCATCAGTATCAAAACCGCTTGCGCTAGCTTCGCCAATATCTGTTAAAAGTAAAATATCACGGTCTGCAGAATAAGAGATTCCATGTAGGCGTATGGCGCCATTTATGGTAATTTTTTTGGTCGGACTAATATTCCCTACTGCAAGTTCGGATACATTTTCAAAAAGTTGAACCTCTTTTCTATCAAGATCAACAGCAACAAAAAGTCGGTTGTTATCTAAGTGAATACCCCAGGGTTGGCCATTAAGTTTTAACTTTTTAAATGCATTTATAGTTCCTGTTAAGGTGCTAGCCTTGGTATAAACATAAATGGCACTATCAATATTACTAGAAACGTACAATACATCACGTGAACGATCATAAGCCATTTCCCTAGCACTAAGGAGTCCTTCATCTACAAAAGAGTTTCCATTTGCCAAACTTCCATCTGTATTAACCCTAAATGTTCTTATGTTCTTATTTCTTCTACTTACCTGCATAACTGTGCCCGAGTATGGATTAAAAAGAATCCCATTTCCATCGGGTAGTTTAGAGTCAAATTTATAAGGATTAGGTAAAACAGTTTGATCTGCGGGATCAAAAATCATTGTATTCACCACTGCAGCATCAGTATCTGCATTTGAAACATACAATCTTGAGACTGTACTTTGCGGCATCGGTTGATTATCGTCTTTGGTACAAGCAGACAATATCAACAATGCTAGCAGATAAAAAAACTGGAGGTCGATTCTATTTTTCATCAAAATGCAATTGATACTAATTCACGTTAGCTTTCAAAGTTAAGAGTTGAAACGGATAAATAGGCTTCAATTTTTTATAGATACGATAAAATAGATTAAGTGTTAACCAAATGTAACAGGAATGTTATATTTTAAGAGTATTGACTAACTGAATATCAGTTACATTCGAGTTTCAAAAACCAAAACTATAATGAGATATTTTCTTCTTTTATTTTTCATGCTCGCACAAGTATGCGATGCTGCGGCTCAGGAAACTTATCCTGTAAATGGCTCTTATGATAAGCGGCCAGGTTTGTATGCTTTTATAAATGCAACAATTGTGGTTAATGCAGATCAAACCATCAGCAATGGCATTTTATTAGTTAAAAATCAAAAAATTGAGGCTGTAGGCCAAGGTTTAAGCATTCCGAAAGGTTACATTCAGGTTGATTTAAAGGGAAAATACATTTACCCTTCCTTTATTGACGCCTTTACTAGCTACGGAATAAATTCTGCTTCGAGGCAATCAGCTGGATTTGGTCGTACACAAGTATTTACATCAACTAAACCTGGTGCATATGCATGGAATGAGGCAATCAGACCAGAAATTGCAGTAAAATCAATTTTTGCAATTGATGCGAAAAAGGCTGAAGATTATAAAAAAGCTGGTTTTGGTGCAGTTCAATCCATTAATCGTGATGGCATTGCTCGTGGTTCTTCGGTAGTTTCTACATTGAATAATACCGATGAAAGCACTGTTATTTTAAAAGATCAGGCTGCGGCACATTATTCATTTAATAAAGGTAGTTCTAGTAATAGTTATCCATCTTCTCTTATGGGTTCAATCTCATTATTACGCCAAACCTATCTGGATGCGACTTGGTACAAAAATCAAAAAGATGAGTATAATATTTCATTAGACGAGTTCAATAAAACTCAGAGTTTAACACAAATTTTTGAGGTAAATGATGTTTTAAGCGTGCTCAGAGCAGATAAGATTGGTGATGAATTTGGAAAACAATTTGTGTTTAAATCGGATGGTAAAGAATACCAACGCCTAAAAGAAGCAAAAGCAACAGGTGGGAGCTTTATTATTCCATTAACATTTCCAAAGGCATTTGACATTGAGGATCCTGCGGACGCAAGAAATATCAGCTTTACACAGCTAAAAGATTGGGAATTAGCGCCGACTAACCCATCAGCACTTGAAAAAGCAGGAATCAAATTTGCAATCACCAGTTTCGGTTTGGAGTCGTCAGCAAAAGATTTCTGGGCTAACCTACGTACAGCGATTGACCATGGTTTATCTGAAAGTCAGGCTTTAAAATCTCTAACAGTTATTCCAGCAGAAATATTAGGAGTGTCTGAGCAATTAGGTACTTTAAGCAAGGGTAAACTTGCAAACTTCATCATCACATCTGATAATATCTTTAAGAAAGACAATATTATTTATGAGAATTGGGTACAGGGAAGTCGCTTTAACATTGCTAAAATGGATATTTCCGACCTAAGAGGCACATACACCGTCAATTTAGATGGAAATCCCTTAGAGATAAAAATTGGCGGAACTACAAGTTCATACGATCTAAATGTTGAACGTAAAGGCGCTGATAGCATTAAGGTTAAAGGCAATATCAATCGTACGGGCGATCTTTTAAGTATGAATTTCAACTTGAAGAAAAATCATGAGGGTACAATCCGTTTAAACGCTTACATCAGCTCAACTTCACCCCTGAGCTTTCAAGGAGATGCGATTTTAGCAGATGGAACTAGTAAAAAATGGAGCGCTTCATTCAAAGAAGCATACAAAGAGCAAGCAAAAAAAGAAAGTCCGAAGCCTATAATTAGCACCGGACCTATAGTTTATCCATTAATGGCCTTTGGTTATACAGAAGCGCCAAAAGCAGAGCTTGTTTTATTCAAAAATGCTACAGTTTGGACCAATGAAAAAGAGGGGAAACTAAGCAATACAGATGTTTTAATTGAGGGTGGAAAGATAAAATCAATCGGGAAAAATCTATCTGCAGGTAGTGCAAAAGTGATTGATGCCACTGGTAAGCATATAACTCCAGGAATTATAGATGAGCACTCACATATTGCCGGTAGCGGCGGAATAAATGAGGGAGCACAATCAGTAAGCTCTGAAGTTCGCATTGGCGATATCATCACCTCAGAAGATATAAATATTTACCGTCAGTTGGCTGGAGGAGTTACTACTTCACAAATTCTCCATGGTTCTGCAAATGCAATTGGTGGACAATCGCAATTAATAAAATTGAGATGGGGTAAGAGTCCTGAAGAGCTTAAGTTTGAAGGTAGCGATGGCTTCATCAAATTTGCTTTGGGCGAGAATGTGAAACAGAGTAATTTCCAAATCCCAGGAGGAAATTTACGTTTCCCACAATCAAGAATGGGCGTTGAGCAGGTATTTATTGATGCCTTTACGCGAGCTAAAGAGTACAAAGCAGCAAGAGCTGTTAAAGGCAATAATGTAAGACCAGACCTAGAATTGGATGCATTAGTGGAAATTCTTGACAATAAACGCTTTATAACTTGTCACTCATATGTTCAATCTGAAATTAATATGCTTATGCATGTTGCAGACTCAATGGGCTTCAAAATCAACACCTTCACACATATTTTAGAGGGTTATAAAGTAGCTGATGGAATGCAGAAACGTGGAATTGCAGCTTCTACATTTAGTGATTGGTGGGCTTATAAAAATGAAGTTGCAGAGGCTATTCCATATAATGGCAAGCTGATGCATCAAGTAGGTGTATTAACTGGCTTTAATTCGGATGATGCAGAAATGGCTAGAAGATTAAATCAGGAAGCGGCAAAGGCCATTACTTATGGTGCAATGAATGAAGAAGATGCCTTAAAATTAGTTACATTAAATCCGGCGAAAATGCTCCACATAGACAATCGTGTAGGTAGTGTAAAAGTTGGTAAAGATGCTGATTTAGTGCTTTGGTCTGATAATCCACTCTCTATTTACGCAAGGGCAGAAAAAACTTTTGTAGATGGTATTTCCTATTGGGACATCGATCAAGATGCACAAAAGCTAAAGGCATTAAAGGCAGAGCAAGGCAGAATTATTCAAAAAATGATAGATGCTAAGAGCGGTGGAGCTACAACTGTACGCCCTGTAATGCAGCGTCAGAGCCTTTATGAGTGTGAAACATTAGAAAACCTCGACCTTTCAGCACAAAATCAATAATTAAGAAAATGGAGATCAACATGAAAAAATATATAGGATTTGCGGGTTTAATGCTTTGTGCAGGATTCGCATTCGGACAAGCAACAATTATGCCCTCAAAGCCACAAGCAACGGCAGTGGCGATTGTTGGAGCAAGTATTCATACGGGAGCGGGACAAGTGATTGAGAATGGATATATCAGCTTTGAAAATGGAAAAATTACTGGAGTTGGAAAAGCAGATGGGATGAATTTTAATTCGAGTAAAACCACCATAATCAATGCAAAGGGTAAGCATGTTTATCCGGGTTTTATTGCAACAAATACAAGCCTAGGATTAATTGAAGTTGAGATGGGTGCAAAAGGTACAGATGATCAAGAAGATGTGGGGCTAATAAATCCACATATCCGTTCCATCATTGCCTACAATACCGATTCAAAAGTTATTCCCACATTACGTTCGAACGGAATTTTGATGGCTGAACCAACACCAGCAGGAGGATTAGTCTCAGGACAATCATCTGTTGTTGTTCTTGATGGCTGGAACTGGGAAGACGCCGCTTATAAAAAAGACATCGGTATCCACATGAATTGGCCTGTACTTAGAGGGCGCGGTGGTTTCGGACAAGGCGCTACATCTCCAGCAACAGATCCGAAGGAGGCACAGCAAAAGCAAATTAGCGACATAGAGAACTATTTTATCGAAGCAAGAGCATATTCAGAATTGGCTAAACCGGCTGAATTTAATTCACGCTTTGATGCAATGAAAGGACTCTTTAATGGGAGCAAAAAGTTATTTGTGCATGTAAATGGTTCAAAGGACATCATCATGGCGGTACAATTAGCGAAAAAATTCGGTATGAGTCCTGTAATTGTTGGTGGTACAGAATCCTATTTAGTTACAGATTTTCTTCGCAATCAGCAAGTACCTGTTGTTATAATAGAAACACAAACTCTTCCAGATAGAACCGAAGATGATGTTTATTTGCCTTATAAACTACCGAAACTACTTCAAGATGGAGGAGTTTTATACGCCCTAACTGGTACTGGCTACTGGCGCCAGCGTAATTTACCATTCGAAGCAGGAACGGCAGTTGCTTATGGTTTAACAAAAGAGCAAGCCTTGTCTATGATTAGTCTAAACCCAGCTAAAATTTTAGGGATAGATAAAACAAGTGGAAGTTTAGAAAAAGGGAAAGATGCGACACTATTCATTTCAGATGGTGATGCACTTGATATGTTAGGGAATAAAGTTGAGGCGGCATTTATTTTGGGGCGTACCATAAATTTAGATAACCTACACAAGCAATTGTACAAAAGATATTCCGAAAAATATGAACTAAAATAGTTCATCAAAAACAGAAAATCCATAAAATAAATAAGCTCCTGATTGGCAGGAGCTTATTTAAAACAAACCAATTATAAACCTATTGAATGTGGTTTGCTGTAGGGGAAGGATTCGAACCTTCACGAAGCAGTTATTTCCCTATTACGGTATTTCCCAAATCTTCGCCACCGAGACGAGGAGGTGTGTCTGCCAAATTTCACCACCCTACAGTGTGTAAGCAATATTATTTTCTGATTGCTTAATACAAATGTAAGTAAAAGACTTATTTATTACAAATATTTTAATCAATGATTTTTATTTTTATAAGTATTTTAATATTTTAATGATTTTGTTATTATTTTGATAATTTGAATAAAAAATTAAATCGAAAATTTAGAAATTGATAATTTGATTAATACATTTTGATATAATAAAGGAGATTTTTTATATTAACTGATTAAGAATAATAAATTGGTGCTTATTACGTTAAAAATAAATTTATAAACTGGGTGTCTAGATATTTGGATATCTCTCAGCAAATGAATTATTTTTTAAAAAATAACTAGTAGATTTATTTGTTCAACAATCAGAATCATTTTTAAAAATTAAAGCATGAAAAAATTAAGTATTATTTTCTTACTAACATTGCTAATTAGTTTCAGCGCGAGTGCTCAGGTATATCTTCAAGATATAGATGGAAAAACTATCATGGAAAAAAATGAGTCAAACATTGTTGGATCCCCATTTTTTAATACTGCTTTTATTGAAGGAAAAGTTACGTTAACAAACGGAAAAAAATATGAAAACATTCCCTTGAAATATAATTCTTTAAATGATGAGTTATACTTCAAAAACCCTAAAGACAGTTCTTTGCTAAGTTTTGTAGTCCCAGTGAAAGAGTTTGAACTATCTGGCACAACATATATTAGTGGCTTGCCTGATATAGATAAATTTACCAGCAAAAGTTTTTATGGTTTATTAGCTGATGGGAAAATAAAGCTCTTATATAAAAACTACAAAACAATTTTTGAAATCAAACCATATAACTCAGCCACTACTGAGAAGAGATATGAGAATAACGTATCCTACTATCTTTTAAAAGATGGGAAAATGAGTCGTTTTAAGCCTAGCAAAAAAGATTTTTTAATTCTTTTTCAGGATAAAAGTTCAGAAATCGATGCTTTTTTAAAGAAAGAGAAAATTGATTTTAAAAATAATATAGATTTGGCGAAGGTATTTGATTATTATAATAAATTATAATAATCAAATTAAAGAATTACTACTAAATCCTAGAACAACTGAATCAATCAAAAGTGAGTATAAACTGATTTAGTTAAATTCCAAATCCCACCAAAATAAATAAGCTCCTGATGGGCAGGAGCTTATCTAAACTAACCAATTATAAACCTATTGAATAAGGTTTGCTGTAGGGGAAGGATTCGAACCTTCACGAAGCAGTTTTTTCTCTGTTAAGATATTTCCCAAATCTTCGCCACCGAGACGAGGAGGTGTGTCTGCCAATTTCACCACCCTACAGTGTGTAAACAATCTTTTTTGATAATTGCTTAATCAAATGTAAACGAATAGGCTATTTATTGCAAATATTTAAACAAACTATTTTAATTTTTACGTAAACAATAATTATATTGCACAATTATTAATAATTCATTAATTTAAAATGGAAAATCGCAACCAAAATTTCGAACTTGACAATCTAGATACACAGATTTTATCTATACTCATGGAAGATGCTACTATTCCATACACAGAAATTGCTAAAAAACTGATTGTATCTGGAGGAACTATACATGTCAGGATGAAAAAAATGCAGGATATGGGCATTATTAAGGGTTCTCACTTAATTATTGATCCTCAACGTATTGGATATGACATTTGTGCTTTCTTGGGAATTTATCTGGAAAAAGGTTCTCAGTATAAAGATGCAGTAGAAAGTCTTAAAAAAATAAAGGAAGTAGTTGAACTTCACTATACCACAGGTTCATATAGCATGTTTGCCAAAATCATTTGTAGAGATACTAATCATTTAAGGCAAGTACTAAATGAAGACATTCAAGGGGTAAAGGGTATTCAGCGGACAGAAACCTTGATCTCGCTTGAGGAAAGCATTAAAAGACAGATTACGCTTTAATTATTCATAAAAAAGCACCCTAAAATAATTTAGGGTGCTTTAATAAGATTTATATTCTCTTATGCCTCCTTGTATAAGACACTCTTTACAGCTTTAACTACTTTATCTGCATTTGGAAGTGCTTCCGCAATCAAAGTTGGAGCGTAAGGTAGAGGAACATCCGCACATGCAACACGTAATACTGGAGCATCTAAGAAATCAAAGGCATCTTTCTGTACTTTGAAAGCCACTTCAGTTGCAATTGATCCTAGTGGCCATGCTTCTTCAACAAAAACCATACGATTAGTCTTTTTAACTGATTTTATTACTGTTTCATAATCAATCGGACGAACAGTACGAAGATCAATTACTTCAGCATTAATTCCATCTTTACTTAATTGTTCAACAGCAGGCATTACTACTCTTGTAAGCATTTTACCGAATGTTACAATCGTTACATCTGTACCTTCTTTTACAATATTTGCTTTGCCTAATGGAATGTAATATTCTTCTTCAGGAACTTCTCCTTTATCGCCATACATTACCTCAGACTCCATGAAAATAACTGGATCTGGATCAATAATAGATTGCTTTAATAAACCTTTTGCCTCATAAGGTGTAGATGGAACTACTACTTTTAAACCAGGACAGTTCGCATACCAATTCTCAAAATTCTGTGAATGTTGTGCGCCTAATTGGCCTGCATTACCTGTAGGGCCTCTAAAAACTATCGGACAAGTAAATTGACCGCCACTCATGCTATTCACCTTTGCAGCTGCATTAATTACCTGATCTATCGCAACAAGAGAGAAGTTAAAGGTCATGAACTCAATAATCGGATTTAATCCGTTCATTGCTGCACCAACACCTATTCCAGCAAATCCTAATTCGGCAATTGGAGTATCAATAACTCTTTTTTCACCAAATTCGTCAAGCATACCCTGACTTACTTTGTAGGCTCCATTGTACTCAGCAACCTCTTCACCCATTAAAAAGACCTTCTCGTTTTTACGCATTTCTTCATTTAATGCTTCACGAAGTGCCTCTCTGAACTGTATTTCTCTCATGTGTAAATTCAATTTTTGGAAAGCAAATATAGGTTTAATTTTGAAAATTATACCATAATCTAAGCCACTGAGCCAATTTTGTGATAAATTTTACCCTTATCAAACTTAAATTAGCCTTAGCCAAAATGCAATGTGAAACTTACAAGGTAAATTTGCTTGTACTAATGCAAAAACCTATCTATCAAGTCATTCAAAATACTAGCGCTGACAAATTCCCTTAAAATCGCAGTATGTACATGCATTCAAATTATCTGTCTGGCGGAAAGGTACCTCCGGATTAAAAAGCTCAGTAAATTTCTCCTTCATTTTAAGTTCTAACTTCGACTTAAATTCTATTAAATTCTCATCAATCAACTCAATGTGTTCGGACTTAGATTTTTTATTAAAAATAGTCCCTTTAGAAAAATCTTTAACCGTGTACAAATGTGGTTCAACACCTTGAACATTATTACATTTTTCATAAACAAGGGTATAGAATAGCGTTTGCAGTAAAGCCTTATTTTGACTTTTATCATCATCCGAAAATAAGCCCTCAAAATCTTTAAAAGCTAAACTATCCTTACCCGTTTTATAGTCAACAATTCTGGTTTTACCATTTATTGTATCAACTCGATCAATAATACCCATTAACCTCACCTGTTCCTCTTTTCCATCAAGTTCAAAGCTAAACAAAGGCGCATATTTATCTTTATGTTCAAGCTCCTTAATTACGAAGGGTGCAATCGAGGCATCATGCTCTAAAATTTTAAGTGCATATTGCTCAATTACCTTCAAAATAATTTGTTGTAAGGCACTTAGCTCCAATTTGTCTAGATTAGGATTAAGATTTAATTCCTCAGACATAGAATCTTGGCACATCTTCGGCAAAAGCCTCTTTCGCAGCTCAATATACTCAGCACTTACTTCCATACCTATTGAATCTTGATAAAAATGATCCATAACGGAGTGAAGCATGTTACCCACTGTATTGGCGCCAATATGATCTGGAAGCTCTTCAGGCTTTTTCAATTTGGCCACTTTAGCATAGAAAAACTTTAGGGGACATAGTAAATAATCATTAAAGCCAGAGGCAGATATTTTATTCTCATACTTTGCGTCGGGGTTTCTTTGGAGATATTTTCTTAGTTTTTCAAGAACTAATCCATCCTTCTCTACGATTATTTCCTGTTTGAGGGCATTTTCTATCGGCTGATTTTGCTGCAATACATAATTAAATTTACAGGAAGTTTCAAACTCCAATTGTTTAATAAATCTACTGGCTTCACTTGGAGCGGTATCACCGGCAACGCCATTGTAAATCAAGGTAATTTTTTTACCACAATGTAGCAAACGGTAAAAGAAATAGGCAAAAATAGAGTTTTGATTTTCAAGTACTGGTAAACCAAAAGCGCGCCTCACATTATCTGGAATAAATGAAGGGGTGATGCTCACCTTAGGTAAAACACCCTCATTCATGCCTAGAACAACAAGTTCATCAAAATCGAGACATCTACTTTCCAAAAGCCCCATCACTTGTAAACCAACCAAAGGCTCGCCGTCAAAAGGAACTGAAAGTCCCGAAAGTGCACGCCTTATTAATTTAAACACAAATGAAGCCTTCAGCTCTGGTCCTGTTGGGTTATTCACCAAGTCTTCAAAGCTATCCGACAGAATATTTAAATTTTTAACCGCTTCGGCGATAAGTAGACTTTCTAATTTTCGTAATTCAACGATTTCTTTAGAAATAAATAGAAGAAAACTTCCAAGGTTCCGAATAGACTGGGCAGGGTTTTCATAGCGACTAAAGACCATTTCAGCTGTTTTATCTAGCTTTTTTAACTCCTCAAGATTAAACCATGCTTTTTTATCACTAATAATTTCCTTGTGAATTCTGCTGCGATTCTCGACAGAAACTCCAATTAAAGGATTAAGAATAAAGCTTAAAACATGAGGGTAGCTTATGATATTCTTGCCACTACTAGCAATTTCATCTTGAATCTTAAGCCAAAGGTCGCATATTCCAAAAACTGCCGATTGCTCAAAAGGATAACCCATGGTGATGTTTAAATTTTCATCATCAAGAGTTTGAAGTACCGGTAATAACAAACCTTCATCGGCAAGAATAATGGCTTTTGAGCCCGCATTATCCTTACTTTCATCAGCAGCGAGAACTTGTTTTAAAATTTTTCCCTGTGCCACTTGGCCCATTGCCTGGACAATTGTAAATTCCTTTTCAGGCTGATTAATGCGGTTTTCCTCAATTTTAAACTGATTCTGCAATCCAATGGTATTGATATTCCTACGGATAAAATGCCCCGCCTCTTGTATAGAGTCTGAGAAATAATGCTCATCAGCATCAAAATAGAAAGAACATAATCCCTGATCTTGCCAGCTCTTAAATAGTATTTCCTCTGCTTTTGAGAGTGCATTAAATCCAGCGAAAACTACATGTTTGAATTTCTTAAGGAAGTTAGATTCAGAGTCTATTCCCTCAGCTAAATTTCGGTACATCCTGGCACTGGTAACAAGATTTTGCTCTGCCAGTTTCTTATGAAAATTTATGTAAAGATGAGGCATTCGATGCCACATTTCAATAAATTTTTCCTGAATTTTACTTTGTCTTTCTTGTGAAAAAGAAGCCCAAAAACTCTCCATAAACTCGAGCTGCTCCTTATCAAAATTTGGAAACTGCTGCTCCAACTCGGCTATACTCCCAATCAGGCTAAAAACCTTATCGGGATTGGCCATGTAATAATCAATTTGAGAAAAATCAGAAACAATTATCTCTGCCAGAGGATAAAAAACATCTGCACTAACTTGCTCTTTGCCTTCTTTAGCCAATAGCTGATTGTATTCCGATAAAAGCACAAAAAATTGCTTGAGCTGAGAAGCACAAACTTTTGACGTTGACTCAGCAAAAAACTGCTGTATGGTTAAAAAATGTGGACTCCAAATGGGTTTACCACTGATTTCTGCTAAATATTTTTTTAAAAATAATTGAGGTCTTTTATTGTTAAAAACAATCGCTACATGCTGCAAATCGTTGCCAAATCGATCTAAAAGATCAGAGGCTAAGCGCTGTAAAAATTTATCTGTTGACTTGCTATTCATAACTATACCTTTTGAAGTTTACTGTCTTGTGCGTACCATAAATAAGCATCAACCTGCTTGAACTCCCCCATTTTTAATAAATTATCACGATACAAACTGATATCTGTGATGTATTTCTTTTTTTCTTCACCAAATTTAAAGTCAAGTAAAATGGCATGATCGTTAAAAACAAATAATTTATCAGGCCTTTTTACCACCCCTGATTCAATAATCATATCCTTCTCACTAATTATTGACTGTGCTGTATCAAACCATTGCTTAATTTCATCTTGCATCAAAATAGCTACAACAGCTGCTTTAATTTCTTCACGTTCAGAGTCCCGAATGAGTCCTTCCTGCACCTTTTCAGCAATCAATTTATCTATATTATCTATCCCACTGAGGTTTTCAAGAATTTTATGAAGCGCAATACCTATTCTTTGTTTTGCATTAAACCAGGTTTCTTCGTTCATGCTATTTCGCTTAAAACGCTCCGTTATCTGTTCGTTAACCGGATAAGAGTTAAGCATTAAAAAATTGTGCGCTTTACTATCATCATCTCGAACTTTTTGAATAGGAATGTCACCAAAACTGTAAAGATTATCCTCAAATGTGAATTCTAATCCAGCATTATCACCAATTTTTAATAATTGAGCAAGGACTAATTGTAAATCATTAATAGGACTTATCTTCTCTGTTAGTTCTGTTTTTGGTTTTTTAGCCTTAGGATTTGGCGTTTTAGGGCAAATAATGCATAAATAATCTTTAGCTCTTGTACTAGCCACATAAAGTGTGTTTAGCTCATCCATATAATTAAGGAGTACTTCTTCGAAATAATCAGATGCAAAAACTGTAGACGATAAACTATTGGTGAAATCAACTGGTAAAGATTTAAAATTAGGAAAGCCTGCTGCCTCGGCATCCACCCACAGTAATTTAAGTTTGGCTCCAGTAGAGGAGGTATTTAATTTCCAATTCATAAATGGAATAATAACTGCTCCAAATTCGAGTCCTTTTGATTTATGGACAGTCATTACCTGTACTGCATCTTGATTTTCGGAGGATGGCAGTGCTTTATCTGAACCTTCATTTTCCCACCATTCAATAAATGCTGCAATGCCTTGATCTCCTGAGGATGCAAATACAGCCATTTGATCACGAAAAGCAAGAATATATGGAATATAACTCTGTGATTGTGAATCGCCTAAGCCATAAATTTTGATCAACTTTTCTGTTAATTCACTAATTGGTAAGTGACGGTATGATAAATAGTTTTCACATAATTTGGCAGGTAGAACATGTGTCAATTCGGACATTGGCTTTAAGGCAAATTTAAGCCAATCTTGACTATCAATACCTAGTTGTTCTTGATCTGGATAATGAATCTGATGCCATAATCGAGCACATTCAGCCTTGAAAACTCCACTCTCTGCCTCACGTACAATTAATAACTTGAAGGTGCTCAGCAATAATTTAACGGCGGGATCATTCTTGATTTTTAAAGCCTCACCTGAAATAACTTGGAAATTCTGCCCCGCTGCACGGCTTAGATTGGCATAGTTATCCTTATCAAAAATACACTTGATAATTCTTTCGGCTTCATCGTTTTTACGGACTAAAATACCAATGTCTCGCATAGAAAAACCTTGCTCTAAAAGATAAACGAGACGATCTATAGTATAACTTTCAGCCAAAGGATCAAGGTCATCATCCGCATTTGGCTCTTCATCTTTATAAAAAAACTTAACTTCTATCTTGCCTGCAGAGGTGGTTTTATCCGTTATTAATTGGCTACTACCTTCGTAAGCGGTTTCAATTAAGTTTGCATTATTGTTATCCCAATATTCTTGAAGGTGGGAATGGCCTGATTCAGCGAAAATACCATTTAACTGAGTCTGCAAAACCTTAGGAAGTTTTTGGTAGAGGAAATTGTTGAACTTAATTACATTTTCAGAACTCCTACGATTAAAAGCGAGCTCCTCTTCATTCACATTTTCTTCTAAAAGATTGTTTTTGATCTCACTATGAAGAATTCGCCAATCACCGTTACGCCAACGATAAATTGATTGCTTAACATCTCCCACAACTAAATGGGAAGCATGACCACCAGAAGCCCCCTCTGAAATCGCATTTTTTACCAATGGCAAAAAATTCATCCATTGAAAAGAGCTGGTATCTTGAAACTCATCAAACAGAAAATGCTTGAATTTATTTCCGGTCTTTTCCCAAATAAAGGATGGGTTATCTACATCAGATCCGGTTATACCTTTGAGCAATTGTTGGGCATCAGAAATTAAAAGCGCTTTATTATCAGAACGATAGTTCTTTAATAAATCAGCCATGCCTTGCATTAAACGTAAATAATCAGTGTTTTTTGCGATGGCGGTGTAAGTTTCATAAATGGGTGAACCTTCCTTATAGGTTGAGATTAATGTTCCTAACAGAGGATTAATTTCATTGTACAATGATTCTATGATCGCTGTGTTTTTTAACGATTTGTGGGGCCAGGAAGCATAGTCATTGAAGTATTTTTCAAGGTTACTAATAGGAGAAAAGTCTTCATCAAGTATTTTGCCAAGTTTGAACAAAGGATTTGAACTTTGCTGATTTAGCATCTCTTTGACGATACCTGCAGCATCAAATATTTCCTTAATTCTTATGGTTTGTTGGATAATTACTTCCTTAAAACTCTTTATGCCTTGATTTATGTGCGACCTTAATGCATTGAACTCATTAGCCTGATTGTCGCCCATCTCTTGCATAGCCTCTTGAAAGGGATAATAGCGTTCTTTAAAAATCTCGCTAGCTAAGTCTTTCAAGGATTTACGATAATCCCAATCTTTATTATCATTAATACGCTCAATAGCTAAATTACTTACCCATTGTAGTAAGTCGGCGTCTTGTTCTAGGCGTGAATTTAGGGCCTCAACGAGCTCCGTTTTTACCTTATCAATTTTAAGTTCCAGTTTATAGCCACTATCAAGGTTTAGCTCAAAGGCAAAACTTCTAATTAATTGCTGTACAAAACCATCAATAGTGCTTACTGAAAAACGGCTATAGTCGTGGAGAATTGAACTATAGATTTGACTTGCTTTAGTTCTTATATCTTGATCACTCAAGGTTGGAAAGCTTTCTCTTAAAATTCCTGCAAAATTTGACTTCTCAAAGCCATGGCTTGCCAAATCTTCTAATGCACCTAAAATCCGCTCCTTCATTTCGGCTGTCGCCTTATTGGTGAAGGTAACGGCTAAGATTTCACGAAACTTACCCTTCCCACTAAAAAGTAGAATAAGATAATGAGCTGTCAGGGCAAAAGTTTTACCAGAACCAGCAGATGCTCGGACTAATTTTAATGCTTTTTGTTGAGGCATTCTAGAATTTTGAATTGGTTTGAAATAGGCTAATTAACAATAATATAGCAAAAAAAAATGAATTTTGCAAATAAAAGCTTAACTGCCTCAAAAATTTGGACAAAAAAAGAGGGCAAAACCTATGCTTTGCCACCCTTTTATTGAATATAATTTTAAGATTATTTGATTAATCCATCTCCATTTATAAAGCTAGAGTTTATTGTTACCGGTAACTTTCCACTAGCTTTTAAACCGCCATTTATTACTCGGAAACTTGCATTTTGAGCCTCCTTCGTATTTTGATAATTTATCAGGATTGTTTTAGCTGATTCAATGCCCGGCAATCCAGCAAGGCTATAAGGATTAGCAAAAACAGCAAAGAGGCTATTCATACCTGCAAGCTCAGCAACAAAAGATTTAAGACTTTTATTATAATCCAAAACTGGTGCCGGACGCTTACGCATATCGTGGATTCCAACAATGATTTGATCATAAGCCTTTAGTTCATTACGAACATTATCAATTTCTTGATCAGTAATATTTTTAGGTAAAATATAATTCATCGAGTTCGATAAAACAGGTCTGAAGCTATTTTGAAATGCACTTAATTCATTTGTCCCTATGCTCAAAATCGCAGTTTTCTTAGTCCTATCAAAGTTTTTTAGTTGAACATCACTGTTTAATACAGTTACTGCTGCATCGGCAAGCTTTTGGTTAAGTAAAGCTGCCTCTGGGCGATTTAAATAGGCAATTAGATTATTAACTTGAACATATTTACTGGTATGAAGTCCTGCCCAATACTTGCTGTAAAGAATCTTTTTAACACTCGCATTTACTTGGTCCCAAGTCAAATTCCTTTTCTTTATGGCCTTCCTTACTAATTTTACTGCTCTTTTTGAATTCCCAGAAAGCTCAATTACATCCATTCCTGCAATAATTCCAAGTACATCCCCTTCTCCATTAGGAAAAAATTTAGCTACACCCTTCATTTCCATAGCATCAGAAAAAATTAATCCCTTAAAACCTAATTCCTCTTTCAATAAGTTGGTAACAATAGGCTTTGAAAGTGTTGAAGGCAGATTGGGAGTATTATCTAGCGATGGTATATTCATGTGGGCAACCATCATTCCAGACGCGCCTTCTTTAATTAATTCTTTAAATGGATATATCTCCAATGAATCGAGGCGTGCTTTGCTAAAGGGTAATTGTGGCAGATCATAATGCGAATCTACATCTGTATCTCCATGCCCAGGAAAATGTTTTACACTTACTATCACTTGATTGTCTTGCAATCCCTTCATATAGGCCGTAACCTTTTCTGCCACCTTAAATTTATTATCTCCAAAAGAACGTACTCCAATAACCGGATTTTTCGGGTTATTATTTATATCAGCAACAGGTGCAAAATTAACATGCATACCCATCCGCTTAAAATCTAAAGCTACTTGTCTTCCCATTTCATAAATAAGCTTGTTGTCTTGAATAGCGCCCATTGTTAATTGATATGGGAATGATATGGTGCTATCTAAACGCATTCCCAATCCCCATTCAGCATCCATAGCAAGCATCAAAGGCACCTTGCTAATTGATTGATAACGATTGGTTAAAAGAGCTTGCCTCACCGGACCACCCTGAAAGAAAACTAAACCTCCTATACGTTCTTTTTTAATGACTTTGGCAATCGAATCTTCAAAAGCTTTCCCCTTATCGGTATGGGCTCTAACCATAAACATTTGTGCTATTCGATCACGTTTACTCAATTTTTTAAATACCGAATCAACCCAAGCATTTGGCTCATTAATGCCTTCAATAAATGATTTTGGAGTTTGAGCAATAAGAGCTAGGGGGCATAAAAATGCCCATAAGAAAACAATATGTTTAACTTTTTTATTCATGTGATAATAATTCAAAATTTTAATGCTCTAAAATTAACATTAAATTTTAATTGAGGGTGATTAGAATAGCATTCATATTTTGAATCAGAATGGGAATAATTTCATAACATGCAGACTAAATATTACAATATTATTAAAAGGCAGCCTTTTTAAACAAAAAACCTCCGCTTTACGGAGGTTTCTAATTCATTTAAAGATGTTAATTATTGATTAATTGTAATCTCAGAGATTTGCCAATTACTTTCTACAAGAACAAACTTCAGGTTAAATCTATAGGTTCCGGTAATATCCATCTCATTACCATTTATGTTTCCAAAACCTTCAACTTTCAAATCTGCAGAAGCATCTGCTTGAGTACCATTAATTTTAATGGATCTATTTAAGGCTTCCGACTTGCTAATTGAGTAAATACCCTGTGTAAAAGCCATAATAATGCTTGACTTGTTTAATGTGCTTCCAGTTGGATCATACATTTTACAGCCATCATTTAAGTTAGCTTGCATCCAAACTTTATCCTTTTTTACAAGCGCTACAGAAAAACTATCAATTAAAGTAGTAAGTTGATCTTCATTAACTGGACGCAAGGGAGTGCTATTTACATGCGAAACAGTAAAAGCAAGGAAAAATATTAACAGGAGCTTTTTCATAAAATTAAAGAATTATAAATGTTTAGTTATTTCTTGCGACATAGGAGTAACTGCAGAACGGAATCTATGTATTAATTGGCCGTTCTCATCAATTAAAAATTTCTCAAAATTCCATTTAATATCGCCTGTAAAATCAGGATTTTCTGCACTTGTTAAATGCTTAAACAAGGGAGAAATATCAGCTCCCTTAACGCTACTCTTTTCAGCAAGTGGGAAGGTAACGCCAAAGTTCTTCTGACAAAACTCTTTAATGTTCAAATTCTCTCCAGGCTCTTGTCCGCCAAAATTGTTTGCTGGAAAGCCAATTACTACCAGTTTTCCTTTGTAGGTGTCAGCAAGCTTTTGAAGTTCTGCATATTGTTTGGTGTAGCCACATTTAGAAGCTGTGTTTACGATGAGAATCTTTTTGCCTTTATATTTACTTAGATCAAGATTCTTACCATCAATATCTTGCACCTTGAAGGTAAAAATTGAAGGGGGGCTGCTCATAAATATGCTTAGAATTACCAATAGTGTTTTCATATCATAAAGTTAAAGTTTAAAAACTGAATCTCCCATAAGTTAGCAATAAAGAATTAAAAAAACAATTAGCTGACAATGAGGTAATAAACAATGAGCTTAATAACCGAAAAAGCAAAACCCCAACATTTCTGGAGGGGTTTCACTAAATTAGAGTATGTGTTAATTAGCTACATCCGCCTTGCGTACCGCAGTTTAGACACTTATAGCAAGTACCAGATCTTACGGTTATGTGACCGCAATTAGTACAAGCTGGAGCATCCGATTGTCCACCACCTGAAATATCTAATACAGGCTTTAATTTAGCTCCTGCTGATGGTTTAGATGCAGCTACCGGGTTTTCTGCAAATGAATTACTTGTATCGGTATTCACATCTTCATCTGCCATTTGAGGATTGCCTAAAACAACTTTCTGTTCGGTAAGAACATGTACTAAATCAGTGCGGTTTAAGTACTCATAACCTAACATTCTGAAGATATAATCAACAATTGATGTTGCACTCTTAATGTTATCATGACCATTAACCATTCCAGATGGCTCGAAGCGAGTGAAGGTAAATTTATCAACAAACTCTTCTAGTGGCACACCATATTGAAGTCCCACAGACACTGCAATAGAGAAACAGTTCATTAATGAACGGAATGTTGCACCTTCTTTGTGCATATCCACAAAGATCTCACCTAAAGTACCATCTTCATATTGTCCTGTGCGCACGAAAACTGTTTGTCCGCCCACAGCCGCCTTTTGAGTAAATCCACCACGCTTACTAGGCAAGTTTTTACGTTCAACAACAGAAGACAATTGACGCTTGAACTTAGTATCAGTAGAACGTTCCAAAATAGCTCTAGCTGCTTCTAATACTTGATCTGCAGTAAGATCGCTTAGTTTAACATTTGCTGCTTCACCTAAAACTTCGTCAACAGTATCTAATTTATCTTCCTTACTATCAGATGATTTAGTTGATAATGGTTGAGATAATTTACAACCATCACGATAAAGAGCATTTGCTTTTAGAGCAAGCTTCCATGACAATTCATAACAATCCTTAATTTCTTCAACTGTGGCTTCATTTGGTAAATTAACAGTTTTTGAAATCGCACCTGATAAGAAAGGTTGTGCAGCGGCCATCATTTTGATGTGACCGTGAGCATGAATATAGCGCTCACCTTTTTGTCCGCATTTATTAGCACAATCAAAAATCTCATAATGCTCTTCTTTTAAATAAGGAGCACCTTCTACAGTCATTGTTCCGCAGATGTATTCATTAGCTTCAGCAATTTGCTGACGGTTAAATCCGATTGCACGTAATAAATTAAAATCAGGAGAAGAATATTGCTCAGCTTTAAAACCTAAGCGATTTAAACACTCTTCACCAAGGCTCCACTGATTGAATACGAAACCGATTTCAAAGGCAGCAAGAAGTGACTTATCAATTTTTTCTAATTCATCTTGAGTAAATCCTTTAGCAGCAAGACTATCGAAATTGATATGTGGAGCACCATTTAATGTTGCAGCACCTTTAGCATAATTAACTATTGCCTCAATTTCATGCTCCTTATAACCTTGATTACGTAGAGCTGCAGGTACACCTTGATTAATGATTTTGAAATAACCACCACCTGAAAGCTTTTTAAACTTAACCAATGCAAAATCAGGCTCAATACCAGTTGTATCGCAATCCATAACCAAACCAATAGTTCCAGTCGGAGCGATTACAGTAGTTTGAGCGTTACGGTATCCATGCTTCTCTCCTAGTTCAACTGCTTTATCCCAAGCATTACATGCTGCAGATAATAAATAATCAGGGCAGAACTTAGGATCAATTCCTGGAGGCGCAATTTCTAATCCTTCATAAGAATCGTTATTGTAAGCTGCATAGCGATGATTACGCATCACACGTAGCATGTGTTTTTTGTTCTCTTCGTATTTCTTGAATGTTCCAAGTTCTCTGGCCATTTCTGCCGAAGTTGAATAAGCTGTACCCGTCATGATAGCAGTTATTGAGCCACCAATTGCACGAGCTTTATCACTGTCATAAGGAATACCTGCAACCATTAACATAGAACCTAAGTTTGCATATCCTAAACCTAGTGTACGGTAATCGTATGATAATTGAGCAACTTCTTTTGAAGGGAATTGCGCCATCAACACAGAAATTTCAAGAACAACAGTCCAGATACGACAAGCATGCTCAAAACCTTTCACATCAAAAATTAATGTCTGAGGATCAAAGAAATGTGCTAAGTTGATTGAAGCTAAGTTACATGCAGTATTATCCAAGAACATGTATTCTGAACAAGGATTAGATGCATTGATACGACCACCTTCTGGACAAGTATGCCATTCGTTAATTGTTGTATCATATTGCATTCCTGGATCTGCACAAGCCCAAGCGGCAAAAGAAATATCATTCCATAATTTTTCAGCTGAAATAGACTTAACAGGTTTTCCGTTAGTACGGCCAATTAAATCCCAATTTCCACCTTCTTCAAGTGCTTTGAAGAAAGAGTTTGGTACACGAACTGAGTTATTTGAGTTCTGTCCAGAAACTGTACGATAAGCTTCACCTTCATAGTCGGATGAGTAACCAGCAGCAATTAAAGCCGCCACTTTTTTCTCTTCTTCAACTTTCCAGTTTACAAAACCTTCAATTTCAGGGTGATCAAGATCTAAACACACCATTTTGGCTGCACGACGAGTTGTTCCACCCGATTTGATTGCTCCAGCAGCACGATCACCAATTTTGAGGAAAGACATCAATCCAGATGAATAACCACCACCAGAAAGCTTTTCGCTCTCACCACGAATAGATGAGAAGTTAGTCCCAACTCCTGAACCGTATTTAAATATTCTTGCTTCTCTAACCCAAAGATCCATGATACCACCATCATTCACCAAATCATCACTTACAGAAAGGATGAAACATGCATGAGGCTGGGGGCGCTCGTAGGCCGAAGTTGACTTTTCTAATTGATCTGAATCAGGATTTACAAAATAATGTCCTTGTGGCTTTCCTGTGATGCCATAAGAGCTGTGTAAACCTGTATTGAACCATTGTGGTGAATTTGGCGCAGCTAACTGCCCTACAATGGTGTAAACTAATTCATCATAAAAAATAGAAGCATCTTTTTTTGTCGCGAAATAATTGTAACGCTCACCCCAAGATTGCCAGCAATGAGCCATACGATGTGCCACTTGCTTGATGCTGTTTTCTGATGAAGTGGTTCCATCAGGCTGAGGCACTCCTGCTTTACGGAAATACTTCTGAGCTAAAATATCGGTTGCCACCTGACTCCAAGTCTCAGGTACTTCAACATTGTTCATTTCAAATACTGCATCACCTGCCGGATTACGAATTACCGAGGAACGCTTTTCGTATTTAAAAAGATCGTAAACATTTACACCCTCTTTGGTGAAATATCTTTGGAATCCGAGACCCTTTCCGGTTCCATTCGTAGCTTTTTTGGTAGATGCTTTAGCCATATTAAAAATGAATGTTATTGTGATTGAACTAGTTAACCCTAACAAAAATGTTAGGGGGTTTTTCATCAAATTTATTAGATGATTGCATTTATATACAATCAGAGTTTTCCACAGATTCAAAGTGTATATACACCGTAACAGTCTAATGGTGAGCAAAAGACTGTTTAGCAGGCAATTAACTATGTGGAAAACTCGACAAAAGTGCCTTTTTAGCTAATTGTTGGTACACTTAAATTTAAACAAAAAAAGCCAGAAAAATCTGGCTTTTGTATATGGCTTGTTGTAGCTCAAAAAATGATTAGAATTAAGCGAATTTTAATCGATAACAGAAACCTTTATCATATTAGTTTTACCCTTTTTCTCAATCGGAATAGCGGCAGTGTTTATAACTACATTTCCAGGCTCTACTAAATTCTCCGACTTTAAAATTTGGTTAACATCGCGGAAAGTTTTATCCGTACTTTCAAAACGATCATAAAAGAAACCCCTAACACCCCACAATAAACTCAAAGTGTTAAGTAGTTTAACATTACTTGTGAAAATAAATGTAGCTGCTTTAGGTCGGTAGCTAGATATTTCAAAAGCAGTATAACCCGACGATGTCATAGAAATAATACCAACTGCATTAGTACTTTCGGCAAGAAATACAGCAGATCCGCAAACAGCATCGCCCATATAAGTTGGAGAATTTTTATTCAAAACTTTTGCAGTGCTGTACGGATAATCATTCTCCTCCACATTTCTAACAATTTTCTGCATGGTTTCGATAACAATTAGTGGATATTCACCAACAGATGTCTCACCACTAAGCATTACCGCATCAGCACCATCAAGAACTGAGTTAGCAACATCATTTACTTCTGCTCGCGTTGGACGCGGAGAGGTAATCATACTTTCAAGCATTTGAGTTGCTACAATAACTGGTTTTGAAGCTGCACGACACTTTCTTGCTATCATTTTCTGCAATAAAGGCACCTGCTCCATAGGCATCTCAACACCTAAATCGCCACGAGCAACCATTACACCATCAGTTACTTCAATAATCTCATCGATATTATCTATGGCTTCCGGCTTTTCAATTTTAGCAATTACACGGGCTGCATTTCCACTTCTGGCAATAATTCTCTTAAGCTCAATAATATCTTCAGCAGAACGAACAAATGATAAACCAATCCACTCCACGTCATTTTTCAATGCAAACTCCAGATTATCTAAATCTTCCTCAGTTAAGCTAGGTATAGAAACCTTTGTATTCGGTAAATTTACACCCTTACGAGAAGTTAATACACCGCCATAAACTACTTCGCATTGAACAGTATCTTTATTGTTAGTGCTTAAAACGCGCATTTGGATTTTTCCATCATCAAGAAGGATAATTTCTCCAGAACGTACATCACTTGGGAAACTCTGATATGTAATATAAATCTGCTTTTCATCGCCAAGCAGCTCTTTGGTAGTAATTTCAATCTTATGACCACTGGCAAGATTAACACCGCCTTCTTTCACCAATCCAATACGGATTTTAGGTCCCTGTAAGTCGGCTAATATTCCAACATTGGTTTTATATTTCTCATTTATCTCACGAATAACATCAATCACCTTTTGATGATCTTCTTGACTTCCATGCGAAAAATTTAATCTACAAACATCAACTCCTGCCTTTATCATGTTTAACAATACTTCTTTAGAAGAAGAAGCAGGGCCTAATGTGGCTACAATTTTAGTTCTGTTATGAACCGTTTTCATCAGCTATTTATTTAATTGAATTATTTTTTTGAACAAAGTGTACTAAATACACGATACAATAAAGTGCTAAAATATGAGATTTTCTTTGGATTTCAATTTTTTAGGGTCAACTTCTATTGCAACTAATATTTCTGGAATCTTATTTAACTGGCTTATTAGTTGCTTAAGATCTTCCAAATCGATATAATTTCTAATTAAAATAAAAAAATCTGCTTTTTTCATTTCAGGCACCAAAAAACCTTCAAAGCCCTTATTAGCAATGATATATAACTCTGTATCAGCTTCTGGCATCAAATAAAAATATCTACTAAAATAATTATTTTCATTTCCTGCATTGAAGGGAAGCTCTAAATCACTAATCTTGCAGAAGTCGGTACTCAATTGTTTATTGATTTTGAAACAAAAAATATAGTCTTTAAGCTGCGTACTTATAGCAAGCAATTTAAAGTCTAGGTCAAGTTCAAATTTTAATGTAGTTTTATTCAAAGTTTTTTGCGCGTTAAAAAGCAAATGTAATAAGCTTAAACCTTAATTTATAGGGCATTTTAAAATGGTAAAAACAAAAAGGTTTGAAAATTGATAGAATTTATTTTTCTTTGCACTGAATTATTTAACAATTAAATTATAAAACCATGTCTGATATCGCTTCAAGAGTTAAAGCAATTATCGTTGAAAAATTAGGTGTTGACGAAAGTGAAGTTACACCAGAGGCATCTTTCACCAATGATCTTGGTGCCGATTCACTAGACACCGTGGAATTAATCATGGAGTTTGAGAAGGAATTTAATGTAGCTATCCCTGATGATCAAGCTGAAACTATCGGCACTGTTGGTCAAGCTATAGCTTATTTAGAAAAAAACGTAAAGTAATTTACGATATCCTCATATAGATGGAGCTAAAAAGAGTTGTTGTTACAGGATTAGGCGCGCTTACTCCAATTGGTAATACTGTCCCAGAATTCTGGGATGGCCTGATCAATGGCGTAAGCGGTGCCGGTCCTATAACTCATTACGATCCCGAAAAATTTCGCACAAAATTCGCTTGTGAAGTAAAAAACTTCAATCCGGAAGATTTTTTGGAGAAAAAAGAGGCTCGTAAATTAGACCCTTTTGTGCACTATGCAATTGCTGCATCGGATGAGGCTATTAAAGATGCTGGTTTAGATTTTCCAAATCTCGATACTAATCGAATTGGTGTAATCTGGGGTTCTGGTATAGGTGGTTTAAAAACCTTTACCGATGAAGTTACCAACTTCGCAAACGGAGATGGATCTCCACGATTCAATCCCTTTTTCATTCCTAAAATGATTCTGGATATCGCACCAGGCCACATTTCTATTAGACATGGCTTGCGCGGTCCGAATTTCTCTACCGTTTCTGCTTGTGCCTCATCAACCAATGCGCTGATTGATGCTTTTAATTATATCCGATTGGATATGGCTGATGTTATCATTTCAGGTGGTTCAGAAGCTATTATTTATGAAGCAGGAATGGGTGGATTCAATGCAATGCATGCACTTTCAACTAGAAATGATGATCCAAAAACAGCTTCCCGCCCATTTGATAAAGATCGTGATGGTTTTGTTGCAGGTGAAGGTGCTGGAGGTATCGTTCTAGAAAATTTAGAACATGCGCTTGCTCGAGGTGCTAAAATTTATGCCGAATTGGTAGGTGGTGGTATGAGTGCAGATGCAAATCATATTACTGCTCCACATCCAGAAGGATTAGGTGCTAAATTAGTAATGACCAATGCCTTGAGAGATGCTCGTATGAGTCCGGCTGACATTGATTACATCAACGTTCATGGAACTTCTACTCCACTAGGAGATATTAGTGAAGTGAAAGCAATTCTTGCAATGTTCGGTGAAAATGCATTCAAGCTAAATATTAGCTCTACAAAATCAATGACAGGCCATTTACTAGGTGCTGCTGGAGCTATTGAGGCTATTGCATCAATTCTGTCTGTAAAAAATGATATTGTTCCACCAACAATAAATCACTTTACCGATGACCCAAGCTTTGATCCACGATTGAATTTTACCTTCAACAAGGCTCAAAAACGTACAGTTAATGCTGCTTTAAGTAATACTTTTGGTTTTGGTGGTCACAATGCTTCTGTTATTTTCAAAAAATACAAAGCCTAAACAGAATTCATTAAATATTTTAAGCTAATCTATTTAAACTTGTTTATTAGTCCTTATCAATTGATTAACGGTCATTAATGCCATTTTCAAAAATCTATAAGCTCTATTTTTCGCCAAATCGTAAGTACATCCGTTCTTTACGAAATCTTTTAGGTTTTGTTCCCGGGAATGTGCGACTTTACCGAATGGCATTCAGGCATCGCTCTGTTGCAGTTGAAATAAAAAATGGGGCTAAAAATAGTAATGAACGACTCGAATTCTTGGGAGATGCCATTTTAGGAGCAGTAGTTGCAGAGCTACTTTTTAAGATGTATCCCTATAAAGATGAAGGCTTTTTAACCGAAATGCGCTCCAAAATAGTGAGTAGGGCAAATTTAAATCAACTTGCTAAACGCCTTGGCCTAGATGAACATATCGAATTTGATAACAGAGCAATAGGTCATAATAATAAACAAGGATCTTTATTGGGTGATACCTTTGAGGCTATGATTGGCGCTATTTACATGGATAAGGACTATAATTTCACAAGAAATTTCCTTCTTAACCGCATAATAAAACCGCACGTTGATATTCATACGCTTGAACAAACTGAAACAAATTTCAAGAGTAAACTCATAGAATGGTGCCAACGCCATGGAAAAGACATTACTTTTGAAATTATTCCGAACGAAGAAGGCGAAAATTCAAAACTGTTTACCATACAAGTAAATGTAGATGGCGAAAATTGTGCGATTGGAAGAGATTATAACAAGAAAAATGCAGAAAAACTGGCTGCAGAAAAAGCTTGTGATTTTTTAAATATCTAAGATTAACACTGTCTCATCAAAATTAACTAGAAAATACTGATTTAATTCCAATCAGTATTCCATATACACCCTCCAACTAATTCAAAATAAGCTTATTCAGACAAACAATGATCAAACAATGATGAATATTTGTGTCTATTGAAATAACCTTATATTTAATTAAAATATAACATCTTAACAATGCTTAAAAAAATAATCGCAGTCCTTTTTATAGGCTATAGCCTAAGCATATTTATTTTGGCTATGCTCATAGTAATGCCCTTTATTTTGATTATTTCTCTACTATTTAAACATAAGCAAGCTCAAGATATCATCTTCATTTTTCTGAAAGTTTGGGCTGGAATATTTTCTGTTCTCTGTTTTTTTCCAATTAGAAGTCGGGGGTATAAGCTCCATAATCCTGATAAAGCATACATCTATGTAAGTAATCATAACTCCTATTTAGATGCTATTGCAGTGGTTTTGAGCATCTCTGGATCTGTAAAGCCCCTAGGAAAGATAGAAATGGTTAAAACTCCTCTTTTTGGCATGATTTACAAAAGAGTAGTGGTTTTAATCGACCGCAAAGATAAGGAAAGTCGCGCACGAAGTGTTGAAGAACTTAAAACCGACTTAGCTAGGGGGCAATCCATCTTAATCTTCCCTGAAGGAACCATGAATAAAACCGAATCGAATCTAGCCGATTTCTACGATGGTGCATTTAGATTAGCCATCGAAACACAAACCGATATCGCCCCTATGGTGATTTTAAATGCCCGAAATTTATTGCCTAGAGCTAATCCACTTCATGTTAAAGCAGGGCTTACAACTTGTGTTTTTGATGAACCAGTACAAGTTATGGGCTTAGAAGCTGAAGATCTTGAAGATTTAAAAGCTAAGGTTAGAAAGCGCATGGAACTATTAATCGAAAGCAACTAGTATTTCAAATTCCTCTCGGTTAAATCTTTAGCTTTAGGCAAAGGTGGCAAACTTCTTAATCCCTTGGGCCTACCAGCCTGATTAAATGTTTGAAGTGATCTTTTTACATAATTAATGAATGCGTACTCATCCCAAGTAGATAGTGAACTGTAATCGGGACGATACATAACCATAAAATTTTTAAGATCAAGACTATCCAATCCTGTAATATTTTGAATGGCGGTGGCATTAAACCTACGATCAACCTCAGATTGTTGAAGCTCAGTAATATAATAAGCATTAAACCGTCGAGCTTGGGCAGGCGTTTTACCTACAAGTTCATAAATGGCTGTAAGAGGTTGAAAGATAAAAGCTAAAAAGGGTGGCTTACCTGCGAAATAAGAGCCATTTTTACGATATTGCTTCTTAATTTCATCCAATTCTTGCTTCTTTGTCTCACCCACTACTTTTATTTCTGCAAGCTTAATTACTGGCTGCATCCTTAAAACTAAATCAGAAAGATTAGGTAAAACAAGAACTAAATCAGTAAATCCCAATTTCGAAAAAATAAGAGTATCGCCCTTTGATGCAGTAATTCTAAAGAGACCATAGGCATCCCCCTCCGTAACTTGTCGCGTTTTCTTATTCAGAATATACACATTTGGGATCTTTGACATACCCGTCTTATCCATCACTAGTCCACGAACTGAGCTTTCTTGCGCATACAATATTTCAATATTCACAAACACCAATTGAACAAGAATCAGTAAAAGGACAAAAATTTTCTTCATCAGCATCAAAATTAGTAAAACATAGGCTTTTAATAGTCTAAATAATGTTAAATGACGATATTATTAAGGCT
>NZ_JBIIPN010000061.1:0-15358 GCF_044342615.1 Daejeonella sp. | reverse complement strand
TAATCTAGTCAACATTTTCAATCTCCTTGCTAAAAGGTTTTAATACACTTATTTTAATTGTTTAAAATAGTTGGATAATTATTTAAATCCTTTTCATCATCAATATCAGATAGTGTAGGCAAAAGTTTAAAACTGAGATTCAAATTTGAAAGATCAAGCAAGGTTTCTAACAGAACATTTTCAGTACTCCAGGTTTTGTTCTCAAAAAACTGTTTATGGTATTTTTGTAAACCCAATAAGTAATATCCTCCATCCTTTGCTGGACCAATAACAACTTCGTTTTCTTCTAATATTTTAAATGCATTGCTTAGTATATCTTGATTTAATTCAAAACAGTCGCTACCAATAATAACAACTCTTTTATAACCCATTTTAAAGGCATCTATAAATGCATTTGACATCTTTTCTCCTAAGTTTTCTCCCTTTTGTAATAATTTTTTAAAATCACCTTCTCTCCAAATATCATTCTCGTTTATATAATCCGAATAAAAAACTGCCTTATCTGTTTTTATTGCATTGGCAATTTTTAGGGTGTGATCTAATAACAAATGATAAACATTTAAGGCTTTTTCATGACCAATAGACTTAGCAAGCCTTGTTTTTACTTTACCAAGCTCAGGATTTTTAATAAAGATCATTAATAAATTATTACTCAGCATATAAATTAAGCTAAATTACCAGAACAACTCGATCCTGCGCCAGCGGTACATCCGTAACAATGCTGATTTGTTTTAATATTTCTTTTGTTTAGTTTATCAAGATTAAAATTTGAGAGATGTTGAAATTTATTTTCTACATCAATTCTCATTTCAAGCATTTGGTTAAAATCACAATCGTAAATAAATCCATCCCAACTAACAGAAAGCGTATTCCTACACATTACATTTTCTGCAGCAACAGGATTATAAGCATTAAGCAATTTCTCCATGTAATTATCATAATTTTCACTTCGTACAAGATATTCTAAAAATCTGCTTACTGGTAAATTGGTAATTGCATAAAGCTTATTGAAGCTGATATTGTACAAACTTTTTAATTTCCCTTTAAATTCTTTTTCCAATGCCATTTGATCGGGCGGAAGAAATGCTCCTGAAGGATTATAAACAAGGTTTAGTTTTAATTCACTGCCTTCTAATCCATATCCAACTTCATTTAACATGGCTAATGCCATAATTGATTTTTCAAAAACACCATCACCTCTTTGCGAATCTGTTTTTGAAGCCGTAAAATAGGGCAATGAAGAAACAACCTCTATTTTATGTGCTTTAAAAAATTCAGGTAAATCATTGTATTTTTTATTTGCAAGTATGATGGTAAGATTGCAGCGGACAATAATATTTTTATTCAGCTTGGTAAGTTCTTCAACAAACCATCTAAAATAAGGGTTCATCTCTGGAGCACCACCAGTTAAATCAACTGTATGCGCACCTGATTTAGCAATAGCATCCAAGCATAATTGCATGGTGTCTTTTGTCATTATTTCTTTTCTATCAGGACCCGCATCCACATGACAGTGCTTGCAAACCTGATTGCACATTTTACCAAGATTAACCTGAAATATTTCTAATTTATTTGTTGTTAAAGGAAATAAATTTTGTTGTCCAAGTTTTTCTGAAAACATAGTTAATTGTGAACTTCCTAAAAAATTGATTTGATTTTCAGAAGTCGATAAATTATGCTTTAGTGCAAATAGGGATTTTGTACTCATTACATGGATAATTCTTTGTATTTATTCATCATCTGTACTCCATGAACCAAAGCCGCCCCACCTTTAATTGCGGCAGCCACATGAACAGCCTCCATAAGTTGTTGTTCATCACAGCCTTTTTCCATTGTATCTTGAGTATAAGCATCAATACAATAAGGACATTGAACCGCGTGAGCTACTGCAAGAGCTATTAATGATTTTTCTCGAGCTGTTAATGCCCCTTCTTTAAAAACTTCGCCATAGTAATCAAAGAATTTCTTCGACAGATTTGGCTCAAACTCAGAAATATTACCGAACTTTTTAAGATCTTCAGGATTATAATAGGTTTTCATAAATTTTTTTATTTATACAAAAATAAGTAATAAAGCCTTGTTTAATTGTCTTGGTAAAGACAATTCATATACACTCTAATGAACTTTTACGATAAAACAGTTCTAATTTCATTAATTAAGCTAGCAATAAAGGTTGGTTTTGATAAATAAACATTAAGAAATCAATGCCTTAAATGCAAAAGAGCATACTTGAAAATAGCATATACTAAGACAATATCTGCATCGTAATTACAAACACCAGGCCAGCTTGTAGCAATGAATGGCAGATTAAGGTTCATCAAGGGCTTACCTTTCATCAATTTCTTAATAATTATATATCTAAAAATATCCATGGTTTTTTAAAACCCCATTTTCTAACCAGCTCATTTCTAAATACTACGTACTATTTATCCCTCCTCTGGTCGGTGTTGTCACCGTACCAGTCCATTTCTTATTTTTTTCTCCCGCAGATTTAAGGAAATTTTCGTAGAGACGCAGAGACGTGAAATTCATTTTTTTAATAATGGAATACCGCCTTGTCTTTGCGAGGAGGCACGACGAAGCAATCTATATAATTATCCAAAGCCCTAAAATTAATATGTCTAGAATCGGATTGCTTCGGTACCCACGCAATGACAATACCGAATTTTCATCAATTCCTTAATAATTACATTTCTAAAACTCTCCATGGTTTTTAAAAATCCAATTTTCCAATCCACTCATTTCTAAATACTCTGTACTAAATACAACGTACTAATTATCGCTCCTCTAGTCAGAGTTGTCAACGTACCAGCCGCTTTTCCCATTTTCTTTCCTCCGTTATTCTGCGTCTTCACGAGAGCCACATCTTTTGCAAAATGCTTCATAACCTAATTCTAAACAATGTTAGAGCAAAAAATACCTTCAAAATAAACAGAAAGCACCATCTAAGCGCCTAACCCTTGCTAGCTCTCCTGTGCCTTAATTATCCTACAAATCCTCCCTCAAATTCCCAATATTCTTAACACTGAGTCTGGAAGAAATAGCCGATGCAATAATTGAAACCGTTAGAACAGTACCGAAAACAAGAACAAAATCAAAAAACTTAATCGCAACTGGGTATGTATCAATCATCATATTTGCACCGCCCATGCTAATAAAACCGAATTTCTGTTGCAGTAGTATAAAAATCAATCCAACGGCCATTCCTACAATACAACCAAGCATGGAGATCATCATTCCTTCGATAAAGAATATGCCTCGAATAAGGGCTTTATCGGCTCCAAGGCTCGTTAAAATAGCGATATCCTTGCGTTTATCAATCACCAACATGGTCAAAGATCCAATAATATTGAAAATAGCAATAATCAGTACAAAGGTTAAAATGAGGAAGATTGCCCATTTCTCCGAATTCAAGATTTTATAGAGTAATTCATTCTGCTGACTGCGATTTTTGACTATAAAATCCTTACCCAGCAATTTCTCCATATCATCTTGGAAGTCATCAATTTTAACTCCCTTTCGGACATTTATCTCAATATTTGAGACTAGCTTATTCTCACCCATTAATTCTCGCGCAAAGCGGATGGGTACAATCATCGTATTATCAAATTCCTGCTGGGCCATAAATACACCCGATGGATATATCGAGCGGATATTGAATTCATCGGCAGGATTTAGGGAATTAGAAGCACCCTTACGGGGAGAGAATACCTCCAAACTTTGAAATTCATTATCGAGGTTTACCGATAAAAAATTTTGGAGAGCATAGCCAATAACAGCCATCTCTTGACCAGAATGATGAATGGTAAAACTTCCGCTAGAAATGGCCGAATCAAGCGCTGATCTATTCCGTAAAAACCCATCACTAACGCCTTTTATAGAGGCAATCGACTGCGATTCGCCATACCTAACCAAAGCTTTTTCTTGCAATACTTCAGTATAACTGATAGTCCGAGGATCTTCCTTCAAAATTAAAAAAGGACTTGTACTAGGATCAAAAGTCTTGCCTTTTAGAGTTTCGATACGTAAATCGGGACTAAACGTATTGTACATAGAAAGTACAATGGTTTCAAATCCATTAAATACCGATAAAATGATAATTAAAGCGGCGCTACCTACAAAAACACCAAGCATGGAAATCCCCGAAATAAAATTGATTGCATTGACCGATTTCTTCGAAAAGAGATACCTTTTGGCGATATAGTAAGATGTATTCAATTTATAAATAATTGATTTACAATAAATTATTTTATTTCAAAAAAGGATTGTGTTGCTTTTCAAATCCAATACTAGTGGCTGGTCCGTGACCCGGATAAACCCGACAATCATTAGGTAACGAAAATAATTTTTCACGTATATTTTTAATCAATAGTTCATGATTCCCACCAGGCAAATCGGTACGGCCAATGCTTCGGTAAAAAAGCACATCCCCTCCAATTAAAAACTCATCCTTTTGGCAATAAAAACATACATGCGCAGGCGAATGTCCAGGTGCAAAAATGATCTCAAGCTCAGAAGTACCAAACTTGATTGTCCCACTCTCAGGCAAATAAACCTCAGGCAATGGCGAAACTTCATAACGAATTCCCATTTGTGGCGCATAAGAAACTACTGAGTTTAAGACAATTTCTTCACCCTGATGGAATTGAGGTAATAAACCATAGGTATCAAACACAAATTTATTCCCCAAAACATGATCAATATGACAATGTGTATTAAGAAGTAAAACAGGTTTTAATTTATTGTCGGAAATGAATTTCAAAAATTCATTTTGCTCATCTCCAGTATACATTCCAGGATCAATGATCACACATTCTAAGGTTTCATCAAAAAGGATATAGGTGTTTTCCTGATAAGGATTAAATGCGAAAGACTTTATTTGAATCATAAATTAATTTACCTCTTTATAAAAAATGTAGCAAGGGTAAATACCCTTTTTGAAAAAATAATTATCTTAATCAATTAAAACCATGATTATCTCTAGACAAGCGATAAATCATCAAAGCTGCACGCTGAATCAACAAGGGTAATTCCTTCAAATTAATTACTTCACCTGGCTTATGTGCCCCAGAGCCTGATGCTCCTAAACCATCCAAGCAATCTACATATTTAGCAATATCTGATATATCTCCAGCACCGCGTGCGCCAGGATCACCTGCTAAAGTAGCTCCAATGCCCATGTCACGTGTTATTTTATCTAAATAACTTACTAAGTTATAATTTCCTGCTGTAGGCTCCATAGCTGGAAGTCCGTCGGTAAAACGAATACTCGACTTCGTTCCATTTAAACTTCGAGCTGTAATAGCATTCATTTTTTCACGGGCACGATCTCTTTGCGTTTCCGAAATAAATCGTAGATCACCAGCAACATAAGCGGCAGGAGAAATAATATTAGTTTTGCCAATTGCCTCAAGTTTGGCATTTGCATTATCTATTTTTATCTCTGAACCACCACTCATTAATCCAGGATTAAAAGTTAAGTACTTTTCATCTTTCAGTTGCTCTCTAAATTCATTAATAATTCTAGCCGCTTCAAAAATAGCGCCGTGTCCGACACTCTGACTAAAAATTCCTGCCGAATGCCCTGTTTTAGCTTCAACATTAAGTACCCAGCCACCAATTCCTCTACGCGCAACAGCAACTGTATTTAATCCTTGTGCTCCCTCAAAACCTAAAGCAATATCACTCATTTTAGCACGCTCAATAAAATCTTTACGAGCCACCGCATGAGGAAAACCCGAACTTTCCTCATCGCCTGTAAAATAAGCTATAATTTGAGTGTTATCTAATAAACCAAGAGAATGAAGTGCCTTTAAGGCCGAAATAATGACTACATTTCCACCCTTCATGTCATTTACTCCTTGACCAGTAGCCGTACTATCATTTAGTTTGGTATAGGGGCTAAAAGCCATATCTAGTTCAAATACAGTATCTAAATGGCCAATTAAAAATAATCGTTTTCCTTGACTACCCTTCCTAGTGGCCACTAGATGACCTGCTCGGCGTAATGAATCTGGAAGCGACACCCACTCGGTAGAAAAACCAAGCTTATCAAACTCTCTACGATAAACAGAACCAACCTTTTTAACACCCTCCACATTCAGGGTTCCACTATTAATGTTTACCGACTCAATTAAAAGCTCTTCCGACTCGCCAAAATGCTTTTTAATGTGCTCAATAATGTTTTTTTCATCTTGGCTAAGCTGAGCTTGAACACTAGAATGAACCAGAATAATCATTAAAACTGCTAAAATCAACTTCATCATTTTTGCCATTTGAATGTTTTTATCATGTGATCAATATCTTTTTTAATGAAATCAAGCACAGGCTGAATGGAATCAAGACGAGGCTGCTCATTAAAATATAAAGCCCCTCGTAAATAATTATTTGTACTATCGGTCAGGAAAAACTGAACTGAAGAAGCCGTATTTCCATCAATGGAATAATGAATGCCATAAACCCTTTTTTCTGGATAGGAAATCATGGCTTCATCAATAGCGGTAGCTTTAACCGTATGCTTAAATGCAAAAGTTCTAGCATCTTCAACTAAAGAATCAAATTGTTTTCTAGTGCTAAAAGTTTGATAACTTAAATGTACTCGCCCGTTAAACTGTGGGTAATATATATCCATCCAGCAGGGTTTAGCATCCTTTTTTTTATCAGGAATAACACTTGCATAAACTGGAAATTCGAAACTAAAGGGGCAATTACTACTATAGTTCTGATATTTTTTTTCCGGAAGATCAATCTTAAAATAAGCTCGTGGCTTTGGCGAATAATCACTTCCACAGGAAGAAATTAAAATAAAAATAACAAAAAGGCCAATCAAAAATTTACAATTCATCAGCTATTCCAAATTTCCCAGGATTTTTCGGCCTGTAAATGCAACATCTCTAAACCATTTTTAATAGCAGCACCCTTCGCCTTAGCACGTTTAAGAAATTCAGTCTCCACCGGATTATAAACCAAATCGTAAAGCAAATGCTTACTTGTTAAAAATTCATATGGAATTTCTGGGCATTCACTATTGTGGGGGGCAGTACCCACCGGACTTGTATTGATGATTAGGGTATAATCGCTAAGAATATCCGCATCAAGTTTTTTATAAGTCAATTGCTTTCCTGTTGCTCTTCTAGATACTTTTTTAAAAGAAATTCCTAATTTTTTAAGTACATAGGCTACTGCTCTAGATGCACCACCTGTACCTAAAATTAAGGCTTTATGGTGATGCTTTTTTAAAAGAGGTTTCAGAGATTGTTCAAAGGCATAAGCGTCTGTATTATAGCCTTCTAATCTCATTTGCATTGATGATAACTCTCCGCTAAAAAACGCTTCTACTGGCTGACTATTAACAATCTTAATGCAATTTACTGCATCAATCTCTTTGGCTGCAGGATCAACCTTGTCTAAATAAAACATAACCCCAATTTTATGAGGTACAGTTACATTTAAGCCACATAAATCGGGAATTCCATTTATTAATTCAGGTAAATCGCTTAGATTAGGCAAAGGATAAAGCTCATACTCATAACTATCCAAGCCTTCCTTCAAGAATTTTTCTGTAAAATATTTCTTTGAAAAAGAATGCGTTAATGGATATCCAATCAAGCCGTATTTTTTCATATTTAATCTATAAAATTAGGCCCTATCAATTGAATTATTAATTATTTAGCTTCCATATCAAGGAAATGATCAAAAGTATCACTTCTTAAACCCAAACGTAACGTTTCAACTGGAATTACATCTGCAGGAGCAATATTTCCAAGGTTAATATTAGTTCCAATCAATTTAATAAACCATACCTGTTGTGCTTTTTGTGGAGCCTCCCAAATAATAGTTTCAGCAGGTATTTGAGTTAAAATTTCATCAACCAAGCCCTGTCTTACCTCTCCCGAATCTCTGTAGAGTCCAACATTGCCACTCTCACGAGCTTCAGCAATAACTTTCCAAGATCCTGCTTCAATTTCAGCTTTCATTAAGCTAATCCACTTATATGGTGCAAAAATCTTTGCAGCATCCTTTGATCCTACCTCAGAAATAACTGTTACTTGTTCACTCAACTTACGGATATACTCACATTTTTCATCATGAGGAATGCTAATTGATCCATCAGACACCTCTGCAAACTTCATACCGTACTTATCTAAAATCCTACGGTAATCGTCAAACTGATTTCTTATGATAAACGCTTCAAATAATGTACCCCCAAAATAAACAGGAATCTGAGCATCACGATATACCTTTAATTTGTTTTCAAGATTAGGAGTTACATATGAAGTAGCCCAACCTAATTTAACGATATCTGTATGCGGTCCCGCAACTTCTAAGAAATCTTCTATCTGGCGAACACTAAGTCCCTTATCCATAACCATGGTAAGTCCGTTAACACGCGGCTTTTGAAGTCTATCAGGGATATTTTTTAAAGTATAATTCATGTTTTAATCTATTGCTTTAGAATATTTTATCAGTCCAATGTTCAATTTAACATCAAAAAAGGCCTTTTAAATTTTTTGCAAATTTCCGAAAAAAAATTAAGACCTAAGGATTAATAATTTTTTTAGGATTTTAACGAGTATAACGGTTAATGATATCTATAATAACCTTGTTTTCATGCAGCTGAGGCAGATATTCAAAAAGGATATGATGTTTATCAGGATCCGCGTTTAAGGCTGTTTCAAGATAAACAAGCGCTTCCTCAATTTGATGAGCTGCAAAAAGATAAGCTACCATGCGGTAATATAGTTCGGCAGAGTCCGGATTATTTTTTATTCCTTCAGAAATAACTTCAATCGCTTCATCTAGTTTCTCTTGCTCAAATAAAATCGATGAATAATCAAGCCAACCCTCAATATCTACTGGATTTAGCTCCAACACTTTTTCATATGCCTTCTCAGATTCATCCATTTGCTTAAGTTTGTATTGCGCATCCGCAATCGCAAACCAATAATCGGCGTTTTTATCATCAAGATCGAGAGCCTTCTTATAAAAATATAAAGATTCAAAATATCGCTCCTCAAAGTCGAGGGTTACACCAATTCCAAACCAAGCATCCGATTGAGTGGGATCAAGTTTAACAGCTTTTTTATAGTATGAACGAGCTTCATCCATACGCTCAAGCTTTTCATAACACTCGCCAATGGCGGTATAAGTATCGCCACTTGGCGGTTCATACTCAAAAGTGTGTTTATAAACCTCAATCGCCTCGCTATAACGATCCAAATTTACTAAGGCATTACCCTTATTAAAAAAGGCAGAAGCAAAATTGTCCTTGATTAGGATTGCATAGTCATAGGCATCGATCGCCTTTTCATACAAATCCATTTTATTGAAAGCATTTCCTAAATTATACCATGCAGCATAAGAATAAGGTTCATTATTAATATATTGTTCGTAAAATTTAATGCTTTCTTCCTGCTTATCGAGTACATCATAACAAAATGCAAGTTCATAAAGAGCATCTTGATTTTCCATGTTCTGCTCCAAACATCGCTTTAAATAAATTACCGCATTCTCATAATCGCCCATACTTTGATAAACATAGGCAATATGAAGTAATATCTCATCGGTGTTTTCTGCAAGCTCAAGCGCCTTTTCATAATTCTCTAAAGCATCCTGATTACGCTCTAAACCTTCGTAAATATTTCCCCTAATTGTGTAGATATCCGCGTCAGATGGTTCCAACATTTCAGCCTTGTTTAAAGATTCAAATGCCTGATCAAACTGATTGGTAGCCAAATATAATTGTGCCTGCTTAATGGAAAATACTGCTGCAAATGGGTGTTGATTGATTGCATATTCAGATACCTGAAGCGCTTTTATCGGATCATTTTTTTCAACATAATATTCAATGATACTTTCAAATGCCTGCGCATCAAAAAAGTATTGATCCTGATTACGGATCATTTCTTCATATCTTTCTACCGAAAATCTGGGATCTTCGGAAAAACCAAACTCGAAATCTTCTTCCATCCTAAAATTATTCCCCTTTAAATACTCCTATGCCTACTAAATAAAAACCGGGTAATTTCAATTTATTAATTTAAGATAAATGAATAAATTCTCCACTTTTATTTTTCCACATCCTCACAAGCTAATGTATCTTTTGCCTGAATAGAATTTTTTAGCTGTTGTTAGAGTAGCTTATTGTTTAATTTGGTAAATACCCTTGAGGGGAAATGCTTAACTTTACAAAAATACGAAATTTTATGCATATAGACATCATTCCGATATTACATAACCTTGGGATAGAAGCTGTTAATCATGCTTCAAGCACAGGTAAACTATGGTCAAGCGCTGATTCAACAGCGCCAAGCACTATCCATTCTCCTGTGGATGGGAAAGCAATTGCTAAAGTATATTTTGCAAAGCATGCCGATTATGAAAATACTCTCGACAGTGCTAAAAAAGCATTTAAAATCTGGAATACTTGGCCCGCACCAAAAAGAGGTGAAGTTATTCGCCAATTAGGCGATGCTCTTCGAAATAAAAAAGAAGATTTAGGTAAGCTCGTTAGCTATGAAATGGGTAAAAGTCTACAAGAAGGTTATGGCGAAGTGCAAGAAATGATCGATATCTGCGATTTTGCTGTCGGATTATCACGTCAATTATACGGCCTAACCATGCACTCCGAACGTCCGGCACATCGCATGTATGAACAATGGCACCCTATGGGAGTGGTAGGAATAATTTCAGCCTTTAACTTTCCCGTTGCCGTTTGGGCTTGGAATGCTACGCTCGCTCTAGTCTGTGGAAATGTTTGCGTTTGGAAACCCTCCGAGAAAACTCCACTTACCGCAATTGCATGCCAGCATATTATTCAACAAGTATTTGAAGCTAATGGTGTGCCTGAAGGGACTTCCAATTTAATAATTGGTGAGCGTAGCATTGGTGAGCTAATGAGTCATGATAAACGTATCGGACTCTTATCCGCAACAGGTTCTACCCGCATGGGAAAAGCTGTAGGCGCAGCAGTAGGAGCCCGTTTAGGTCGTAGCTTGTTGGAACTTGGTGGAAATAATGCCATTATCATATCTAAAGATGCCGACCTCGACATGTCATTGGTTGGTGCAGTTTTTGGAGCAGTAGGTACAGCTGGTCAGAGATGTACCTCAACACGTCGTCTTATAATCCACGAAAGTGTGTACAATACTTTTATAGATAAATTGGTAAATGCCTACAAACAATTAAAAATTGGTAACCCGCTCGATCAAAATATGCATGTCGGTCCGCTAATCGATAAAGACGCCGTAAATAATTACCTCAATGCCATTGAAAAATGTAAAGCTGAAGGTGGTAATTTTATTGTTGAAGGTGGTGCTCTCGAAGGAAGTAGTTACGAATCAGGCTGCTATGTAAAGCCATGCATCGCTGAAGCTCAAAATAATTTTGAAATTGTTCAGCATGAAACTTTTGCACCAATACTTTATCTAATGAAATACAAAACTTTAGATGAGGCTATTGCTATGCAGAATGATGTTCCGCAGGGACTTTCATCAGCAATTATGACCCTAAATTTGAGAGAAGCTGAGCAATTTTTATCATATGCTGGATCAGATTGTGGAATTGCTAATGTTAATATTGGGACTTCTGGTGCCGAAATTGGTGGTGCGTTTGGTGGCGAAAAGGAAACAGGAGGTGGTAGAGAATCAGGTTCTGATGCTTGGAAAGCTTATATGCGCCGACAAACAAATACAATCAATTATTCAGACAAATTGCCTTTAGCTCAAGGGATTAAGTTTGATTTTTAATTTAAGCAGGGCTACATAGCTTTTAATTCACCAAAAGCTTGTAGCCCTTACCATGAACATTGATTATCTCAACCTTTGGATCTTCTTTGAGATACTTTCTTAATTTGCTCAAAAATACATCCATACTACGACCATTGAAATAATTATCATCGTGCCAGATGCTTAATAATGCCTCCTCACGAGTCAAAACCTGATTTTTCTTCAGGCATAATAAACGAAGTAGCTCGGCTTCTTTTGTAGATACTTTTTGCTGTGTATCACCATGAAAAATCAATTGGGCCGTATAATCGAATTTATAATTGCCAATCTCGAATTTTGAAGGAAGATCTGCCGAATTAGATTCTCCATGCTCTGACACTCGTTTAAGCAAAGCATTTACTCGTAACAGTAATTCCTCAATCCGAAATGGCTTGGTGATATAATCATCCCCACCTAAATTATAGGCCTCTGATTTATCCTCAATCATCGCCTTTGCAGTAGCAAATATGATAGGAATACTAGGGTTTATACGCCTGATTTCTTTACCCAATGTAAATCCATCCTTCTTAGGCATCATCACATCCAAAATGCATATATCAAAATGCTCCTTAGTAAAAGCGCGAAATGCCTCTTCTCCATCACGGCAAAGTACAACCTCAAATTTCCCCTTCAGCTGAAGGTAATCCTGTAAAAGCATGCCCAAATTAGGATCATCTTCGGCTAATAAAACTCTTTTCATATGCATAATCCCCCGAAAGGATAGAAAATTTTAAGAAACATTCAACAAAAACTATGCTAAAGCCTTTATTGGCAGACTAATTTCAAACTCAGAACCTACATCCTTTTCACTTTTAACCTTTATCGTCCCATTGAGCCGCTTTACAATATTATTAACATAGCTCAAGCCCAAGCCAAATCCCTTCACATCATGTAAATTGCCTGTCGGAATACGGTAAAATTGATCAAATATTTTCGATAATTGATCTTTACTCATCCCAATACCTTTATCAGATACCTTAATAATTAGACTTTTTGCCGTGTTTTGAGTACTAATTTTTATTTGAGGGTTCTCGGGACTGTATTTATTGGCATTATCTAATAAATTGAAAATTACATTCGATAAATGTAGTTCATCGCCCATAACTGTTGCATAATTTGCATTAAGTTGGAGCTCAATCTTCGCATTTCGTTTTTCCAATTGCAAAGACATGCTATCTACAATTGCAGCAAGCAGATCGTTCATTTCTACTTCTTTATGCTCCAGCTTAAGATCGCCCTTTTCAATTTTAGCAATGTTTAATACCCTTTCGATATGACTTCCTAAACGAACATTTTCATCATAAATAATATTAGCCAAGCGGTCTATACTCCTTTTATCAGAAGTAAGTTCCGGATCTTTTAAAGCTTCACTAGCTATCATGATAGTCGCTACCGGAGTTTTAAACTCATGTGTCATATTATTAATGAAGTCTGTTTTCATTTCAGAAATCTTTTTCTGCATCAATATAGAATGAATGGTATAGCCGAAACTAAAAATTAAAACCAGCAATAAAGCACCTGAAAGTCCCATCATTGCCGTTAAATTGGAAAGAATGATGTTGTTTTTATTAGGGAAATTAATGGTCAACATTCCCGAATCACGAATCATATCTTTCGGAAAAAGTGGCGTTTCATAACTATTGGAAGGCAAAAAACCAGATTTTGTTGAAGCACGAAGAAATATAACTGTATCGCGCTTAGCCGAGCTCACTTTAAAATCAAAATCACTAAAAATTGAAAGACTTCTCAATTCCGCACGAAGCATCGAATCAAGTGTTTGTGGATGTACCCTCCTACTCAAAGGCACATTTACTTCGCTATACTCCTGATAAAGATCTTTAAATACCTCCTCCTTATCATTTTTCCCAGCTGCAAAAAACTTCTCTACCTTTTGGGCCGTATTTTCAACTTCTGGCTCAGTCCTAAGAAAATTTTTAATCCTTGGTCGAGGTATTGTACGTAAAAAAGTCCCCTCAATCGGATCTACAACGATGTATTGTGTAACAGAATCAGCTAATAAATTATTCGTGTTCAAATTATTTCCTGTCAAAGCCCTAGAAATAGTACGCCTTGTTTCCTCATGAACCTGCCCAAAAGCATCTTCCACCTGAAAAACATCCACTTGAAAGTTATACTTAAGATCTTTTAAATCCGTCTGACTAATTACATCATTAAAAGAGAAAACGACTGGGTATTTTGCTCTTAACATGCTATCCCGCAGCCTAAAAATACTGTCTGCCCTACTTTGCTCCCTAGCTAAATATTTTTCATCTGACAGTCTCGGTCTTTTTTGAAAATTTTTTTTCAGCTTTTGTACTTCGCTTACAAATTGGGGCTGCTGTTGAACTGTATTAGTTGAAGGTATCATCATCTCAACCTTCTTCTCCAAAAAACTATTTGCATCGCTTTTAGCTAAACGATCCACCACATTTTTTAGCGCCTCATGAACAGATTGATCAAATAATCGCGATTGTAGCTGATATGATTGTCTGAAAAAATACAATTGCATAGCCATAACACCAACTAAGGCAATGCTCATTAATACAATAATTAAACTGATACTCTTCCGTTTCATGACAATCAAAAATACGCAACATGCTCTTTGTCAGCTTAGTTTTAACATTTTTTAACAAAGCATTAACAAAATCAAAGAAAATCGCTTTTTATTTTTGATGAGTAAAAATTAAAAAGATTGTTAATGCATTAATTGCATCAATCAATTAAAAAAGAAACTTATGAAAAGATATCTCCTAAATCCCCATTTGCTGTTAATGGCTTTTTCCGTTTTTATTATCGCAAGCTCTAGCTCATCGGTAAATGCTCAAAATGAAAAAAGAATTATTAGAAGTATCATCATCACAAATGGTGATACCATTATTAATGGGCAAAAATTAAATGATGCAAAAGCCGAAGATCGTATTCGACTGAGAAAAGAACTCAAAGAAATGGGTCAGGATATGGATGGCATAACAGAAAATAGCGTAATCATCAAAAAGAGAAATAGCAAAGAACCCTTGGTATTACATTGGAATGATGAGAGAGATGGGGAAGCTGAGCTAGATCTTAATAATCGCAAAAAAAGTGATGTTCGCATATTTAAATTCGATGGGAAAGAAATGAATATCGATTCATTAATGAATGGCTTTGGTTTTAAAATCGACGGACTAGATAGTAATTTAAGGCAGCGTAGCATCACTGCCGAGCGAAATTTCCGAGAAAGACAACCAAGTATGGGACTTAGAGCAAATCCCGAGCGATCAGCACTTAGAACTCCTTTTCATGTAGTTGAAGACATAAAAAACACTTCCTCATTTAGCTATAATTATATTGATAAAGACGGAATCCCAAGCAAAATGAATATCCGCATCTCTGATATTGAGAAAGTACATGCAGAGAAAATAACAGGAATAAAAGATGCCATTACTGATTTAAAAGTGGAAGATCTTACACTTTTTCCTAATTTTTCGAGCGGCAAAATGGGGATTTCATTTAATGTATCAAACAACACTCCATTAAAGCTTAAGATCCTTAACAGTGAATTTAAGCAGGTTTATAGTGATGAAGCGAGCAGTTTTAACGGAAATTATAGCAAG
>NZ_JBIIPN010000173.1:0-4674 GCF_044342615.1 Daejeonella sp. | reverse complement strand
CAATAATCAGTTTCCCTTTTTTATCTATGAATCCCCACTTAATATTCAGCCCATAAACATCTGCTTTTGCAACAGCAGCTAGATTATTATTAAATGAGTGTATATCTCTATAATCATCGCATGAAATTACATTTTCGCCCTTGTTGTTAATGAAATAGTCATCATAATCTTTTCTTACTAATGCAAGCCCATTTGAGAAATCAGAGGCTTGCTCAAATTCACAGGTGATTATAATTTTACCATTATAATCTATATAACCCCATTTGCCTTCTATTTTAACTTTAGCAAACCCGTCTTTGAAATCTCCAGCCGAATCGAACTGAAATGGAATTTTCACATTTCCTTTTTTATCTAAATACCCATATTTATTATTAGAATCACTCGATACACAAATAAGACCTTCTTTTACTGATTCAATAGTAAAATCATACTTAAGTGGAATTATCTCATCGCCTTTTTCATTGATAAACCCATAAACTTTATCTAAAAAATCTCCGTTTCCCACCTTTGCCAATCCTTCAGAAAAAGAATCAGCATCATCGTATTTACATTTTATTATTTCAATGCCATCTTCATTAATATATCCATATTTACCCTCTTCATTCCTTACAACTGCTAAACCTTCACTGAAAAAGGATACATCTTCATATTTAATTTCTTTAAAAATATTTTCTTTTACTTTTAGTATGAACCATTTATTTGATTTTTTTACAACGGATATTCCATTTACTATTTTTGAAGCAGAATCAAATTTCATCTCCAATAGTTCTTCGCCTTTTTCGTTTATAAAGCCAAAATCAAAATCTGAATCACTTTTGGATGATACACTTGGAAATACAAAGCCATAATAATTATTTCTGTAATCAATATTTTTATTTTTATGTATACTATCCCACTCTTTAAAATTCTCTGCATCGTAATCCCAATTATCACTTACTAATTCAGGTTTATACAAATTGAAAAAAAAATTCTTATCTATAAATTCTATTATCTTTTCCATCATTTACAATATATGATTACTAACTATAAATTTAATAAGTAAATATATTACTATAAATTTAATATGTAAATCGCCAGCATAAAGTGGACTGACAATAGGTTTAGATTTAAACATCTTGACATACCGACCGCATAAAACTATTGATGATTTAATTCCCAGAAATTTGTTAATTTGATTGAAAATAACTCCCTTAATTGTATTTCTGAGCACCCAGTTTATACAGGGCTAAGAGTTAATATATTTTTCTAGCGAAAGGTTCATATCGGAAAGCGGTTCTTGACTATTTTTTACCTGATGCTTAATAGGTTTTCATTAGGATTATCAATTAAAAATCTTTTAAAATTCCTGCCTTTCTATAGGCTAATTCAAAATTTAAATAAGGGTAAATTTCAGCTCTCACATCCCAGTAAAATCTTCTTCTTTCTTTCAATGGCTTACTCCAAATTTCTTTTGTAACTGACTTTACAATATCATCATATCTCAATCTTTTAGACAAATTAAAATTAGTTAAAAAATCTTCTGAAATTTTGGTATTTAGATTCCATCTTGCTGCAACGTTAAAAAACGGCTTGTCCGTTACATTGCTTTTAACAATATTCAGTTTTGAATCTAATGGCATAAGATTTTCCAATAAACAACCAGGCCCACCCAAAGAATTTGGAACAATGTGGTCGATGTGTCCAGAAATCGCAGAACTTGCAAAAGTTTCAATTTGGCTAAATAAAACTCTGCATTCATTTATTAATTTTCCAGGTACAAATCCCGAATTTTCAAAACTATTATTGTACAATGAAGTCATTGGTTTTTCTGCAAGAATTTTAATGTTCTTATTATCAATTATATGCACGCTACCTTGAATTCCCTTTATTAATTTTAATGAATTTTCCTCTAAATCGACTATTTCATGCTCCGCTATGAAACAATAAACTGCTTTGCTACTTTTGAATAAGCTTATAGACTCATTAAACTTTTCTCTAAAATATTCATTAACAAGATATGGGTCAATATTTTTTCTTAACTCATTTAAAGATTCTATTGTTTCTATTTTTATCAAATTAACACTTCTTATTTTACATGTTTTCCATATTCCGTAACCCTTCTCGGCAAATCTTATTACATCATTGTATTTCATGTAATTTGAATTACGTGGTTTTATTTTATTAATTATAAAGCTTGTATTTATATCTCCAATTTTTTCACTCGAGTTTAAAATACTTGGACTAATGAACCAAATAAATTCCATGTTTTTAGATTTTTAAGAACTGTTCTAGATTTATGATTTTCAAAATATAGCTATTTAACGATTATTGAATGAAAGATAAAAATAAGATATGAAATACGATATAATTGGAGATATAAATGGTTGATTTTATGCTCTAAAAACACTTCTAAAAAAATGGGTTATGGTTTATCAGAAAAGGATTATTATAATCACCCTAATTGACATGTGCAGTATTTCAATTTGCCGACCCATCAATATAATCGGTAATCAATAATTTGCTGGGAAAGGATTTCAGGGAATGGATTAACACGTAAGGGATCGAATATTTTATAGAATCATAGCCCGGACAATCCTATAGATTTACCATTGACAACATTACAAATCAATGTTTAACATTATGGCCAATTTCTCAATTGTCCGTTGATTTTTTCAACTCCTACCTACATTTCAAATTTTAGTTTCAAATCGCTTATATTTAACCAGTTTTATTTTGCCCGAAAATTAATTTTATTTTTAGCCGAATTGCCCCATCAAATATTTAGAAAAACAATAGTATGAATGATTTAGAAAACTATTTTAGATTAAATGATAAAAGACTTATCCATAAATGGAACCATTATTTTGAGGTCTATGATCGTCATTTTAGTAAGTATAGAAATAAAGACATTGTAATTCTTGAAATTGGTGTATCACACGGGGGTAGTCTTCAAATGTGGAAAGATTACTTCGGAGATAGAGCTAAAATATATGGTATTGATATTAACCCACAATGCAAAGAATTTGAGGAGGAAAACATCAAAATTTTTATCGGTTCTCAGTCTGATAGGAATTTTTTAAGAGAAGTAAAGGCGCAAATACCTCCAATTGATATTCTGATTGACGATGGAGGACATACTATGGTTCAGCAAATAGTTAGTTATGAAGAATTATTTGATTATGTAAAAGAAGATGGTGTTTATTTATGTGAAGATTTACATACATCATATTGGCTAGAGTTTGGTGGAGGAAATAAGAGAAGAGGAACTTTTATTGAATATAGTAAGAACTTTATTGATTCTCTTAATGCTTATCATTCTGAGCAAAAAAATTTGAAAGTAGATGAGTTTACTAAATCAGTTTTTTCAATTCATTACTACGACAGCATACTTGTAATTGAAAAAAGAACAATTGAAAAACCCTATCATGAGATAACAGGCACACCTTCATTTGTACAGATAAGTACTCCTGAAAATTCATTGTCAACATTCAGAATTAAAGTTACTCGTAGTATTTTAAAAGTGACAAATAAGGTGTTACGTTATTTTAGATTAAGCGGATTCGTATGGAAATAAACCTGTGCTATAATCACATTTTTATTAATCTTGGCATGGTTCTCTTCAAAGAGTATTGTCTTCCCAGTATTTGTCTAATCCTTAAATAGTTTCCATTGTTTGATTAATTTTATTTTTTCTCTATCTAGGACATTTGCAAACGGTTTTGTACATATTGTTTCATAAACCTTTACTTAAGAAATTTTTATAGAAGTCTGAAAATTACTCACGATTTACTAATCCATAGCGAGGACTAACTAATACTATCATTTGTTGATTTTTTTCAAGGTCCTTATTGAAAATTTTAAAGTGCAAAAAAAAGCAGCAAGAATATTCTCGCTGCTTTTTTTGCTCATTTTAGAATGCTAAAAAAATTATTACCAATTTGGATTTTGTCCAAGATCTGGGTTTAACAGTTTTTCTCTTTGCGGCACAGGCCATAAATAATGCTTTGAAGCATCAAATGTTTTTACCACACTAGGAAGCTCTATTGTAACTGGATTTCCACCAGAATAATAAGTTAAGCCAAATACTTTACCAGGCATTACTTGCTCAGCGATTTTCCATCGTCTGATATCAAATAATCTATGACCTTCAAATGCAAGTTCAACTGTTCTTTCTCTGCGAACAGCCTCTCTTAGCTGAGCTTGAGTCATACCAGTAGTTAATGCTGGTAAACCAACATCTGTACGAGTTCTAACATCATTAATAGCTTTATAAACCGATTCGTCGATTTGATTAAGTTCAATTTTTGCTTCTGCATATGTTAAAAGAACTTCTGCATAACGAAGTAGGATAAAGTTTAAGTGAGATGCGTTATGTGTAGCGAAATCTTCTGCAGCTACATACTTTTTCAGGTTGAAACCTGTAGAAGTATTTTGCTGAGTTTTACCTACTTCATCTGCTCCATTTTGTCCAGGAATTGGTCTGTAAAAACCTCCACCTGGTAAAGCGTCCCCATCTACATATAAAGTAAATCTTAGGCGAGGATCTCTATTGTCATAAGGTTTAGTTGGATCAAAACCTGAGGTAGGATCTGTAATTAATTTACCATTCTTCATGGTAAACTGATCTAATAAAGCTTTAGTAGGCACATAATTACTGGCACTTGCTTTTTGACTATTAGGCCCCATAAACGCGAA
>NZ_JBIIPN010000172.1:0-4762 GCF_044342615.1 Daejeonella sp. | reverse complement strand
CACTTTTTTCAATATTCTCATTGCCTCAAGCATGGTGATTGTTCCAGTAGCATTATCAGTTGCTCCAGTTCCACCATCCCAAGAATCGAAGTGTGCTGAAAGAATAACATATTCCTCAGGCTTTTCTGTCCCTTTAATTTCAGCAATAGTATTGAATGTTGGAACCATACCCAATTCTTTTGAGTCGGCACGGATACTGATTTTCGGACCAACACCTGATTCAGCTAATCGGTATAGCATGCCATAATCTTCAAGAGCAATATCTATAGTCGGAATTTTTGTTGTTTGAGCACTAAAAATTTTGTTTACGCCAAAACCTGCCGACCAGTTTGAAGTGATAACACCAGCAGCACCTGCTTTTTCAAGCGCTAAAGCAAGATTTTTCCCGCTTAAGCCAGTTTTGCTTAAACGATTACGCCATTCAGCGCCAGCTTTCGTGCGCTCAGCCTTCATTTTTTCGAAAGATTCTTTGGTACCAAATTCTTCCCAGTTCTTATCATCTCTACCAGTAGGTTGTTGCATCGAGATCATAACAAACTTACCTTTTACCGACGGCAACCAATTTTTAAAAGCAGTTGAATCAGCAAGATCAGCAATGATTATTGCTTCACCAGTAACGGTTTTGCCTGATGTATTTGGGCTCCACGCTAATTGCATTCCCTCTAGAGATTTTACGCGTGGATGAACCATATCAATATGGGTAATGCCTCTTTCCCAGCCGCGCCATTCACCCCATTGCTCATTCTTTGCAGAAATGCCCCAACTTTGGTATTTTGAAACCGCCCAGTCATGAGCTTGCTTCATTTGTGGAGTTCCAACTAGCCTTGGTCCTACACCATCAGTTAGCTCATGCGCTAATTTTTTTAATTGTGAATTTTCACTCGCCTCTTTGATAATAGCCTGAACTACAGGATCTTTGCTTTGGGCGTAAAGTTGACTTCCCGATAGTATCAAGGAAAGTGATAGAAGGTAAAATGATTTTCTCATGGAATTAATTAGTCTAATAAAATTAGGTTATCTAATCTAAGATATAAAAAAGCTTTAATAGGAAGCTTAAGATATGTAAATATTACATTGATATAAATCTAAATCTTCTTGTAATTGTATTTTTATCGTGATTTTTAAATCTTCTCAATAATTCTTACTAATTTTCAATGTTTAAAAATTATCTAATGTTTCAATATTCTCTACCTAGTCCTAAATTTTTTTCTTTTTTTACTCTTTTACTATTGTCTCAATACATTGCCTTTGCACAGCCAAAGTTCTCCGGAATGGAGCATCTTTTTACACAGCCTAAGCAATATACCGTAGTTTATAATGCAACAGCGCCAATAATTGATGGGAAATTGGATGATAAGGTATGGCAAAATATACCATGGACAGATAAATTCGTAGATATTGAGGGCGACAAAAAACCTCTGCCATTATGGAATACCCGCACTAAAATGACTTGGGATGATAAAGGACTTTATATTGCTGCCGAATTACTCGAACCTCACGTTTGGGCATACCTTAAAAACTATGATGATATCGTTTTTTATGATAATGATTTTGAGATTTTTATAGATCCAGATAATGATACCCACCAATATTATGAATTCGAAGTTAATGCTTTAAATACCATGTTTGACTTGTTTATGCCCAAACCCTATCGAAACAGTAGCGGTCCGATGATTGTTTATAACGCACCAGGAATGAAGTGGGCTGTGGATGTTCAAGGGACAATAAATGACCCTAGTGATATAGATAAAGGCTGGACTACCGAAATATTTATTCCTTTTGGTGCTGTTAATATTGGTGTTAACCCCAAAGTTCCTCTAGATGGTGAATTTTGGCGTATTAATTTTTCAAGAGTAGAATGGCTAACAGAAATAAAAGATGATAAATATGTGAAATTGAAAGATGCAAATGGAAAAGTACTTCCAGAACATAATTGGGTTTGGTCTCCACAAGGAGTAGTTAATATGCATTTCCCGGAGCGTTGGGGATATTTATTTTTCAGTAAACCTGAAGGTGGTTCCAAGACTAATAATAATTCACTCCCATATTCTGAAGAGCAAAAAAAATATCTATGGCATGTTTATTATCTTCAAAAAGAATATCTTCAGAAAAATAAGACTTATGCTTCAAATTTATCTCAATTGGGTATTCAGGACAGTACTTTTGACCTTAAAGGTTTTGAAAACAAGCTTTGGATGGAAGCAACTAGCAGGCAGTTTATGGTGTATATCAGCAATGATCAACACACGTTTTCTTTAAATGATGAAGGTCTTGTTCAAACAATAAAACAGAGATAGAATTGAATACTATTTGATATTTAAATACCTAGCAATCAATTCTATTAGCTAAATGCTATTCTAATCTACTGTAACTGTCAGGCCTTCTTGTTGTAATATTTTTCTGTATATCTCAACTTCTGTATAAGAACCCTCTAAAACAGTGCATTTGCCATCATTATGGACAGTCCATGCGATGCGTTCAGCTTGTTTTTCTGTATAGTCAAGGTATTTTACTAAGCAATTTATGACGTGCTCAAAAGTATTGGTATCGTCGTTCCAGAGTATCAGGCGATGATTAACTTTTAACGCTGCTAATACTTCTTCAAGCGTTAGTGTTTCTTCCTGTACCTCTGTTCCCATTTTGCAAAGTTCGTTATTTCGAATCGAATTTAAAAACGGACTATTCTTGAATTATTGCAGTCACTTCAATTTCAATAAGTAGCTCGGGCTTGATCAGCCGACTGACTTCTATCATGCTTGTAGCTGGTTTAATATTTTTAAAAAATTCGGAATGCGCTCTGCCGGCTTCTTCCCATTTACTGATATCAGTAACATACATCCGCGTACGAACCACATCCTTTATTGATGCACCAGCTTCAGTAAGTGTTTTTTCAATTTTCTGAAAGATGAAAATAGTTTGGAAATACAGGTCGCCTTTGCCCATTACTGTTTCACCGTCAACGGATGTGGTACCTGAGATCTCTATTTGATTTCCTATGCGGACGGCTCTGCTATATCCTACCAGATCCTCCCATACTGCTCCAGACGATATATTGACGCGCTTCATTTGATATTTAACTTCCTTTAGCCGAACGTGTCATCATCTCTAGCATATCCCACATTTCTGGAGTTATGGCTTCAAGTCCGTTAAACTGTCCAGCCCCCTGCAACCATTCTCCTCCATCAATTGTGATTACTTCCCCATTAATATAGCCTGAAAAATCAGACATTAAGAACGCGGCCAAATTTGCAAGCTCTTGATGATCTCCTACACGTTTTAAAGGAACACGATTTTTAAAATCAAACTTTTTAGCCATATCTCCAGGAAGAAGTCTGTCCCATGCCCCTTTAGTTGGAAAGGGACCTGGAGCAATGGCATTGTTTCTGATGCCATATTTACCCCATTCTGCGGCTAATGAGCGTGTCATGGCTAATACACCACCTTTAGCACAGGCCGAGGGGACAACGTATCCTGAACCTGTAAATGCATAGGTAGTCACAATATTTAAAATTGTTCCAGCTTGCTTTTCTTTAATCCAATGTTTGCCTACCGCCATGGTGCAATTGGCCGTACCTTTCAATACAATATCTATTATCGTAGAAAAGGCATTCGCTGATAATCTTTCAGTAGGTGAAATAAAGTTCCCCGCAGCATTGTTAAGTAATCCATGAACTTGTCCGAAACTTTCTAGCGTCTTACTTAGCACTTCTTCCACCTCTTCAGGCTTACGAACATCACATTGGACAGCCAATACCTTTGCGCCTGTTTTATTGCTACTAGCGGCTTCCTCTTCCATTTCTGAGGCAGTTTTTAGTAGCACATCTAATTTTCTACTTGTAATTACAACATTAGCCCCAAGTTTCAAGAAATAGGTGCTCATGGCTCTTCCTAAACCAGTGCCTCCACCTGTCACTATTATTGTTTTGCCACTTAGTGCATCATCACGTAACATAGGTTCATTATACATATCAGGCTGATTTTTGTTGTAAATTCTGAATAATTGTTTTTAGTATGGAACGTGTAGATGGCGACCACCACTGTGCTAGCATCGGCCCAAGCATATCTGTAGGATCCTGACTTACTTTCTCAAGGAGTTCTTTTCGCATATTCATTTTGCTCTGCTGCCAAGTATTGCGTTCCAACTGTATGTAAGTTAGCATTTTGCGTTCTGCAGCATGTAAAATACTTTCTGGATTGACCACCTCATCAATTAAACCACTAGCCAGAGCTTGTTGTGTATTTAAGAGTTTTCCTTCCAGTAAAAAACGGTAGGCATTTGGCTGCCCTAACCAAAATGAATAAAGATGAAAAATGCTCTCAGGGACGATAATCCCCACTGGGACTTCATTTAAACCAATAATGAATTTACCTTCGGCCATAATTCTGTAGTCACAGCAAAGGGCAAGTACGCAACCACCTGCGGGACTATGGCCACTGATGGCTGCGATCATTGGCTTTTTGAAGGATACTAAACTTGTTACAAGGTCTAAAAAGTCAATCCAAAAACTTTTTATTGTTTCCTCATCATAATCAAAAAGCTCGATAAGATCTAGGCCCGCTGAGAAAAACCCATCCTGACCCGTTAAAATTAAACCTGCAATTGAATCATCATTTTCAATGTTTCTAAGCATTTGATGCAGTTCATTCACCATTTCCGCGTTTATAGCATTCGAGCGACCTCGATTTAATGAAAGGACGGCAATTTTATCTTTTATATTAACTTTTATCGTGTTCATGTTTATTTTACGCTATATCTGAATAT
>NZ_JBIIPN010000171.1:0-4789 GCF_044342615.1 Daejeonella sp. | reverse complement strand
GGCGACCTTCAATTTGGTGACGCTCTATCATATGCACTAATTTACCATCCTTAAATAAGGCGATGGCCGGAGATGATGGAGGATAAGGCAGCATGTGTTCTCTAGCTTGATCAACAGCTTCCTTTTCCATTCCTGCAAATACTGTTACAAATCTATCAGGATGTTTTTCATTTTGGGTCGAGATCCTAGCAGCAGGACGAGCATTCGCAGCTGCACAACCGCAAACTGAATTGACCATCACAAGTACAGTTCCTTCTGCTTTGATAGCCTGGTCAACCTCATCAGCTGTTCTCAGATCCTGAAATCCGGCATTTGTCAATTCCTGACGCATTGGTGCCACTAAATATTCTGGATACATATTTTTATATTTAATTATTTAAAAATCAATACGACAAAGTTAAGAATTTGAAAGTAAAGAGACTTATATCTGTATAGATTTGACGTTTTTATTATAAATAAAAATCATCGCATCCGAATTACTGCCATATCTATCTAAATCAGCCTAATTCCATCTAATTGTAAATTATTCAAAATCCCTTATCCCATACGCTGAAATTTATTTAATTAATTAAAAAAAACGTAATTTTGCGCAAAGTTTTCCATGCTAGAATTCTCATTAAAATTCCGAAAGCAAAAACCTAATTAATTATTTATCGTACGTTAAATCGTATTTAAACAAAAAACTATGTCATCAGTAGAGACAAATTACGTTCCTTACAAAGTTAAGGACATCACATTGGCAGAATGGGGTCGCAAAGAAATCGGCCTAGCAGAAGCAGAAATGCCAGGATTAATGGCACTTCGTGAAGAATTTGGTGCTTCAAAACCACTTAAAGGTGCTCGCATCGCAGGATGTTTGCACATGACTATTCAAACAGCAGTTTTAATTGAAACGCTTGTTGAGTTAGGTGCTGAAGTTACTTGGTCATCATGTAACATTTTCTCAACTCAAGATCATGCTGCTGCAGCAATTGCAGCTGCAGGAATTCAAGTTTATGCTTGGAAAGGTCTTAACGAAGAAGAATTTGACTGGTGTATCGAACAAACATTACATTTCGGTCCGGAACGCAAACCATTAAACATGATCTTGGATGATGGTGGCGACTTAACAAATATGGTTTTTGATAGATTTCCTGAGCTTATTGCAGCTATTAAAGGACTGTCTGAAGAAACTACTACTGGTGTTCACCGCTTATATGAGCGTATGAAAAACGGAACTTTGCACTTACCTGCAATTAACGTAAACGACTCAGTAACAAAATCTAAATTCGACAATAAATATGGTTGCCGCGAATCATTAGTTGATGCAATTCGCCGTGCTACCGATGTAATGATGGCTGGTAAAGTAGCTGTTGTTTGTGGCTATGGTGATGTTGGTAAAGGTTCTGCCATTTCATTAAGCTCACAAGGTGTGCGCGTTATCGTTACTGAAATTGATCCTATCTGTGCATTACAAGCAGCGATGGAAGGTTATGAAGTTAAAAGATTGTCTACCGCAATTAAAGAAGCTGATATCGTTGTTACAACCACTGGTAACTGTGATATCGTTCGTGGAGAACATTTCCTTGCATTAAAAGATAAAGCAATCGTTTGTAATATCGGTCACTTTGATAATGAAATCGACATGGCATGGTTAAATGAAAACTATGGCAATACTAAGGTTGAAATTAAGCCACAAGTTGATAAATATACCATCAATGGTAAGGATGTTATCGTTCTTGCTGAAGGTCGTTTAGTAAATTTAGGTTGTGCAACTGGTCACCCTTCATTTGTAATGTCTAACTCATTCACAAACCAAACTTTAGCTCAATTAGAACTTTGGACTAACTCTGCAAATTATGAGAATAAAGTTTACGTTCTTCCAAAGTACTTGGATGAAAAAGTAGCTCGTTTACATCTTGCAAAAATTGGTGTTGAACTTGAAACTCTTCAACAACATCAAGCTGATTATATTGGTGTTCCTGTTGAAGGTCCTTTTAAAGGCGACGCTTACAGATACTAATTGAAAGATGTCAGTTGACAGTTAACAGTTGTCAGATATACTGATTAAAATAAAAAAATGCTTACCCAATCTGGTAAGCATTTTTTGTTTTATAATAATTGATAATTGATTGGAAGGCTTATAAAATTACCTTTTACTTATCTTAAAAACCTCTTGTCCTAATTCCACAAATCCCTTAGAATCATAAAAGCCTTCTGCCCTATATAATACTTTACCATCAGGCCTAATAAAGAAAAAGCTAGGATAGCCCTGAAACCCATATTTTTGAGCTAACATCGGACCTTCGCCTTTTTCGCCATTCAATGAAAAATTTATAAATGTTGAATTATAAAGTGAGCCAACTGACTTATTTTTAAATGTGGTCATTTTCAATTCAATACATGGCCCACACCAAGTAGCGTACACATATAAAAACACAAGCTTATTTTCCTTTTTTGCAACTTGTAATGCCTCGGCAAAGGTGTTTTCTCTAAACTGGATTCCAGAGCTGGATTTTTGCTGTGCCCTACTAGAATTGGTGGTGATTAATAAAAGGACAAATAATATACGAATTATTTTTTGCATTAACAAATTTATTAAAATGCTTAATAAATCGCATTTCAGATAAATTATTTTCATCCATTTTAAATAATTAATCAATCCTGCAAACTCAAAACATTGAAATTTTGTGAAACACTACAAAATATTAGAAACGCTGCATTGAGGCAAATTATCTATCTTTGATACATCTTAAATTATTAGTGATTGCGCTCATAAATGACAAAACTATCCGTTAATATCAACAAAATCGCTACTCTTCGAAATTCTAGAGGTGGTAATAATCCAGATTTGGTTAAAGTTGCGCTCGATGCCGAACGCTTTGGTGCTGAAGGTATTACAGTCCACCCACGCCCCGATGAGCGACATATTCGTTATCAGGATGTATTCGATTTAAAAAAGGCAATTCATACCGAATTTAATATTGAAGGAAATCCTAAAGAGCAAAAATTTGTAGAATTAGTACTAGCCAATAAACCGGCGCAGGTAACGCTTGTTCCAGATGCTGAAGGTCAGCTGACATCCAACCATGGCTGGGATACGATCAAACATCAATCGTACTTAAAAGATATTATCGCTGAATTTAAATCTGCTGGCATTCGTGTTTCCATTTTTGTTGACCCATCCGAAGAAATGGTTGAGGCGGCAAAAACTACTGGTACTGACCGAATAGAATTTTACACTGAAGCTTATGCCACAGGATACCATGAGGATAGAGAAAAGGCAATAAAGCCATATATCAAAGCTGCCGAATTAGCAAATAAATTAGGCTTAGGCATCAATGCGGGGCACGACCTCGACTTACATAATTTAAGCTATTTTTCGCAAAACATCCCAGGATTACTTGAGGTAAGCATCGGCCATGCACTTATTTGTGATGCTCTTTATTTTGGTTTAGAAAACACGATTCAGATGTACTTAAAACAAAAGAATGCATAACTCTAAATCGCAAAGATTAAATTTCAATTTAAAGCTTTCTTGAACATGATTCAAAAGCTGGACATAGCTGAATTTCTCAAATTAGCTGATACGGTACCTATTATCGACGTAAGAACCCCATTGGAATTTGAACATGCCAGCATTCCTGGAGCATTTAATATCCCTATTTTCTCTAATGAAGAACGGGTATTGGTTGGGACTTGCTACAAACAGCAAAGTCGCGAGGAAGCAATATTATTAGGTTTTGATCTAACCGGACCAAAATGGTCTACATTTATTAAAGAGGCTTTAAAAATAGCTCCCGATAAAAAAATAGGTGTTCATTGTTGGCGTGGCGGAATGCGAAGCGGCGCAATGGCCTGGTCATTAAGTCTTTATGGCTTCGAAGTTTACCTTTTAGAAGGCGGATATAAACGATTTCGTAATTGGGTCTTAGATCAGTTCAAAGAAGAATATCCACTCCTTGTTTTAGGGGGAATGACAGGATCCGGGAAAACAAATACACTGATAGAGCTCAAAAAACTTAATCAGCAAGTTATTGATCTAGAGGATATTGCACAGCATCAAGGTTCAGCATATGGCTCCATGGGAAAATTAATACAACCTAGTCAGGAGCATTTTGAAAACATCTTAGCATCTCAACTCGTAAAAACAGACCGTACAAAAGCCATTTGGGTTGAAGATGAAAGCCTATCCATTGGAAAATGCTTCATCCCCAATCCGTTTTTTAAACAAATGCGCGAAACAAACCTGTTTAAAATTGAAGTTCCCTTTCAAAAAAGAGTGGATTTTCTTGTAGAAGAATATGGCAAGCTTAATAAAGAGTTTCTAATTGAACGCACCTTGAAAATTGGAAAACGATTAGGCCCTCTGCAAACAAAAGAGGCAATCCAATCCATTGAAGCCGACCAAATGGATGTTTTCATAAAAATGGTTTTGGTTTATTACGATAAGACTTATAGCAACGGACAAGAAAAAAGATCCCCAGACAAAGTGTATTCTTTACCATGCAACAGTACAGATGCTATAGAAAATAGCCGAATTTTACTAAATTACATACAATCAATAGAACAAGGAACAAGGAGCAAAGATTAAGGATTTAGGACATTTCCGATTAAATTATATCTCACATCACATATCTAACATCTCAATACTCATATCTCAATACTCACATCTCACTACTAACATCTCACTACTAACAAATGAACCCGGAAGAAATAAAACTAACTCAATATTCACATGGCGCTGGCTGCGGATGTAAAATCAGTCCGGCAGTACTAGACCTCATTCTTCATAGTCCGATAAAACACG
>NZ_JBIIPN010000170.1:0-4795 GCF_044342615.1 Daejeonella sp. | reverse complement strand
TTCCAGCATCCGGATAATCCATATAACTAAATGGTAAATAAATCAGAAATGGTGTTATTAATAGAGGAAGCGACAAAATCCATTGTGATGCTCCAACCCCCTCCCAATTGAATGCCGATCCTTTACTTAGATCGATTCTTCTATAATTCTGATTCGCAAAAAACAATACTAAAACGGTATTGACACCCAAGTTCCAAATGAGCATGACAAAATGAATCAGTAGCACTCTCCAACCAAAATAAACATAAGGTATAGTGAGCACGAAAGTTATCGATGAGAATAGAGTAAACAGTAAGAATTTGGCTTTGAAAAATTCTCTAATACTAACCTTGCTGACTAGAATTCCATCAAAATGGGCACTTTGCCAACTAAACATAAATTGTCCGTAATTAATAATAAATATACCTGTCATGAACATCCCACAAAAGAGAATAGGATAGTCACTAAGATCAGGTCTGTTATAAAAGATAAGTCCGTAAAACATGAATAATAAGCTCGTCATAATCACTGATCTAGGTCGTTTATTTCTGAGAATAAGCTTAAGTTCATTGGCTGCTAAATCGCCAGATAATCCAAATTTTCCCAAATAAGGTATTTCGGTACTCGATTTATGTGAAACACTAGCTTTGCTGAGCTCTTCCAGGTATAAATTGCTTTTCAAATACCTGAAATTCATTATAAAAATAAGTACTGCCAATACTAAAAAGATCAAGCTAATGGCTGGTATGCTTAATAATTGGTTGAAAATCTGCGCTGATAGTGTTGAGATTGAAAAGAGTTTAAATTGAAAGTCTAATAAGACAAAAAGTAGGAGCGTACCTAAGAAAACAAGCATCCAAATGGCATTTAGGTTTACTTTTCTTTTAATCCACATACTTAAAAAGTGGTTTGTAAAGGTTAATGCCAAAACACTCAATACATAAGCACCAAACACCATATAGCCATGTGCAGGAATAAGCACTTTTATTAAAAATGGCATACTTAAAAGAAGTGGAGTGATGTTAAAGGTGCTCCCTAAAGAAGTAATAGATAAATAATTTATTAATTGATTTTTTTTGAGGCGTAGGTGTAAATAGGGTCTAACAGCGAGTGTTGGAAGCTCCTGCAATTGGAAACGCATCAATAAATCCAATAGAAAGTAATAAAGTATAAAACTATTGAATGTTTGAATGCTATCTTGATTAGGAAAGGTTTTTTCAAGAATGGTATCCATGAAAAATGCTAATACCAATACATTCAGTAATAAATAGATTATCAATATTGCCATAAAAATACGCATAGCAATACTTTTACCGGTATTTTTTGAGCGCCAAAAAGCCTTTATTTGGTGGTTTAAGAAGGTTAATGTCATATCTAAAAATAAGAAAATAATTTAATTTAAAATTAATATTTATATTTTTCTTTCCACAGGGATTTTAAATGTTCACGTATTTTTTCTTCGGCCATATTTTTTCCGGGATCGTATAAAAGTGTTCCGCTGATATTTTCTGGCAGATATTCTTGTTGCGAAAAATTATTTTCGAATTGATGTGAATATTCATACTCTTTCCCATAGCCAATGTTTTTCATCAGTTTGGTGGGTGCATTTCGTAAATGGAGGGGCACGGATTGATCGCCAGTTCTTGCGACTAATTCTTGGGCTTTATTGATGGCTTCATAGCTGGCATTGCTTTTTGCTGATGATGCTAAATAAGTAACTGCTTGTGCTAATATAATTCTTGATTCGGGCCAGCCAATCACATTTACAGCTTGAAAGCAGTTATTTGCGAGTAGGAGTGCATTGGGGTTTGCATTGCCAATATCTTCAGAAGCCAAAATGACTAATCTGCGGGCAATAAATAATGGATCTTCACCACCGGCAATCATGCGTGCCAACCAATAAACTGCTGCATTTGGGTCGCTACCTCTTATGGATTTTATGAAAGCCGAAATGATATCATAGTGCTGTTCGCCAGCTTTATCATACATGGCCATATTTTGTTGCACATGCTTCATTACCAGCTCATTGGTGATAATAACTTGATCTTTATTGATGGCATTTACAACAAGCTCAAGTACATTAAGGAGCTTTCTAGCATCACCTCCCGAAAGGCGTAATAAGGCCTCATACTCATCAATGACAACTTTTTTCTCTTTTAAATGGGGGTCTTCAGCAATTGCTTTATTTAAAAGTTCCAGAAGGTCTTCTTCTTTTAGATTTTGTAAGATATAAACCTGACTTCGCGAAAGGAGAGCCGAAATTACTTCGAAGGAAGGATTTTCTGTGGTAGCACCGATGAGTGTCACTAATCCTCTTTCTACTGCGCCTAATAGAGAATCTTGTTGTGATTTTGAAAAACGGTGAATTTCATCAATAAACAAAATTGGAAGATTTTCATTTTCCTCTTTCAGTAATGCAGCTTTTTCAATAACCTCACGAATGTCTTTTACCCCCGAATTGATAGCACTTAGACTAAAAAATGGTCGCTGGAGTTGCCTAGAAATGATAAAAGCAAGCGTAGTTTTCCCAACTCCGGGTGGTCCCCACAATATTAAAGAAGGCAAGCGCCCACTTTCAATGGCCACACGTAGAATGGCTTCTTTGCCGACTAAATGTTTTTGCCCAACATAATCGTCAAGCGTTTCTGGACGCATACGTTCGGCCAATGGAGGGATGGTTGCCATTTGATGTTTCGTTTTTAAGCTATTTTTGCCTGTTCTAATGTATCGATTTTTTGAGCTTTTTTTATCTTTAAATTAGTTTTCACATTTTTATTTTCTTCCTTTTCGTTTTATGGATGAAACAATGTTAAATATATTTTATTATCCAAAAAACTCATGAAATTACTATGTTTATATTTTCAAATATATTTTACCCACATTTCTAATGCGCTTCAACAGATTTTTATTATTACTGTTTTTGGTTTTTAACTTTTCATTTTTTTCTTATTCAAAACCAATTTCTTCAAGTATTGATTCGCTTAATTGGAGTATAATCCCAAAATTATCGAGACTTTATTCATTAGAGACTAAAGAAAAAATAAATCCTAGCGAAATTTTTAATCAGCTTAAAAAAATTCAAAATACTTTGTCTTTGAATAAACAACTCAAAGCATCAGATAGTCCGCCACTTATCTTCCCCGTTTCTGCCGGTATTTATTCAGGTTCTTTTAAAACCGATTCGCTTAGCGCATATGAGCAGCTTATTTTTCTTTATAGGAATTTATGTGATCGTAAAGTAGAAGCAAGTGCGATACACTCTTACGGAATACATACTGCCTTGAATGGAGATATGGATGAATCTTTGAATATTTTTACCGAAGCTTTATCCATTAATGCCACCCTTAAAAATAATGCTGGTGTGATTAAAAACCATCAAAGTATGATGCGCATTCATGCTTTTATGGGCAATTATTTCAATGCAGTTAAATTGGGCAATACCTTGGTTGATCTTTCTTTAATAAGCCAGAATGATGTAAGCTTGGCGGATACATATTTGTTACTTTCTCAAATATTTATTAGTCAGAATAATTTTAAAGATGCTGAAAACTTGGTCATGAAGAAGGCTTTACCATTGCTTTATTATAAATTGAATGATAAAATTGGAGCTATAAAATGCTATGATCAACTGGCATTTAATTATAAAAGTCAGAAGAGGTTTTCTGAAGCTAAATGGTTTTACATCCAATCTAATTTGCTCGCTCGGAAAATAGGGCATTCAGAAAGTATAGTAAACTCATTAATCAATTTGGCACATGTCAAAATGGCAATTGGCGATTGGCAATTAGCTCTAAATGATATCCAAGAAGCCGAGCAATTGTCAGTAAAGAATCAATATAAGTTTCAATTAATTGAAATAAAAAAAGACCTTTTTGAGTTATATAGTAAATTAGGTAATTTAAATGCTGCAAATTTAGCTTTATTGCAGTTTAAGCAATTGGAAGAGGAATATTTAGTCTCAGTTCAATAAATTGTTAGTCTCAATTATGCTTAATAATCATGTATTTTGAATATATTCAACATAAATTGTGAATATTACATAAACATGTTACAAGCTTTGCCTTTGTAATTGAATATTGCAATACTTAAAGTTTAAATTTGGTATCAATTTGGATATCTTAAATCTACGATGAAATTAAAATCAGTTAAAGAAATGTTAAAGAGATTATGTCTGGCCCTTTTTATTGTTGCAGCTTTATCCTGCCAGGCCGATCCAAGAGTAAATATAATTGTAGCAGATGGCGATTTACAGCCTGACAAGCAACAATCAGTTATTGCTAAGTCATTGGTAGAATTAATGGAGAATTTCCATTATCATAAAGTAGTTATTGATGATAATTTTTCATCTATTGTTTTTGATGAGTATTTGAAGGCCTTAGATGGTGGTAAAACTTATTTTTTACAAAGTGATATTACTGAATTTGAGAAATATCGTTTAAGCTTAGATGATGATTTACGTGATGGCGATTTGAGCGTAGCTTTTTACATCTTCAATGTATATCAAAAGCGTTATAACGATCGGGTTAACTTTGCGCTAAAGGAAATTGAAAAGGATTTCAATTTTACGACTAATGATAGCTATACTTACGACCGCGAAAAATTTCCTTGGTTAAAGTCGGAAGCCGAATCCAACAGCCTTTGGTCAAAGCGTATTAAGTACGAAATGCTTAATTTAAAGATTACGGGTACTGATCAATCTAAAATTAAGGAAACCCTAAAAAAGCGTTACGAAAATCTAATATCACAGTCTACAAAGTTCAATCATCAGGATGTTTTCCAGATTTTCATGAATGCTTTTACTGGGACTGTAGATCCC
>NZ_JBIIPN010000169.1:0-4803 GCF_044342615.1 Daejeonella sp. | reverse complement strand
GTGGAATAATTGACCATGGGATAAAACATGCAATTACTTCTGCTATTGAACATCATGCGGTTCTTCATACCCTTCAAGCACTTGAAAAAAGTGGAGTAATAAAATTGAGTTATGTAAACATAGATTCAAAAGGTTCTGTTGATTATAAGCATTTAGAAGAATTATTGAGTACTAATGAGCGAAGTTTTGTCTCCTTGATGCATGCCAATAATGAAATTTCAACTCTTACTGATTTAGAAGTGGTTGGCGATTTATGCGAACAGTACAATGCCATTTTTCATTGCGATACAGTTCAAACAATGGGACATTATCCGCATGATTTAAGTAAGCTAAAAGTTCATTTTCTGGTTTGTGCAGCACATAAACTTCATGGACCTAAAGGTGTTGGTTTTTTATACATTAACCATGCTGTAAAGATTAATCCCTTGATTTTTGGAGGCTCACAAGAGAGAAATATGAGAGGTGGGACTGAAAATGTGTATGGTATTATTGGTTTAGCTAAGGCATTAGAAATGGCTTATGATGACATGGCTGCTCACCAAGCACATATCCAAAATTTGAAATCTTATATGAAGGAACAATTAATTCAATATGTTCCTGGGATAGAATTTAATGGGGAAACCGAACCTGAAAAAAGTCTTTATACGGTATTGAATGTTTCATTTCCAGAAATGGAAATGGCAGAGATGTTACTTTTTAGTCTCGATATTGCTGGAATATCGGCCTCTGGGGGGAGTGCATGTAGCTCCGGGACAAATATTGGTTCTCATGTTTTAAATGGAATACAAGCAAATCCTAATAGGCCTGCAGTACGATTCTCATTCAGTAAATTTAATACTAAGGAAGAAATTGACTATGTTATCGAAAAGGTGAAAGAATTATGTCATGTTTCTTAAAATCGATATTTATTAGATAATTCGCTATCGATTCTTCTTGTTAATGTCCTAGCTTTTTCGTAAATTGTTATTGTAATTGAGAAGGAGGATTTATGAAAAAAAGCATGTTTTCAAGTTTAGAGAAAAAAGATGCAAGCAAAGACAAATTTAAGGAAATAGCAAAAAGTAAACATCATTATGGTGGTTTACGGTCCGGATATAGCTTCAAAAATCATTCTCATGGTCGAGTGAATCTTCATTCGATAGGGTTCAACCATGAACCAGGTACTTTGTAATTCTAAAATCCCGTTTTTACGGGATTTTTTATGTTATATTTATTAGAAAATCATATTATCTCATGGAACGTAGAAAATTCTTACAACATGCGGGTCTTTCATTAGGAATGATTGCATTAGCTCAAAATAAATCTTTAGCGGATATCTTAATTCAAGCAAAATATCAATTTAAGCTTTTAAGAAATGATGTAGGTATTTTTACAGAGCAGGGTGGCACAATTGCCTGGTTATCAAATAGCGGTGGAATGGCTGTTATAGATTCGCAATTTCAAAATCCTGCGATGAACCTAATTGCTGAATTGAAAAAAGCATCCGAAAAGCCGCTTCAATATTTAATAAATACCCATCATCATGGGGATCATACAGGTGGGAATATCGCCTTTAAGGGTTTTGCAGAAAAAGTAGTTGGGCATGTCAACTGCCTTGCTAATCACAAAAAGACTGCTGCTGCGCAAAAAACGGAGGATAAACAATTGTTTGCAGATACTGTATTTCAGGATAAATGGCAGGCGAAAGTCGGTTCTGAAAAAATTCAGGCCACATACCTAGGAGCAGCACATACTAATGGCGATATAATTGTTCATTTTGATAATGCAAATATTGCGCACATGGGCGATTTGATGTTTAATAGGCGCTATCCTTTCATTGATAAGAGTGCTGGGGCGAATATCCAAAGCTGGACCGAAGTATTGGAAAAGGCCATTGCAAAATACGATAATGATACTTTATTTATTTTCGGTCATTCATTAGATCCTGAAAAGGTAACAGGAACAAAGGCAGATTTAAGGGCAATGCAAAATTATCTTGAAAAGCTTCTGACCTTTGTTAAAGCTGAGCTGAAGGCAGGAAAATCAAAAGAAGAAATTATGAAAGCTGATCGTATTCCGGGAGCGGAAGAGTATCAGGGACAAGGGATTGAGAGGAGCTTGACTGCAGCTTTACAAGAATTGTCTAGCTAGTCATTTTGAAATTTCCGGGAGTGATAATCTATTTTATCACTCCTGGAAATTATTTAGGATATCATTTTAAGGAAAGATCCTAGTTTTTCTTTCATCTGACGTCTGTCTACAATGAAATCTAAGAATCCATGCTCTAAAACAAATTCAGAGGTTTGGAAACCTTTAGGTAGGTCTCTTTTGATAGTTTCTTTAATTACTCTCGGACCGGCAAAGCCGATTAAAGCGCCAGGTTCTGAAATATTTATATCTCCCAGCATCGCATAGGAAGCCGTAACACCACCTGTTGTGGGATCAGTAAGTAATGAAATGTACGGAATTTTCGCCTTGCTTAAAAGGGCTAATTTAGCAGATGTTTTAGCCATTTGCATCAATGAAAATGCTGCTTCCATCATTCTAGCACCACCTGATTTAGAAATCATCATAAAGGGTATCTTATGCTTTATGCTATAATCTATGGAGCGTGCAATTTTTTCGCCAACTACAGAGCCCATAGAGCCCCCAATAAAATTAAAATCCATACAAGCTACAACAAGGTCATTTCCGGCTAATTTTCCTGTTGCTGCACGTATAGCATCATTAAGCCCTGTTTTTGCATAACTTTCCTCTAATCGTTCTGTGTATTTTTTAGAGTCAGTGAAGTTTAATGGATCTCCCGAGCGGATATTTGCAAAAAGTTCGGTGAACTCATTATTGTCGAAAAGGATTTCAAAATATTCTTTAGATCCAATTCTTAAATGAAAAGCACAATATTGACAAACATATTTGTTTTCCACTTGCTCTGCATAGTGCAAGGGTTTTTTACAGGATGGACATTTATTCCACATCCCATCAGGTGTTTCTTTTTTTTCCTCAGTGGAGGTGATAATCCCCTTATTTTCTCTCTTAAACCAGGCCATTTTGGATATTTGTATAACGTACAAAGAAACAAAAAAATTAAGAAAGGAATGCTTTTACCTGAATATTGAATAAAAAATATGCTATTTGGATGTATTTGTAGGCTATTTTAATTGAAAATAAGCCATTTTTTCGTAATTTAGAGGCTGTTAAATAAATTGAAAATAAAATGAATTTAAAAGGATTTAAAGGTGTTTTGCACGGTGATGCAGTTCAAGAATTATTTGAAATAGCCAAAAAACATCAGTTTGCATTGCCTGCAGTCAATGTAATTGGAACAAACTCAATCAATGCAGTGATGGAAACGGCTAAGTCTGTAAATTCTCCTGTAATTATACAGCTATCTAATGGTGGAGCCCAGTTTTATGCCGGTAAATCCTTAAATAATGATAATTTAAATGCATGCATTCTAGGTGCTGTATCGGCGGCTCAACATGTTCATCTTCTTGCTGAACATTATGGAGTGGCGGTTATTTTACACACTGACCATGCTGCAAAAAAGCTTTTACCTTGGATTGATGGTTTACTTGATCACGGTGAAAAATTCTTCGCTCTTCATGGAAAGCCTCTTTTTTCTTCACACATGATTGATCTTTCTGAAGAATCTATTGAAGAAAATATTGAAATCAGCAAAAAGTATCTCGAGCGCATGAAAAAGATGGGAATGACTCTTGAAATTGAATTGGGTGTTACCGGCGGGGAAGAGGATGGTGTTGATAATACCGATGTTGATAGCTCAAAATTATATACTCAGCCTTCTGAAGTTGCCTATGCTTATAAAGAATTAAGCACGGTGAGTGACAAATTTACTGTTGCTGCTGCATTTGGAAATGTTCATGGGGTTTATAAGCCTGGAAACGTGAAATTACAGCCAGTTATTCTTAAAAATTCACAAGATTTTATTCGTAAAGAATTTAATCTTAGTTCTGAAAAACCAATCAATTTTGTATTCCATGGTGGTTCAGGTTCATCTAAAGAAGAGATTAGAGAGGCTATTTCTTATGGTGCAATTAAAATGAATATCGATACAGATATGCAATGGGCTTATTGGGAGGGTATCAAGGATTATTATAAATCTAAAGAAGCTTACCTTCAAAGCCAAATTGGTAGTCCTGATGGCGAAGATTCTCCAAATAAAAAATACTATGATCCCCGTGTTTGGTTACGTAAAGGAGAAGAAACTTTTGTTAAACGCTTAGCTCATGCATTTGATGATCTCAATTGTTTGAATGCAAACGATAAGCTTTAATGCTTTAAATAAATTAAAAAGGGCCATTTAGGCCCTTTTTTGATAGAAATATGAATCCGAAAATCAAGATTCTGCAATAAATTAAAAAATATGAATCATTCCATTGAAGTTAAAAAAGTTAGTACCAATGACGAATTGGAACAGGTTTTTGCAATCCGGAAAATAGTTTTTGTAGAAGAGCAAAATTGTCCCCCAGAGCTTGAATGGGAATTTGAAGACGAGTCTGTACACTTCATTGGATTAGTTGATGGAACACCTGCAGGTGCCTCTCGATGGCGCAAGACTGATAAGGGTTATAAATTGGAGCGCTTCGCAGTTTTAAAGGAATACAGAGGAATTGGTTTAGGACAATCACTTGTTGGGTCAGTTATTAAAGATCTTCCAGAAGATGCCTCTTATGTATATCTACATGCTCAATTAACTGCAATGCCTTTATATGCCAAATTTGGCTTTGAAAAATCAGGCAATCAATTTGAAGAGGCAGGAATACAGCATTATAAAATGGTGTTGAATAAATAATTACGTAGGGA
>NZ_JBIIPN010000168.1:0-4812 GCF_044342615.1 Daejeonella sp. | reverse complement strand
CCAGAGATTGATGCGGAAACCATAGTACTTTTATGTCAAACAGGTAAACGCAGCAAGGTAGCGGCCGAAATATTTAGCCAACATTATGGTAAATCACGCAAAATATTTAGCCTTAAAGATGGAATCGCCGGATTGCAAAAAGAAAATAATTAGGTATGTCAGAAAGAAAAATTAAAAATATTTTTAGTCAGGGGCCAATTCCTGCCACATTTATTGCTGAAAGCATACAAAAGCATAGTTCGCAAACGGCCATTGGCGGGCATAGCATTTTCCTAGGACAAGTAAGGGCAGATGAAACTGAACATGGCAAGGTAAAGGCTATCGATTATACTGCATTTGAAGAAATGGCACTCGAAAAAATGCATCAAATCCGAGAAGAAATTTTCGCGAAATACCCAATTACCTGTATGCATATACATCATAGTCTGGGTGAAGTGAAAGCCGGCGAAATCTGTCTCTTTGTATTCAGCTCATCAGCACATCGAAAAGCAGCTATTGATTCTTGCACTGAGATTGTGGAGCGAATAAAAGCCGAATTACCTATTTGGGGCAAAGAAATTATGGAGAATGATTCACACCAATGGAAAGTGAATAAATAGAACATTTTTTAAACAGTCAATTCCGTTACAATTTTCTCACACATTTCATGTGTTTTCAAAGCATCTTGCATGGATATCCTAGGAGCCTCATCGTTTTGAACTGCATGTAAAAAATCGTTCACAATATGCTCAAAACCACGCTTAGAAAGCGTTGATTCCCAATCGTTTACACCATTTGATATTTCAATTTTATTTCTGTTAGTTTTTAAATCGGTCAAGTTAAGAACTGTTTTCTTCTCCTCTCCACTAAAAACCTCCACTTTTTCTTCCAAAGTGCCCGAATCTCGATTCATGATGGCAATGGCAATAGCACCATTTTCGGCAATGAGCTGAACAACCACGTGGACTAGTAAATCCTGGCTATGCATTCCTCTCACCAAAATCTCTTTAATTGGATAGGTAAAAAGAAAACGCATGGTATCTATAACATGAATAAAATCATCAAAAACGAAGGTTCGAATATCCCCAGGTAAAGAATGACGATTCTTTTGAAGAATAATCATGTTAGGATTGGCCAGCTTTTTCAATTCAACATAAGCAGGCGCATATCTCCTATTGAAACCCACCATTAAATGGAGCTGGCGAGCCTCTGCCAAATCAATTAATCGCTTGGCTGATTCAAAATGATAGCTAATTGGCTTATCCACATACACATGAATGTCATGCAGTAAAAGTTGCTCAATAATATGCTCATGCGATTCAGTCGCGCTATGCACAAAAGCAGCCTTAATACCACTATTTAGTAAGGATTCTAAACTAGAATGGAGATTAGCAATTCGATATTGATTGCCTATTGCCAAAAGACGATCCTGTTTACGAGTAAAAAGGTGAATTTCTAAATGCTTTGCAGCCAAAACTGGTAAATATGCCTTTTGTGCGATGTCGCCTAATCCGATGATTCCTATTTTCACTAGTTAGTAGTTAGATGTGAGAGATTAGATGTGAGATATGAGACTACTGTACAGGTCTCGACCTGGCCTATTACAAAAATATAAAATTCTTGTATAAATTGGCGTAAATCTTTAAGGTTGGTATCGAGATGTGAGATATGAGATATCGCGGGTAGGGACAGGTCGCGACCTGTCCTCTTTCAAAAAAATAAAAATCATTTCAACACGAAAATTTTGCGTCACTGCGTTTTTGCATGATTTTATATTCTGTGTCTCGCAAAGACGCTAAGTCGTAGAGATATAATACTCTTAACGACTGGTACGGTGACAACACCGACCAGAGGATGAACTGTATTGATATGGGAGATATCGCGCGTAGGGGCAGGTCGCAACCTGTCCTCTTAAAATGATATCGACAGAGAAATAAAAACCATTAAGGAATTAATAAAAAATTAAGATTTTATATGTGAAATGTCCTATCTCATATCTAAGGTCTCATATCTAACATCTAAAATCTAATCTTTCACCGACAATTTACCCCCATTTACCGAGAACTACAATGAGCTTGCCTAATTAATATATAACATTCAAAAAAATGAGGCTATTTTTGTTTTAAATTAAGACCATGAAAAATCAGATTCGTCCGAACCAACAATCAGATAAGGCACTCTTCGGAATGACCCTTGTTCTTTTAGGAATTATTCTTCTATTAAGATCCCTTGATATTCTATTTATCTCATCTTGGGTAATTAGCTGGCCTGTTTTTCTAATTGCTATAGGTGTAGTGATAGGTAAGCGAAAAGGCTTCAGGAACCCATTCACATTTATGCCAATCATAATTGGAGTAATATTTCTATTAGGTAAAATAAATCCAAATTTTGATTCAGATCGACTTTTCTGGCCGGCAATGATTATTGTCTTAGGTTTTTGGCTGATTTTAGGTCGTAGAAAACAATACCCAATCGAGGAAAAACATAGTCAGATAATCTTAGATTCAAGCAGTCCAGAACCCATTCAAGAGCCTCTTAATCAAGAAAAACCAGATAAATCATCTTATTTAGGAGATCGTATCGATTCGACCTCAATTTTCGGGGGAATTAAAAAGAATGTGGTTTCGAAAAATTTTCAAGGTGGTGATATTTTAAACTTTTTTGGCGGTACTGAGATCAATTTATTGCAGGCAGACATACAAGGAATAGTTAAGATTAATGTGGTGCAGATATTTGGCGGGACTAAAATAATTGTCCCAGCAAACTGGATTATACAGTCGGAAATGATTGCTATGATGGGAGGCATCGAAGATAAACGTCCTCCACAATTAAATACTAGTACCGATAAAATATTGATCATTCAGGGAACCTCCATATTCGCTGGTATCGATATTAAAAGCTATTAATTAGTTGCATTCATAAACTTAGATTAAAAAACAATTTGCCGCACAGCAGCCATTATGGAAAAAACTCCGGGATTTCTTATTTCAAAAAGCAAGATAATTCTCATTGTTTCTCAATGTATGGTGGCTTGTATTCTATCGCAGGCAGCAATTTTACTCTGGTTTGGCTTTAGCCTTCGAACTTCATTTATTGATAGCACAGTTAGCATTTGCCTACTCACTATTGCTTGTTATTTAATGAGTAATAACCTTCAGTATTATAGACCTGAAAAAAATCGCTATTTATTAATACTTTTTTATTGCTCCATTTTGGCAAGTCTTTGGCTTTTTCTAAACAATTGGGCACTAAACCAACTGATTTTAAATGATTCCGAATATTCCATGTTTTTATTCGAATCACTGCCTATTCGTTTTTTCATCGGATTATTAATCATTGGTTTGATGGCCATGATTAGCATTGTTTGGTTCACACAAATTGATCAGAAAGAAACAGAAAAAAGAAAATTAGAAGCTGAAAACCTCGCTAAAGAGGCCGAATTATATAATTTAAGGCAACAATTACAACCCCATTTTCTTTTCAATAGTCTTAATTCAATTACTGCACTTATTGGCAGCCGACCCGAAGAAGCACGTAAAATGATTCATCAATTATCTGATTTTTTACGCGGAACTCTTAAAAAAGAAGATCAACAGCCCGTTTCATTAATGGCCGAACTGGAGCACTTGCAACTTTATCTAGATATTGAAAAAGTACGATTTGGACATCGCCTATCCACAGAAATATCCTATAATGATCGCTGCAAGCACATGAAACTTCCACCAATGCTACTACAACCCATTGTAGAGAATGCAATTAAATTCGGTCTCTACGACACTACAGGCGTGGTTACGATAAGCATTTTTGTTGAATGTACTGAAAATGAGCTGCAGATAACCGTTCAAAATCCTTTTGATCCGAATACAGCAAAACCGATGCAGGGTACAGGTTTCGGACTAAGTGGTGTAAAGCGAAGGTTATATTTATTATTTGGTAGAACAGATTTGATAGAAACTAAGTCATATCAGCATATATTTACAAGCATAGTAAAAATACCTCAGACACAATTATGAGAGTGATTTTAATTGATGACGAACCACTGGCTCGTACAATAGTAAAAGAATATTTAAAGAACTGGCCAGAACTGGAAATTATTCAGGAATGTAATGATGGCTTTGAAGGAGTAAAAGCAATTGCTCAATACAAACCCGATTTAATATTTTTAGACATTCAAATGCCTAAAATCAATGGCTTTGAAATGCTCGAACTTATTGAACAAGCACCTTCCGTGATATTTACTACCGCCTTTGATGAATTTGCTATTAAAGCCTTTGAAGAACATGCAGTAGATTATCTATTAAAACCATTTACTAGAGAGCGTTTTGATAAAGCCGTACAAAAATGGTTAGATCAAGAACAAAAAACCCTTGTCAATCAAACCTCAAAAGAACAATTTGCAAATCTTCAAACGGCATTCCCAAAAAATGATCGAATTGTAGTTAAAACGGGCAATAAAATAAAAATCATTCCGCTAAGCGATGTTTTATTCCTAGAGGCAGATGATGATTACGTAAAAATACACACCCCCGAAGGCTCTTTCCTTAAAAATAAAACCTTAACTCATTTTGAAAAACTATTGGGTGCAAACACTTTTGTGAGGGTTCATCGATCATTCATCGTTAAAATCAACGAAATTACAAGAATTGACCCCTATGAAAAGGATTCACACCTAGCCATTTTAAAAACAGGCGAAAAAATCCCTGTCAGTAAGACTGGTTTTCCTAAATTAAGACAAGCACTCGGATTATAATAATTTAAGATAATTATTTAATATAAACGATTTAAAATTTCGATCTATATATCAAAACTTAATAAAACCTTCCAAGCATCTGC
>NZ_JBIIPN010000060.1:0-15859 GCF_044342615.1 Daejeonella sp. | reverse complement strand
AATGGAAATAAATTCATTCCTGTATATGTAACTGAGAACATGGTTGGGCATAAGCTTGGTGAATTTTCTCCAACCAGAACATTTAGAGGTCACTCTGATAAGAAAAAATAAGCAATGGAAGCAATAGCAAAATTAAATAATTGCCCTACCTCACCACGTAAGATGAGATTGGTTGTTGATCTGATCAGAGGTGAACGGGTTGAGAAAGCCTTATATATTTTAAAGTTTACCAATAAGGAAGCGGCGATAAGAGTTGAAAAACTATTATTATCAGCAATCAAAAATTGGGAATTGAAAAATGAAGGTCAACGTCCTGAAGACAATGAATTGTTTGTGAAAACCATCATGGTTGATGGAGGTCGCCAGTTAAAGAGATTAAGACCAGCTCCTCAAGGTCGCGGACATAGAATTCGTAAGCGTTCTAACCACGTAACTTTGATAGTTGATAGTAAAACAAGTGAACCAATAACTAAGTAAGGAGAAATGGGACAAAAAGCACATCCAATAGGTAACAGATTAGGAATCATCAAAGGTTGGGATTCTAATTGGTTCGGTGGTAACAATTACTCTGATAAATTAGTTGAGGACGAAAAGATCAGAAAATACCTGGCAGCACGTATTTCAAAGGGCGGTATCTCTAAAGTAGTTATCGAGCGTACTTTGAAGCGTATCACTATCACTATTCACACTGCTCGTCCGGGCATCGTGATCGGAAAAGGTGGTCAAGAGGTTGATAAGATCAAAGAGGAACTTAAGAAACTAACAAAGAAAGACGTACAAATCAATATATTTGAAATTAAACGTCCTGAATTAGACGCACAATTAGTAGGTGAAGGAGTTGCTAAGCAATTAGAAGCTAGAATTTCTTTCCGTCGTGCCATGAAAACTTCTATCGCATCAACAATGCGTATGGGAGCTGAAGGTATCAAGATTATGTGTTCTGGTCGTTTAGGTGGTGCTGAAATGGCACGTACTGAACAATATAAAGATGGACGCGTTCCTTTGCATACTTTCCGTGCTGATATCGATTATGCTTTATCTGAAGCACTTACCACTTATGGTAAAATCGGTGTTAAGGTTTGGATCATGAAAGGTGAAGTTTACGGAAAGCGTGATCTTTCTCCTAACATTGGTCAAACAACTGGAGTAAAAGGTAGAGGACCAGAAGGCGGATCTGCACCATTTGCTGGTGGCGGCGAAAGACGTGGTGGTGGCGACAGACGTTCTGATAATCGTGGTGGTGGCGACAGACGCGGTGGTGATAACCGTGGTGGTCAAAATCGTGGCGGTGGAGCAGGTGGTCAAAACCGTGGTGGTAATGCCGGGGGTGGTTTCAGAGGTAAAAAATAATTAAGAATTAGTAATTAGTTTTAGTATTTAGTAGTTTGATGCAGTGTTCTAATCAACCTGTATCTAACCATCTAATAACTAAAACCAAAAATAAATAAGAACATGTTACAGCCAAAGAGAACGAAGTTCAGAAAGATGCAAAAAGGCAAAATGAAAGGTCTGGCCGGTCGCGGTGCAGAATTAGCCTTCGGTTCTTTCGGAATCAAATCATTAGAGCCAGCTTGGATTACCAGTCGTCAGATTGAATCAGCTCGTATCGCCGTTACCCGTTTCATGAAAAGGGAAGGTCAGGTTTGGATCCGTATTTTCCCAGACAAGCCAGTTACTAAGAAACCAGCTGAAGTACGTATGGGTAAAGGTAAAGGTGCTCCAGAATATTGGGTAGCAGTTGTAAGACCAGGAAGAATGCTTTTTGAAGCTGAAGGCGTGCCTTTGGAAATTGCAAAAGAAGCTATGCGTTTAGCTGCTCAAAAGTTACCAGTTCAAACAAAATTTGTAACTAGAAGAGATTTCGTAGAAGCATAATTAGTAGTTAGTATTTAGTAGTTAGTAGTTAGTATAGCGATAGGCATAACAACTAAAAACTAACCAACTAAAAACTAACCAACTAACAAACTAAAAAAAAATGAAAAGTTCAGAAATACAAGCGCTAACAACTGAAGAAGTTATAGCACGCATTAATGAAGAGAAGGCTAATCTCACAAAAATGAAATTTGCTCATACTGTTTCTGCTATTGAGAATCCAACTAGGATTACAAAAGTTAGAAAGGATGTAGCACGTTTAAACACAGAATTGACTAAGCGCAAGGCGGAAGCAAAAGCATCTGCTGCGACAGAGTCCGCTTCTGAATAAATAAAAGTCCAAAATGGAAGAAAGAAAATTAAGAAAAACAAGAACCGGGTTGGTTGTAAGCAACAAAATGGAGAAATCTATAGTTGTTTCTGTAGAGCGTAAAGTGAAACACCCGATTTATGGTAAGTTCGTTAAGAAAACTACCAAATTTATGGCTCATGACGAGACTAACACTTGCGGTATCGGTGATACAGTGTTAATCATGGAAACTCGTCCGCTGAGTAAAACCAAGAATTGGAGATTAGTGGAAATTTTAGAAAGAGCTAAGTAACATGGTACAACAGGAATCAAGACTGAATGTTGCTGACAACAGCGGTGCTAAACAAGTTTTAGTTATCCGTGTTTTAGGTGGTACCGGAAAGCGTTATGCATCCATAGGTGACAAAATTGTTGTCACTGTAAAGAGCGCTATTCCATCAGGGAACATCAAAAAAGGATCTGTCTCTAAGGCAGTTGTTGTGAGAACAAAAAAAGAGATCAGAAGAAAAGACGGTTCATATATCCGTTTTGACGATAATGCAGCTGTATTGCTGAACGCTCAGGACGAGCCACGTGGAACACGTATTTTCGGTCCTGTAGCTAGAGAGCTACGTGAAAAACAATTCATGAAGATTGTATCATTAGCACCGGAGGTTTTGTAAAATGGAAAAGAAAATAAAATCACAACCTAAGTTGAAGATCCGTAAAGGAGATCTAGTGCAGATTGTTGCAGGCGATTCTAAAGGAAAACAAGGTAAGGTATTAGAAGTTCAGCTAGCTACTAGCAGAATTATAGTTGAAGGTGCTAACATGGTATCTAAACATACAAAACCAAATGCTGCTACTCCAAATGGAGGTATCATTAAGAAAGAGGCTAGTCTTCATATTTCAAATATCATGCTTGTTGATACCAAATCTGGTAAGCCAACGCGTGTAGGTAAGATGAAAAATGCAGATGGTAAATCAGTTCGCATCTCTAAAAAGTCTGGGGAGGAAATTAAGTAATGACTTACGTACCAAGATTAAAATCAAAATATAACGAAGAAATCGTTACTGCTTTAAAGGATAAATTCCAATATAAAAGCGTAATGCAGGTTCCACGTTTACAAAAAATCGCTATCAACCAAGGTGTTGGTGGAGCTTCAACAGATAAGAAGTTAATTGACAATGCAATCAATGAAATGACTACTATAACTGGTCAAAAAGCGATCCCTGCAAAGTCTAAGAAAGATATTTCCAACTTCAAATTACGTAAAGGAATGCCAATTGGTGTTCGTGTAACATTACGTGATAATAATATGTATGAATTCCTTGATCGTTTAATTGCAGTTGCTTTACCACGTATTCGTGATTTCAAAGGCATCAATGATAAAGGCTTTGACGGACGTGGAAACTATACTTTAGGTGTAACTGAGCAGATCATTTTCCCTGAAATTAATATTGATCAAATCAATAAGATCATGGGTATGGATATCACTTTTGTTACTACTGCTAAGACTGATGTTGAAGCTTTAGAATTATTAAAGCAATTCGGTTTACCATTTAAGAATCAAACTACAAACAATCAATAATGGCTAAAGAAGGTGTAAAAGCACGTGAAGTTAAACGTGCCAGATTAGTTGCCAAGTTCGCAGATAAAAGAGCAGCATTAAAAGCAGCTGGAGATTTTGAAGGTCTTGATAAATTACCTAAAAACTCTTCACCAGTACGTTTACATAATCGTTGTAAGTTAACTGGTCGTCCTCGTGGTTATATGCGTCAATTCGGTATTTCAAGGGTAACATTCCGTGAAATGGCTTTGGCAGGTAAAATCCCGGGAGTACGTAAGGCTTCTTGGTAAGAAAGCTGAAAGCATAGTTTACAATTAACAGATATTTTCTGTTAATTTGCTTTCGTTTAAAACAAAGCTTTTTAAATTATAAATTAACCGATAGCAGGTCGTTCCGAATAGGTTGGAAAGGAAACCACTATCACAATAAATAAATAATGAATACAGATCCAATAGCAGATTATCTTACGAGAGTAAGGAATGCCATTAAGGCTAACCACCGCGTTGTAGAGATTCCTGCATCAAACCTTAAAAAAGAAATGACAAAAGTTCTTTTTGACAAAGGTTACATCACAAATTATAAGTTTGAGGATACAAATACCCAAGGGACGATTAAAATCGCTTTGAAGTATAATCCCATAACAAAAATTCCAGCTATTCGCAATATTTCACGTGTGAGTACTCCTGGTTTAAGAAGATATGCTGGTGTTGAAAATATGCCACGTGTATTAAACGGTTTAGGTATCGCTATTCTCTCTACTTCTAAAGGTGTTATGACCGATAAAGAAGCTAAGAGTTTGAATATTGGCGGTGAGGTTTTATGTTACGTTTATTAATAGGAGGATAAGAGAAGATGTCAAGAATAGGAAAAGCCCCGATTAATATCCCTGCAGGTGTAACCGTAACAGTTTCTGATACGAACCTTGTAACAGTTAAAGGTCCAAAAGGTCAATTAACTCAGGATGTAGATGCAGATATTAAAATTGTTCAGGAAGATGGTGTTTTAACAGTACAACGTCCTTCAGAGCAAAAACGTCACAAAGCACTTCATGGTTTATATCGTTCATTAATCAATAACATGGTTGTTGGTGTAACTGAAGGATACAAATCAGAGCAAGAGCTTGTAGGTGTTGGTTACCGTGCTACGAACGTAGGTAATACTTTGGATTTAGTTTTAGGATATTCTCACCACTTTGTGTTTGAATTACCTAAAGAAATTAATGTTACTACTACTTCAGAAAAAGGTAAGAACCCAGTAGTTATATTGGAGAGTATCGACAAGCAATTATTAGGACAAGTAGCAGCGAAAATTCGTTCTCTACGTGCTCCAGAGCCTTACAAAGGTAAAGGTATTAAGTTTGTTGGTGAAGTGTTAAGAAGAAAAGCTGGTAAATCAGCCGCTAAAAAATAATCATCATGGCAGGAATTAAATTATCTCGCAGAGAGCGAATCAAAAGAGGAATCAGAAAGAGATTAACAGGTTCTGCAGAGCGCCCGCGTTTGTCAGTGTACAGAAGCAATAAAGGGATTTACGCTCAGATTATCGATGATAATAGCGGAAAAACTATTGTTTCAGCATCATCTTTATCCAAAGATTTTGTTGCCAATGGAAATAAATCTGATCAATCAAAAGCTGTTGGTAAAGCAGTAGCAGAAAAAGCATTAGCAGCAGGTGTAAACCAAGTTGTTTTTGACAGAAATGGCTACCTGTACCACGGTCGTGTAAAGTCATTGGCTGAAGGTGCACGTGAAGCTGGTTTAGTATTTTAATTAGCATCGGTTACAGCGATCATATATCAATAATATCGGTGTTATCATAAAATAAAGAGAATGTCAACTATCAATATAAAAAGAGTAAAATCAAGCGAAATCGAATTAAAAGATCGCTTAGTTAGCATCCAACGTGTTGCTAAAGTTACCAAAGGTGGACGTACCTTCAGTTTTTCTGCTATCGTTGTAGTAGGGGATGAAAACGGAATCGTAGGTTTCGGTCTAGGTAAAGCAAAAGAGGTTACTGAAGCTATCGCTAAAGGAATTGATGATGCAAAGAAGAATCTTGTTAAAGTTCCTATTATTAACGGAACTGTTCCTCATGAGCAGTTAGGTAAATATTCAGGAGGCTTCGTATTCATTAAACCAGCTGCCCCGGGTACCGGTGTTATCGCTGGTGGTGCAATGCGTGCAGTACTTGAAAGTGCTGGAGTACATAACGTACTTGCAAAATCTAAAGGTTCGTCAAACCCGCACAACGTGGTAAAAGCAACAGTATTAGCACTTTCACAATTACGTGATGCTTATACAGTAGCTCAACAACGTGGCGTTAATTTAAATAAAGTATTTAACGGATAATCATCATGGCTAAAATTAAAATAACCCAGATTAAAAGCGTTATCGATAGAAGCGAGCGTCAAAAAAGAACTATGCAGGCATTAGGTTTAAAAAAAATAAACCATTCTGTAGAGGTTGAAGCTAATCCGGCGATTATCGGAATGGTGAGAAAAGTTAATCATTTAGTAGCAGTAGAAAGTATCTAATCATGAACTTAAGTAACTTACAACCTGCAGAAGGTTCAACAAAAAATAGAAAACGTATCGGTCGTGGAACAGGATCTGGACGCGGTGGAACTTCCACTCGTGGTCATAAAGGTGCTGGATCACGTTCTGGATACAAGAGTAAGGTCGGTTTTGAAGGTGGTCAAATGCCTTTACAACGTCGTTTACCTAAAGTAGGCTTTAATCCTATTAACCGTACAGAATATGTTAGCGTTAATTTAGATGCATTGCAAGCACTTGCAGAAAAGTATAATTTAACAACTATCGATTTTGATACATTCAGAGAGCACGGTTTAGCTTCAAAGAATGATTTAGTTAAGATTTTAGGTAGAGGTGAAGTTAAATCCAAATTGGATGTTAAAGCACATGCATTCTCAGCTTCTGCGCAAAAAGCAATTGAAGCAGTTGGTGGTGCCATAGCTAAATTATAATTATACATGAAAAAGTTTTTTTCAACGCTTTCCAACATCTGGAAAATTGAAGACTTAAGAGCACGAATTTTATTCACGCTCTTATGTCTTTTAATTTATAGAATAGGTTCATTTATTGTTCTTCCTGGTGTTGATTCTGCATCTCTTGATGATGCTCAGGCAAAAGAAGGTTTATTAGGATTGTTGAATATGTTTGCTGGAGGGTCTTTCTCTAGAGCATCTATATTCGCACTTGGCGTTATGCCTTATATTTCTGCATCTATCGTTGTGCAGTTATTAGGTATTGCTGTTCCTTATTTCCAAAAACTTCAAAAGGAAGGTGAAAGCGGACGTAAAAAGATTAATCAGGTGACTCGTTACTTGACAATCATTATCACTGCTCTACAAGCAATAGGTTATGTTCGTTCTCAAATTAGTCCTGATGCTCGTTTGCTTTCAGAACCAATGTTTAGCATAACTTCAATGTTTATCCTTACCGCAGGAACAATGTTCGTCATGTGGTTAGGTGAAAAAATCACTGATAAAGGTATTGGAAATGGTATTTCCATGATCATCATGGTGGGTATTATCGCTCAGTTACCTTTTGGTATTCTATCGGAATTTAATTCTAGAATGGGTGCTCAAGGTGGTTTAATTTCTTTCATTGTAGAGATTGTAGCCCTGTTTTTAGTGGTAATGTTTACTATTTTGATTGTTCAAGGTGTTCGTAAGATACCTGTTCAATACGCTAAAAAGATTGTAGGTGCTAAGCAGTATGGTGGTGTTCGTCAGTATATTCCATTAAAAGTAAACGCAGCGGGTGTTATGCCAATCATTTTTGCTCAAGCGATTATGTTTATACCAACAACCATTAGTTCATTTTTCCCATCTGCGCAATCTTCATTCCTTACAGCATTTAGTGATTATACTTCATTGACGTATAATCTAACTTTTGCATTTATGATCATTGCCTTTACTTTCTTCTACACAGCTATTACCGTTAATCCGGTTCAAATGTCTGATGATATGAAGAAAAATGGTGGATTTGTACCTGGTGTAAAACCTGGTAAAACTACTGGTGACTATATCGACGCTGTGATTTCAAAAATTACTTTACCAGGATCTATATTCTTAGCTATCATTGCTATCATGCCTTCAATTGCAATTATTTTAGGTATCAATAGTCAGTTCGCTAATTTTTATGGGGGTACATCTTTGTTAATTCTTGTAGGTGTTGTATTAGATACTTTACAGCAAGTAGAAAGTCATTTATTAATGCGTCATTATGATGGCTTAATGAAGACTGGTAGGATTAAAGGTCGTACTCCGCTTTCAGCTGGAGCGTCTGGAATATAATATTGATGTCTAAGGTTTTTTACAAGTCTTTAGAGGATATAGAAAAAATTAGAGAAAGTTCTCTGCTAGTTTCTAAAACTCTTGCCGAAGTTGCAAAAAACATCGGAGAAGGTGTAAAGACAATTCATCTAAATAAGATTGCTGAAGAATTTATTCGTGATCACGGTGGAGTGCCAGCATTCCTAAATTATCATGGTTTTCCATATTCGCTTTGTATCTCTCTTAATGATCAAGTGGTTCATGGTTTTCCAAGTGAATACGAAATAAAAGATGGAGATATTGTTTCTGTTGATTGTGGTGTAATTTTAAATGAATTTTTTGGTGATTCTGCTTATACCTTTCCAATAGGAAATGTTGATGCTGATACCTTTAAACTTTTAGAGGTTACTAAGGAGTGTCTGAAACTAGGTATTGAAAAGGCAGTCGTTGGTATGAGAGTGGGTGATGTAGGATATGCCGTTCAAGAGCATGCTGAAAAGAATGGTTTCGGTGTAGTGAAAGAACTTGTTGGTCACGGTGTTGGAGTTAAACTCCATGAGAAACCTGAGGTTCCTAATTATGGTAAACGGGGTTCTGGAATAAAATTGGAAGAGGGGATGGTGATTGCCATAGAACCAATGATTAACGCAGGTAAAGCTGGTGTTAAATTTTGGGAAGATGGTTGGACTGTTAGTACAATAGATCAAAAAGTATCTGCTCATTATGAGCATACAGTGGCAATTAAGAAGGGTAAAGCCGATGTTCTTTCAACATTTGAATACATAGAACAAGTTTTACAACAAAAAGATTAAATATTAAATTTTTTTATTTAATTTTGCATCCCTGATAGGATGGGCTTGAGAAGGAAAAATACAGCTTTATCTATTAATTTTTTTGGAGAGAGCGATATTTTCGACACTTGTTTATGTTAAATCAGGAGAAATTTAAATAATATATGGCCAAACAGGCTTCAATAGAACAAGACGGAATTATTAGAGAGGCATTGTCTAATGCAATGTTTCGTGTTGAATTAGAAAATGGACACGAAATTATCGCGCACATTTCTGGAAAAATGAGGATGCACTACATCAAAATTCTTCCAGGAGATAAAGTGAAGTTGGAAATGTCGCCTTATGATTTAAGTAAAGGCAGAATAACATACAGATATAAATAGGATAAAGATGAAAGTAAGAGCATCCATCAAAAAACGTAGTGCTGACTGTAAAGTAATCCGTCGTAAGGGAGTACTTTATGTGATCAACAAAAAGAACCCAAAGTATAAACAACGTCAGGGATAATAAATTGACAAGAAGGATTGATGTATGATCTAATTTCACACATTTAATCATTCATTCAATCATTAAATATAAATATGGCAAGGATAGCAGGTATTGATTTACCAAAAAACAAAAGAGGAGAGATCGGACTTACTTACATTTTCGGTATCGGCAAGGCAACCGCACAAAGGATCCTTAATGATGCTGGTATTGATGTAAATATTAAAGTTCAAGATTGGACTGATGATCAGTTAGCAGCAATTCGTGGTTTCATTAACGATGAAATTAAAGTAGAAGGTGCTTTACGTTCTGAAGTGCAATTAAACATCAAACGTTTAATGGACATCGGTTGCTACCGTGGTCTACGTCACCGTAAGGGACTTCCAGTTCGTGGTCAGCGTACTAAGAATAACTCTCGTACTCGTAAAGGTAAGCGTAAGACTGTTGCTAATAAGAAAAAAGCAACTAAATAAGATATGAGACATTAGATTGGAGATATATGAATATTTCTAATCTAATTCTTTTTTAATTAACAGATTAAGCGGATATGATTTAGGTCTTAATTGAATCAAAATCATGACTAAACAAGAAATTGATATGAGTAGAGAGAATGTGTCTCACATCTCAAGTCTCTTATCTAAAATCTCTAAAAATGGCTAAAACTAAAAAAGTTACCAAAAAGCGTATTGTAATTGTTGAACCAATTGGTGAAGCACATATTAATGCTACGTTTAACAACATCATTATTACTTTAACTAATCTACAAGGTCAGACTATCTCATGGTCGTCTGCAGGTAAGATGGGTTTTAAAGGTTCTAAGAAAAACACTCCATACGCTGCCGGTCAGGCTGCTGGTGATTGTGCAAAGGTTGCTCATGATCTTGGTCTTCGTAAAGTTCAAGTTTACGTTAAAGGTCCAGGTTCTGGTCGTGAGTCTGCTATTCGTACTTTACAAACTGCTGGTATTGAAGTGACTACAATTCAGGATATTACCCCGCTTCCACACAATGGTTGCCGTCCTCCAAAAAGAAGAAGAGTTTAATACATATAATTAATAATCATTTTTAAAGCTAAGATTCTCCCGACATGGTTGGGATGATACTTTAAAAAACACACAACAATGGCTAGATACACAGGACCCAAGTCCAAAATTGCCCGTAGATTCAGAGAACCAATTTTTGGTCCTGATAAGGCATTAGAAAGAAAAAATTATCCTCCAGGGATGCATGGTACCTCAAGAAAAAGAGGTAAGCAATCAGAATTTGCTGTGCAGTTAATGGAGAAGCAAAAAGTTAAATACACCTATGGTGTATTAGAGCGTTATTTCGAGAACCTTTTCCACAAAGCTTCTGCTAAAGAAGGTATTACTGGAGAGAACTTATTAAAGTTTCTTGAAGCTCGTTTAGATAATACTGTTTACCGTTTAGGTATTGCTCCAACTCGTTCAGCTGCTCGTCAGCTTGTAGGACATAAGCATATTACCGTGAATGGTGAAATTGTAAACATCGCTTCTTATTCTTTACGTGCTGGTGATGTTATCGCTGTGCGTGAACGTTCAAAAAGCCTTGAAGCAGTAGCTCATTCTGTTGCTGCTAGAACGATCAATAAATTTAGTTGGTTAGAGTGGGATGCAAATACCTTAACTGGTAAGTTCCTTAACCTGCCAAGTCGTGAAGAAATTCCTGAAAATATCAAGGAAAATCTAATCGTCGAGTTGTACTCTAAATAAGATATGAGATTTGAGATATGAGATTTTTATACTGGAATCTCATATCTAGTTTCATAAATATTAGCCTGAAAAGGTTAGAGATAGGGCGGGGAGATTTGAGTTTATCTCATTTCTCATTTCTCAAATCTCATATCCATAAACAATAAACAAATTTGATAAATGGCAATTTTAGCATTTCAGAAACCTGATAAAGTTATCATGCAGAAATCTACGGATTTCGACGGTACATTTGAATTCAGACCATTAGAGCCTGGTTTTGGTGTAACTATTGGTAATGCTTTACGCAGAATACTTTTATCTTCCTTGGAAGGTTTTGCAATAACTTCTGTACGTTTTTCAGGAGTTTCTCACGAATTCTCAACAATTAAAGGTGTTGTTGAAGACGTAACTGAAATCATTCTTAGCTTGAAGCAAGTGCGTTTCAAAAAGACTGGTGATTCTGGTGATAGCGAAAAGATTTTCGTAATTATTACTGGTCAAGATCAGTTTAAAGCTGGTGATATTTCTAAGTTCTCAAATAACTTTGAAGTTCTTAACTCGGATCTTGTGATCTGTAATATGGAGTCTTCAGTTACTTTAGAGATCGAATTAACCGTTAATAAGGGTAGAGGTTATGTTGCCGCTGAAGAAAATAAAAACGCCGACTCACCACTTGGTGTTATTGCAATCGATTCTATCTACACTCCAATTAAGAATGTTAAGTATTCTATTGAGAATTTCCGTGTAGAGCAAAAGACCGATTACGAGAAGCTTGTTCTTGATATATCAACTGATGGTTCGATTCATCCAGAAGATGCTTTGAAAGAAGCAGCTAAGATTTTGATTCACCACTTTATGTTATTCTCTGATGAGAATATCATGCTTGAATCTCAGGCAAAAGAAGAAACTAAGGAAGTTGATGAGGAAATCTTACACATGCGTAAAATCCTTAAAATGGAATTAGTTGATCTTGATCTCTCTGTACGTGCATTAAACTGCTTAAAAGCAGCAGATATCCGTTCACTTGCTGATCTTGTTTCTTATGATGTTGCTGATATGTTGAAATTCAGAAACTTTGGTAAGAAATCTTTAACTGAAATCCAAGACTTAGTAAAATCTAAAGGTTTATCTTTTGGTATGAACCTTTCAAAATTTAAATTAGACGAAGAATAAATAAGCGAAATGCATAATTCCCGATCCCGAAAGGTTGATCGACGGTATGCACGTGCATAATCAAACAAACAATGAGACACGGTAAAAAAGTAAACCATTTAAGTCGTACAGATAGTCATCGCCGAGCGATGCTTGCTAACATGGCTTCTTCGCTTATATTACACAAGCGCATCACTACTACACTTGCTAAAGCAAAAGCTTTACGTGTATATGTTGAACCAATTATTACAAAATCAAAAGACGATACTACACACTCTCGTCGTACTGTATTTAGTTACTTACAAAATAAAGAAGTAGTTTCTATCTTGTTCCGCGATATCGCTGCTAAAGTTGCTAATCGTCCAGGTGGTTATACCCGTATTCTTAAAATGGGAAATCGTTTAGGTGATAACGCTTCTATGGCATTAATTGAACTTGTAGATTACAACGAAATTTACACTTCTGGAGATGCAGTTGCTGAAAAGAAATCAACTCGCCGTCGTGGTTCAAAAGCAAAAAAAGCTGATGATACTCCCGCTGCAGCTGCTCCAAAAGCAGAAAAAGAAGAAGTAGTTCAAGCTGCTCCTGTTGTTGAGGAAACTCAAGTTGAAGAAGTTCAAGTTGAGGAAACTGCTACTGCTGAGACTCCAGCTGAGGAAACTCAAGTTGAAGACACTACTGAAGAAGAGAAAAAAGGAGAGTAATTTCTCTAAATTTTATTCTAAAGACCTGCTCATTGAGCAGGTTTTTTTTGTTTTAAGGCTATTTGTTCATTCTTGCCCTAAGCCTATTTTAATTCCAATAAGCAATTTGATTTTATTTTGTTATTTCAAATTCTGCCGGACTTTAATACAGCTATTAAAAGTATTACTGCCATCCTGTCATTTTTCAAAAGAGCTACACTGCTAGATTATTGAGTAAATTACTGTCATTTATGGTCAAGACTTAATTGGCACAAGGCTTGATAATTAGAATTTAGTAATAATATTAAATTAAGAAGGATTAAAATATGGCAAAGATAATTGGTATCGACTTAGGAACTACAAATTCATGCGTATCAGTAATGGAGGGTAATGAGCCTGTAGTTATTCCAAACAGTGAAGGTAAACGAACTACCCCTTCAATTGTTGCTTTTGTTGATAATGGAGAGCGTAAGGTAGGAGATCCGGCAAAACGTCAGGCAATCACCAACCCAACAAAAACCATTTCTTCAATCAAGCGCTTCATGGGAAATAGCTTTGGTGAGGTTACAAACGAAATGACTCGTGTTCCATACACAGTGGTTAAGGGTGATAATAATACTCCGCGTGTTAAGATAGATGATCGTTTATATACTCCTCAGGAGATTTCTGCAATGGTTTTGCAGAAAATGAAGAAAACTGCAGAAGATTTCTTAGGTCATGAAGTAAATGAAGCAGTAATTACTGTTCCTGCCTATTTTAATGATGCTCAACGTCAAGCTACGAAAGAGGCTGGTGAAATTGCCGGACTAAAAGTTTCTCGTATCATCAATGAGCCTACAGCCGCAGCGCTTGCTTACGGTTTGGATAAGGCTCATAAGGACATGAAAATTGTAGTGTTCGACTGTGGTGGTGGTACGCATGACGTGTCTGTTCTTGAATTAGGAGATGGTGTGTTTGAAGTTAAATCAACTGATGGTGATACTCACCTTGGTGGTGATGACTTTGATGCTGTAATCATTGACTGGATGGCAGATGAGTTTAAAAGCGATGAGGGCATTGACCTTCGTAAAGATCCAATGGCACTTCAGCGTTTGAAAGAAGCTGCTGAAAAGGCTAAGATTGAATTATCGAGCACCGCACAAACTGAAATTAACCTTCCTTATATCTCTGCTGGAGATGGAATGCCAAAACACTTAGTTAAGACTTTAACTCGTGCTAAATTTGAGCAATTAGCAGATAGTTTGATAAAAAGAACTATTGAGCCATGTAAAAAAGCTTTGAAAAATGCTGGTTTAAGCACCTCTGATATCGATGAAATTATCCTTGTAGGAGGTTCAACTCGTATTCCTGCTATTCAGGATGCAGTAAAAGCTTTCTTTGGTAAAGAGCCTTCAAAAGGTGTAAACCCAGATGAGGTAGTAGCAATTGGTGCTGCAATCCAAGGTGGTGTTTTAACTGGTGAGGTTAAAGATGTATTATTACTTGACGTTACTCCACTTTCTTTAGGTATTGAAACTATGGGTGGTGTAATGACTAAATTAATTGAAGCTAATACCACAATCCCTTCTAAGAAATCTGAAGTTTTCTCAACAGCATCTGATAATCAGCCATCTGTAGAGATTCATATTTTACAAGGTGAGCGCCCAATGGCAAATCAAAATAGAACCATCGGTCGTTTCCACTTAGATGGTATTCCACCTTCACCACGTGGTATTCCTCAAATTGAAGTAACTTTTGATATTGATGCAAACGGTATCTTGCACGTAGCAGCAAAGGATAAGGCAACCAATAAAGAGCAAAAAATCCGTATTGAAGCTTCTTCTGGACTTACAGATGAAGAAATCAAGAAGATGAAAGATGAGGCTGAAGCTAATGCTGAAGCAGATAAGGCAGCACGCGAAGAAGTTGATAAACTAAACGCTGCAGATGCGCTAATCTTCTCTACCGAAAAGCAATTAAAAGAGTATGGTGATAAACTCGCCGACGATAAGAAAGCTCCGATTGAAGAAGGTTTGAAAAAACTGAAAGATGCACATGCTGCAAAAGATTTCGCTGCAATGGACACTGCTCAGGCAGAGCTTCAAGCGGCATGGAATGTTGCTTCTGAAGACATGTACAAAGCTTCTCAGGAGGGCGGACAAGCTACTGGTGCTGCTGATGCAGGTCAACAAGCTGGTGCTGATGATTCAGTTACTGATGTTGATTTTGAAGAAGTAAAAGAAGACGATAAGAAGTAATTCTTAAATCTGATATGTAAAAAACCCCATTCTTTTAGGTGAATGGGGTTTTTTGTTGGCTGTCTAGTTGATATTTTGATTAATGTATAACAATTATTTGTTGGTGTTTTAATAATTGCTTTTTTGAATTTTACGTAATTGTTTTATTTAATTAACAGCAATTAGTCCAATCGCCACTATCAGTAGAAATATTCCTAAATACTGCCTGAAAACGAGTTTTTCTTTATAAATATAGGCTCCGAAAATTAATGTAAAAATCAGCTGGCTTTGTGCGAAAAAATTAATTTGTGCAATAGTTGTGCTTAAATATGCGAGGTGAATAAACATGCTTCCTCCCAATAAACAAATTGATAATATTAATGTGTTTTTTATAAATTTCGCATTTGAAATATAATCTCTGATTTTAACTTTATACCCAATAATTAGAAAACAACTGAAAATTGTGATACAAAGTTCAAGTAAAAATGAAAAAGGTAAAACCCCCATCCATTTTATAGGAATTTTAAAAAGGGTATAATCAAAACCCCAAATTAATGCGCTTAGTAAACCATAGGCAAGGGCTTTTTTTTGAGTTGAATTTAGATTTAAGGTTGCTTTAGCAAAAAAAAGTAGTAGTAAGCCCACTGTCATAATTGTAATGGGTAGCCAATAACTTTTTTTCCAGGGTTCGCCAAGGACAAAAGTTGCGGTTAGTAAACCGAAAATGTTTAGGGAGGATAATGGGGCCACTAAATTAACCACTCCACCTTGCATAGATTTTACGAAAAACAATAA
>NZ_JBIIPN010000167.1:0-4859 GCF_044342615.1 Daejeonella sp. | reverse complement strand
GCCATAATTAGTGAATGTAAAAATTTAAACGAGTCAAATTTTTTACGCTCTTTTAAAGAACGATATTACTTAGAAAAAAAGTCGGTAAGCAGTTGATCTAATTGATAAACCTTTTCTGTTACATCTGCATCTTCATTCATTACTTTGCTTTCAGCCTTTAGAGTGGCTGTAGCATAATGTAAAACACACATAGATAACAAGTCCTGCTTATCACGAACCGCATAATTTTCTTGATATTCTTTTATACGATCGTTAATAATCTTGGCTGCCCTTCTAATCACTTCCTCTTCTTCCGTGTTCACCTTTAAAGGATAAACGCGATCAGCAATATTTATTTTTATAGAGATTTCTCCCATTTGAGCTTATTTCACTATTACTACTTTTTGAGTAATACAATGCACTTATCTATTTCGCGTACAAAATCGGTAATTTTTTGCTTTATGTCAAAAGTTTTTTCATTAAGACCTAAATCAGTTGCCTGAATACCCTCCAATGAACGAGCCAATGTTAATACTCTTAACTTTTCTTCCAAATCAATTTTTAGCTGTGAATGATGGTCAACTTTATGTTTTAACTGATCATTCTCTTGCTTTAACAAGTCATTCTCCTCCTGCAAAGCAGTACAAAGCTCAATTAGCCTGCCTGTTTTGTCAATTACCTTACTTAGCTGATTCGCAACTGCCATTTGTAAAAATAAAAAATGAATGCCCTGATTAAGCTATAAAAATTTTAAAATAAATGATTTACACATTATAAAATGTATAAAATATTAAGAGTTGTTTAAAATAAAGATAATTTATTAATTATAAATTAATAATTGTTTAATAACTTATAGATTTTAAAAACAATGTACAAATTTAAGCAAAATATAAGCTAAAAAAGCAGCCTATTATGATTTGAAGACCATACTATTTTCTAATCTCTGCTCCTGCCTGCTTCTCGAAATTAATAATTAACTTCTGCATAAATGCCTCAATTTGCTTATCAGTAAGCGTCTTTTCATCGTCTTGAATTACAAAGCTAAGTGCATAAGATTTTTTACCTTCCGGAAGTTTATCCCCAAGGTACACATCAAACACATTCACCTCCTTCAGCAGACTTTTATCCGTTTTTAAAGCTATTTGCTTTAAGTGTTCGAATGTAATATCCTTATTTAATAACATGGATAAGTCGCGGCGCACAGCTGGAAATTTTGAAACCTCGGTAAAGGTAATTTTATTGTTTCTAACCGACTTCACAATAAAATCCCAATCAAAATCTGCGTAAAACACCTCTGCATTAATATCTAACTTTTTTAATGCTTTTTTAGAAACTGTTCCAAAATCAACTAAAACCTTTTCTCCCTTACGATAGCTTATGCCTGAAGAAAAATCAGGATTAGATGCCTCAAATGAACTTAATCCTTTGATATTGAGTCTATTAACAATTAAATCAACTATTGATTTAATATTGTAAAAACCTGCCAGATTTGATTTTGAAGCCCAATGCTCGGCATGCATAGTTCCGGTAAGAAACACTGAAAGTCGTTGATTTTCTTTATATGTCTCATTTTCAAGGCTATACACCTTACCAAACTCATATAATTTCAAATCAGAATTTCTACGATTTTGATTATAAGATATAGCTTCTAATCCTGAAAACAATAAATTTTGACGCATCACATCTAAATCGCTACTTAGAGGATTAAGAATTTTGACAGCTAGATCCGGTTGTGCAGAATAGGCTAATTTGGTGAGTGAATTACTCAAAATCTCAAAAAATCCATTAGAAGTCAGTAAATCGGCACATTGATTTTGTAAAACCTCTTTATCAGGCTTCTGTGAAGGATTTAAAGAAGCACGGATCTGGCTTGGAATCTCAATATTATTATAACCATGTATTCTGAGTATTTCTTCAATAATATCTACTTCACGGGTAACATCAACCTTAAATGCTGGAACCTCCAATTTCATTCCAGATTGGTCTTGTGCCACAATTTTTATTCCTAAACCAATAAGTGTGGCGTGAATTTCTTCTTTTGAAATTTCCTTCCCAATTAAACGTGACACATTATTAAATGAGATTTCCACCTCAAATGGTTTAGCAGGCAATGGGTAAATATCTGATATGGATGATGAAATATACCCACCAGCAATCTCCTGAATAAGCAAAGCAGCACGTTTTAATGCGATTACAGTCATTTCCGGATCTGTACCACGCTCAAACCTGAAAGAAGCATCTGTTTTTAATCCATGACGTTTGGATGTTTTACGCACCGAAACCGCATCAAACCAAGCGCTTTCTAAAAATATTTTGGTGCTTGTGTCTTTTACACCTGAAGATTTACCTCCAAAAACACCAGCAATACACATGGGTTCATTTGCATTACAAATCATCAAATCATCTGACGACAATTTACGTTCTACATCATCCAAAGTGGTAAATATAGTCCCCTCAGCACATTTTTTAACAATAACTTTCTGTCCTGCAATAGCATCCGCATCAAAGGCATGTAGCGGCTGACCTAATTCATGGAGCACAAAATTGGTCACATCTACTACATTGTTGATGGGTCTAATTCCAATAGCGTTTAATTTATCCTTTAGCCAATCAGGCGATTCTTTTACGGTAATACCACTAATACATACTGAAGAATATCGGCGACAAGCGTCTTGATCTTGAATTTCTACAGGGATGACTAATTCTTGATTCTCAACTTTAAAGCTCGAGATATCAGGCATTGTTATTTCTAAATTTAGGTAAGCAGCTAAATCGCGAGCAACACCTAAATGAGAGGCTGCATCAGCACGATTTGGAGTTAAGCCAATTTCAAAAACAAAATCATCTTCTAATTTATAGTATGAGCTTACCGCTAATCCAATTTCGGCATCAGCTTCTAATTCAATAATTCCTGCATGATCATGCCCTAAACCTATTTCATCTTCCGCACAAATCATTCCTTCCGAAACTTCACCTCTAATTTTTGATTTAGAAATCTTAAAAGGCTCACCGGTGGTTGGGTAAATGGTAGTATTGACCGTCGCAACCACTACTTTTTGGCCTGCAGCCACATTATTTGCTCCACAAACAATTTGAAGATCTTCGCCCAATCCAACATCAACCTTAGTCACCTTTAGTCGGTCTGCATTGGGATGCTGTGCGCATTCTTTCACATAACCTATCACCAGGCCATTTAGTCCGCCAGGAACCGACTGAACCTCTTCAAGGCTCTCTACTTCCAATCCGATATTGGTTAATATTAAAGATAATTCTTCGGGAGTTTTATTCGTATTGATGAATTGCTTCAGCCACTTATAGGAGATCTTCATGTTCTAAAAATGATAAAAAACAAAGATAGAAAGAGATATGATATTTGAGATAGGAAAATAGAACTGTTATGCTTTTAATTTATATTTTTTAGCCTAATCAAGAATACCTTCATCAGCAAAACTTAAAAATCCGTGATCTGTGATGATGAGGTGGTCGAGGACAGGAATATCTAAAAACCTGCCTGCAGAACGTAGTTTACGGGTTAAATCAAGATCTGCTTGACTAGGCTTTAAATTACCAGATGGATGATTATGGGCTAAAATAATTGATGCTGCATGATTTTCGAGGGCTGTATTGAAAATAATTTTGGGGTCCGCAATTGTTCCTGCTTGACCGCCCTTGCTTATTAAATGACTAGAAGTAATTTTATTCGCTCGGTTTAGCACAATAATCCAAAATTCTTCATGGTTAAGATCTCGAAATCGAGAAGCAATAGATTCATAAACATCGATGCTAGTTGATACTTGAATTTTATCCCGACTAAGAGTTTCTTTTCTTCTGCGACCTAATTCGAGGGCTGCAATGATTGAAATAGCCTTTGCTTCACCAATGCCTTTAAATTTAGAGAGCTCCGCAATACTCAATCGCGCCAATTGATTTAAATCGTTCTCACAAGCATGCAAAATACGCTTACTTAAATCTACAGCACTTTCACTACGACTTCCTGAACCAAGTAAAATGGCGATGAGTTCGGCATCACTGAGGCTACGTCTGCCTTGTAAGACTAATTTCTCTCTCGGACGATCTTCTTCAGCCCAAGCCTTAATTGTAATTTTATGCTCATAATTTGTCATGAGCTAAACATATAGAAATGTATAAAACCAAAAAAGGGGTTCCGATTAAACGGAACCCCTTTTTTAGTAAACGGTCTTTTCAGATTATTTTAAACCATTAACAAGCTTAGTCAATTTTGACTTATTGTTAGATGCTTTATTCTTATGTATGATATTCTTTTTCGCTAAACGATCTAACATTGAGATCACTTTGCCTAAAAGTGGTGTAGCTTCTGATTTATCAGTAGTTAAACGTAATCTTTTAATTGCTGATCTAGTGGTTTTCGCCTGATAGCGATTACGTAAACGCTTAGCTGCGTTTGATCTAATTCTTTTTATCGATGATTTATGATTTGCCATTTCTTAAGCTTATTATTCCGTCCTTCTTTTAAGGACTGCAAATATATGCTGATTATTTCAATTTTCAAAGCATAATCAAAAAAAATCGATTTTGATTTTAAAGAGGTGGCAATATCGTTGATAAAGAACAATTTAGCAGCCAGATTTTAAATGATTAATCGGCATTTAAAATCAAAAATCAGTCTAAAAAACCGTTTAATCATCAATATGACCGCTTAATAAATTTATTTGAAGCTAAATTTAGACTAACCTAAATTGTTTGAAATAAATTCAATACAATGAAAAAGATTTTAATTTTAGTTTCCATTGTTTTTATAGGCCTAATATTCACTTCATGGGGATTTTTTGCCCACCAAAAGATCAATAGATTAGCCGTATTTACCTTACCTAATGAAATGATTAGTTTTTACAAGAATA
>NZ_JBIIPN010000059.1:0-16136 GCF_044342615.1 Daejeonella sp. | reverse complement strand
GTTTTTGGCATTCTCATTCATTGCTTTCTTACTCTTTTGTCATATAGCATTACAGTTCATTATTCTGGTGCTTACGATACAAAATATTATAGTTCTTTAAAGTCGGATGTACTTTTCTTGAAAATTATTAATGAGCCTAAAACGACTGCTGGAATTGTTCGTTTTGAGGCAGAAGTGCCTGCCATTTATTTCAAAAATAGCATCCAAAACAGTACTGGTAAATTATTGGTAGCCATAAAAGTTGATAGCTCAAAAAATAAAAGTTTTTACTACGGTGATCTTTTATTAGTCCCCTCAAATTATAAAGAGATTGAAGCTCCTTACAATCCTGGCGAATTTGATTATAAATCCTATTTAAAAAATAAACAAATCTATTATCAGCAATTTGTTGAGTCATCTTCAGTTAAGAAAGTATCAGAGAAATTTGGGCATCCAATAATTTTTTATGCGCTTACTTTAAGAAAAGAATTGGTTCAGAAATTTGTAAAATATATTCCTGATGAAGAAGCTTCTGACTTGGCGTCTGCTTTAATTCTTGGTTATCGTGCAGAGCTTAGCAAGGATTTGGTTGAGGCTTATTCAAAAACTGGTACAATGCATGTGCTTTCTGTGTCGGGAATGCATGTGGGTATTGTTTTTCTTGTTTTGACCTTTTTTCTAAGTGCAATGAATAAAAATAAAAAACTTATTTTGATAAGAGCTATCATTATCATTGGGGTTATTTGGTTTTATTCTCTTTTAACCGGTTTTTCTCCATCGGTATGCCGATCTGCGTTGATGTTAAGTTTTGTTGTGTTAGGGAAGGCAATAAATAAAAATCAAAACACTTATAATTTAATGGCAATTTCGGCCTTTTTCCTGCTTTTGTATGATCCCTTTTATCTCTTTGATGTTGGTTTTCAATTATCCTATTTGGCGGTTGCTGGCTTAGTTTATTTCCATCCTATAATTTACAATAGTTTTTACATTAAAAATAAAATATTAGACTATATCTGGAGCTATTCGGCTTTGTCGCTAGCCGCTCAAGTAGCCACATTTCCGATAAGTGTCTATTATTTTCACCAATTCCCAATATATTTTCTTTTAAGTAATTTATTAATTGTGATTCCAGTTGCAATTATTATGTATGTAGGAATTGCTTTTTTATTTACTCCATTTGAAATATTAAATGAGCTATTGGGCACATTTTTAAATTGCTTAATCGTCTTCACAAATAATATTTTATATAAAATTGAAAACTTACCCTTTTCTGCTTTAGATAGCTTGTGGATTTCTGCTTTTGAGCTATTATTCTTGTTTTTGATCATATTTTTTTTTATATTATGGCATACTTTTAGAAATAAAAGTATTGTTTGGTTGGCCCTAGTGAATGTTCTTGTCTTATCGATTAGCTTTTCTATAAAATCTATTCAAAATATTACAAGACATGAATTGGTCTTTTTTAGCCTCCGAAAGAACACGGCAATTGCCTATTTAAATCAAGGTCGTGCTGTAGTTATTAGCGATATTGATACGCTAGATAAACTAATTAATTATTCAATAAAGCCCTTTTTTTCTAGTCGTGGGCTTAAAAAAATTAATTATTTAAAATTTGAAAGACAAGTTCAGGATGACAGCTATTACCTAGCGACTGATTTTATGCAATTTGGTAATTTTAGAGTTTTAAGATGGAAAAATGAGTTTAATGAAGTAGCTTTATCAAATAAAGTAGATGTTGATATCGTTCTAGTTCAAAAAAATATTAAAAATATCAACCTGAATAATCTAAAGAATCGAGTGAATTTTGAAACATTAATTTTTGAATCTAATATTCCAGATTACAAGATTAATAAATACTTAGAGGAAGCTAAAAAATTAAATATAAACTGTATCTCTCTTCAAAAAAAGCCTGCATACATCGTTAAAATGTGATGTTATTCTTTTTACCTAAAAAATAATTTGTCCCCTAAAATGGATTTAGTAGTTATAAATAAATCAGAAAGAATTGCGTATATTACAATTAACCGTCCCGATAAGCGTAATGCAATAAATCCGGAACTTGTAAAATTGCTTTCAAATGCATTTAATGATGCAATTAGAGACAATGATGTCAAAGTAATTGTATTGAAAGCAAATGGTGATGTGTTTAGCGCTGGTGCGGATCTTGAATATCTTCAACAATTGCAGCAAAATACTGATGTGGAGAATTTTACAGACACTTATATTTTAAAAGAGCTTTTTCTCACAATTTATAGATCCCCCAAATTTGTTATAGCTCAAGTTGAGGGACATGCAATTGCAGGTGGCTGTGGCTTAGCCTCAGTTTGTGATGTGATATTCTCCATTCCAGAAGCAAAATTTGGCTATATAGAGGTAAAAATTGGATTTATTCCTGCTTTAGTATCCTGCTTTTTAATTCGGAAATTGGGCGAGGGGAGAGCAAAGGAATTACTATTAAGTGGTGAACTTATAGATGCTCAAACAGCTTCAAGTTATGGATTGATTAACTTTATAGCCTCAAAAGAGGAAATTGAATCAGCTGTTCACTCATACGCTAAGAAAATTGTTGAAGGCACATCTTCCAATTCAATTACAGTAACCAAACAATTATTAACCACTGTTCAGGATCTTAATCTTGATGAGAGCTTAAATTTAGCAATCGGCTTAAATGTACAAACAAGGTCTTCTGCTGATTGTAAAAAAGGAATAACCGCATTTTTGAATAAAAACAAATTGGAATGGTAATTTCTTCTATTTAAATTATCTGAAATGCATTCAGAAAATAAGGAAGCTAAAACATTTGAAATTTTTTTAATTGGTGATACGGGAAACGTGCATCGTCATGGTGCGGATCCAGTTTTGGAAACATTATCCTCCCATTTCAAAAAAGAACAAGATTCTGCGGTAATTTTTTTAGGCGATAATGTTTATCCTCGTGGCCTACCACCTGAAGGTAATATATTGAGAAAAGATGCCGAAAATGGCTTATTGGCTCATAAAAATGCCTTGAAAGATTATCATGGTAAGATATTTTTTATTTCTGGAAATCACGATTGGAATAAGGGACGACCTGATGGATATGATTATGTAATTAGGCAAGAGCACTATTTAGAAAAACTTTTTTCAGAGAAGGTTATGTTTCCCGAAAATGGTTGTCCAGGGCCAACAGAAATTAATATAAACCCAAGCCTAACCCTAATTTTAATAAATACCCAATGGTGGCTACAGCCAGGTTTCAGACCCATTGGTAAAGATTGTGGATGTGGAGTTGAAACGGAAGAAGATTTTTTTAATCAACTTACCACCATTCTCGAGAATAATTATGGCAAAAAAATACTTATCGTTGGCCATGCGCCAGTTTATAGTTATGCAATACATGGTGGACGGTATAAATTGAAGCACCACCTTTTTCCTTTTACTATTTACCATAAAAAGGCTTATGTTCCTCTTCCTCTAATCGGTTCATTATTGCCTATTTATCGCAAATATTTTGGTGCAAAAGAAGATATTGCACACCCAAGATATAGGCATCTCAGGAGGCGATTGATAGATATTTTTAAAAGTCACCCAGGTATTATTTATGCATCAGGGCACGAGCATAATCTACAACATATTGCTAAAGATGAGAGCCATTATATTGTTAGTGGGGCAGGTTCAAAATTAAAATATGTACTCAGGTCGGGTAAAAACCTTAAGTTCGGAATTAAAGAGAAGGGCTTTTTTAAACTTCGATTTGAGGCTGATGGGAAGTTGAATCTTTCAGCATGGGTTATTGATCAACATGCAAAAATGGGTAAAATGGTTTATGAGTGTTTGCTTGTATGATAATGCGGAACTATTATATTTAGGACTTTCTCTTGGCTCTCAAGTCGTATTTCTTTTACTTTTCCAATAACCTCGCCATCAATTTGAAGGGTAGTTTTTTTATTGCTATAAACCACTGCTTTTTTACAGCTGAAAATTTCCACATAATCGGAAGTGTGTAGTTTATTGCTAAACATTTTCCATGCAATCGAAAACAATTTAATCCTCGGAAATGGTTTTACCAATACAATCTCAAATTTTCCGTCATCTAATTGGCCTTCGGGATTGATTACTGCTCCCGTTCCATATTTAGAAGCATTGGCAAAAGTGATGGAAACCCCTTTTTTTCGTATTTTCTTTCCATCATAAACAATATGAAAAACATAATTTTTAAGGAAAAACATTTCCCCGATAAGGTGCCTTGCATAGGTCAAAAGACCTCTTTTAATATCCTTCTCAAATCGTTTGACCACTCTCGCATTAAGCCCAACATCAGCAAGATGTAAACAAGTACGGTCATTTATTTTAATCAAATCGATTTTTTTTATTGATCCAGTTAATAAAATTTTGATTGATTCTTTGATATCTACCGGAATTTCTAAGTCTTTCGCCATTCCATTTGCAGATCCAAAAGGTATGATGGCAAGAGGTATTTGTGTTCCGGCAAGAATAGAAGCAATTAAATTGATGCTTCCATCACCACCTGCAACTGCCACGATATTAGGTTTGTAATTAAAAATTTCTTTTCGGATTAAATCCGATGAAAATGTATCTAGAAAATAAGTGGAATATTCATAGGGATGAGATTTTGATTTTTGTTCAATAATCTCAAGTAGATCATTTAAATTTCTGTTGCCTGATTTCCGATTTAAGATAAATAATATCTTTAATCTACCATTTTCTGGTTTTTCAGGCTGTATCATAAATTTAAAGCTTTTCTTTAACCTCTAGGAGAAATTGTTTAAGTCTTTCTAAAGATTCAATTACTTTTTGGTTTTCTTTCACTTCAGTTTTATTAGTCCGAAGGTAGTCTTTTGCTCCCTGTAATGTAAAACCTTTATCTTTTAAAAGACTAAAAATTATTTTCAGGTTTTCTACATCCTCTGGACTAAACAAGCGATTTCCCTTCTTGTTTTTCTTGGGTTGAAGAATCTCAAATTCTCTTTCGTAATAGCGTATTTGAGATGCATTTACATCAAAAAGCTGGGTTACTTCACCCATCGTATAATACAGTTTCTCTATTTCTCTATCCTTGTATGGCATACCTTCAATTATACTGTAAAATTAATAAAATTGGACATTTATATTCAGATTGCAGAAATAAGACTAGCAATTATTTAATTCTAGCAAATAATAAGTCATTTTCCTTTTAAAATTTATTTGCTCGGGATAAATAATATCATATTCTCCACATACAATTCGGCATCTATATTTATATTTGCAAATTAGCGAATCAAGCATGACTACCAAAGAGATTAGACAGAGTTTTTTAGATTTTTTTGCCGCAAAAGGCCATCAAATAGTTCCATCAGCACCAATTGTGGTTAAAGACGATCCTACATTGATGTTTACTAATGCGGGGATGAATCAGTTTAAAGATCTTTTTCTAGGTGAAGCAGCAATTAAAAATTCGCGAGTAGCAGACACGCAGCGTTGTTTACGTGTTTCTGGAAAGCATAATGATTTGGAGGAAGTTGGTATCGATACCTATCATCATACCATGTTTGAGATGCTCGGTAACTGGAGTTTTGGTGATTATTTTAAGAAAGAAGCCATAGCTTGGAGCTGGGAACTTCTTACCGAGGTCTATAAAATCCCTAAAGATCAACTTTATGTCAGTGTTTTTGAGGGTGATGAGAAGGAGGGACTTCCCAAAGATCAGGAAGCATATGAAATTTGGAAGCAATATATTTCTGAAGATCGTATTCTTTTGGGTAATAAAAAGGATAATTTCTGGGAAATGGGTGAAACGGGTCCCTGCGGACCATGCTCTGAGATTCACGTCGATATGCGCCCTGAAGCTGAACGTAATAAAGTTCCTGGGAGCACGCTTGTAAATCAGGATGACCCTCAGGTGATTGAAATTTGGAATAATGTATTCATGCAGTACAACAGACTGAAAAATGGCTCTTTAGAGAAGCTTCCGAATCAGCATGTTGATACTGGAATGGGGCTCGAGCGCTTAGTTAGAGTTATTCAAAACAAAACATCCAATTACGATACCGACGTATTTCAGCCACTAATTCAATATATTTCTGAGCAATCACGTATCCCATATTTGGGTAATTCTGAACCAGGTGATGATTCTTGGGGTACTGCTGTAGCGATGCGTGTGATGTCGGATCATATTCGTGCTATTTGTTTTTGTATTGCCGATGGAACACTTCCATCAAATAATAAGGCTGGATATGTAGTGAGAAGGATTTTAAGAAGAGCAGTACGATATGCATATACTTTTCTTAATCTTAAAGATCCTTTCCTCAATAAATTGGTGCCTATTTTAGCTGATCAGTTTGATGGAGTCTTTCCTGAACTTAAAAAGCAACAAGATTTTGTCCAAAAAGTTGTTCTTGAAGAGGAAGTTTCATTCTTAAGAACTTTAGCGACTGGTATTCAACGCTTTGAGCGATTTGAGACGAGCGATAAATTGATTAAAGGTGATTTTGCTTTTGAACTTTATGATACTTTTGGCTTTCCAATTGATCTTACCGAATTAATGGCTCGTGAAAAAGGCTGGACTGTTGATATGGGAGGTTTTGAGGCTGAACTACAACAGCAAAAACAACGTTCACGTGCTGCTACGGCTATTGATACCGGCGATTGGGTGATAGCTAATGAAGGTGATGAGGTTGAGTTTGTTGGATATGATCAGCTTGAAAGTGAATGCCGAATTTTAAAATATCGTAAAGTTACCGCTAAAGGTAAAGATCAGTTTCAGGTGGTATTGAATAAGACTCCTTTTTATGCAGAGAGTGGCGGTCAGGCAGGTGATACAGGAAAAATTGAAGATTTAACTGGATTGTTTGAATATGAGGTTAGCGATACAAAAAAGGAAAATGGATTAATTATTCATTATTTGGATCAAATTCCTGAGGAGCCTAAAAATGCGTTTAGAGCGATTGTTGATCCTGCAAATCGCAAAGCTTCTGAAAATAACCATTCTGCAACACACCTGCTTCATGCTGCATTAAAGCAAGTTTTAGGTACTCATGTTAATCAGAAGGGTTCCTTAGTAAATGGTGATTACCTACGTTTTGATTTTTCACATTTCTCTAAAGTTACGGATCAAGAAATTGCTGAAATTGAGGCTATTGTAAATCGAAAAATCCGTGAAAATATTGCTTTAAAAGAGCAAAGAAATATTCCTTATCAAGAGGCTATAAATTCGGGTGTTACAGCACTTTTCGGTGAAAAATATGGTGATTTTGTGCGTGTAATCACTTTTGATGACCATTTTTCAAAGGAATTATGTGGCGGAACGCACGTTAAAACAACCGGACAGATTGGATTTTTTAAAATCACATCCGAGAGTGCGGTAGCAGCAGGAGTTAGAAGAATTGAAGCTATTACCGCAGATGTGGCAGAACAGTTTATTAATGAACAAAGTGAGCAAATTAAAGGTCTTAAAGATCTTTTGAAAAATCCTACTGATTTATTAAAGTCTGTAGAAAGCTTAATCGAAGAAAACAGTAAACTGAAAAAGGAAATCGAAAAAAGTATATTGGAGCGTTCTGCGGGACTAAAACATGAGCTTGTTAAGGAGGCGGTTTTAATCAATGGGATTAATTTCTTAGCCAAAAAAGTGGATTTGCCAAATACGGATGCGGTAAAAAACTTAGCTTATGCAGTAAAGGACCTCTTAAGTGATCTATTATTGGTGTTGGCATGTGAAATTGATGGAAAACCTAGCCTCACAGTTATGGTTTCTGAAAATCTTGTTAAGGAAAAAGGATTGAATGCTGGAAATATTGTCCGTGAGCTCGCTAAAGAAATACAAGGGGGTGGTGGTGGTCAGCCATTTTTTGCAACGGCAGGGGGCAAAGATAGTTCCGGATTAGATCGTGCATTAGATAAAGCAAAGTCATTTTTAGCTTAAAAATTAGATATCACTTTTTTGAAATCAAATATGGGATTTGGAGATATTTTGTCTATTTTCAATTTTGTTTAAGATCGGAATATTTAAAGGCTCATTATTAGCCTGAAATACTCATTTGTTATCTATTGCTTATCTTTATATCAATACAAAAAATTTAAATGACACTTATCACTGACAGTTTAACTGATAAATATGAATTGGTTGTTGGGCTTGAGGTGCATGTTCAATTGTCTACCTTTACTAAGATATTTTCTTCAGATTCAGCTTCTTTTGGTGCCGGTCCAAATGAGCATGTAAGTCCAGTAAGTTTAGGCTTACCCGGCACATTGCCAAAGCTCAATAAAAAAGTTGTGGAATATGCCATTAAGATGGGCCTTTCCACAAATTGTCAGATAAATAATAATACTCACTTTGACCGTAAAAACTACTTTTACGCCGATTTACCTAAAGGTTTTCAGACTACGCAGGATAGTCAGCCTATTTGTCATTCCGGATTTATTGATATAAAAACTGAAGATCAAACTATTAGACGCGTACGTATCCATCGAATCCACATGGAGGATGATGCAGGGAAGAGTATGCATGATCAGGATGAATTTGATTCATTAATCGACCTGAATCGTGCAGGGGTTCCACTAATTGAGATTGTTTCTGAGCCAGATATTAGATCTGCTGCTGAAGCTGCGGCTTATCTTAATGAGATACGTAAACTGGTGAGGTGCATTGATATTTGTGATGCAAATATGGAGGAGGGAAGTATCCGCTGCGACGCAAATATTTCTGTACGATTGAAAGGTGCAGCAGAATACGGTAATCGATGTGAAGTAAAAAATTTAAATTCTGTTCGTAACCTTCAAAGAGCAATTGAGCATGAGTTTATTAGGCAAGCCGAGCTTCTTGAAAAGGGCGAATATATTGATCAAAATACTCTAAATTTTGACGCTGAAACTGGTAAAACAAGTCCTTTGAGGAGTAAAGAAACTGCAAACGACTACCGATATTTTCCGGAGCCTGATTTACCACCGCTTTTAATTGATCAAAAATACATCAGCGATTTAGCCAAATCATTACCTGAGCTACCTTCAAAAAAAGTTGAACGCTATATTTCAAAGTTTGCTTTGTCTGAATATGATGCAATTTTATTGTCCTCTGAAAAGGAGATAGCTAACTATTTTGATGAATTAGTAATTTGGAATAACAATTATAAAGCTGCCGCTAACTGGGTTATTGGCCCGCTAAGAAGTTATCTTCAAGACTACAATATAAGTATTTCAGATTTTAAGCTGGCGCCTAAAACCTTAGCGGGACTTATTCAGTTAATAGATAATGGAAAGTTAAATTACTCCCTTGCTGCAAGTAAAGTATTCCCTGCTTTAATTGAGAATCCAAATTCTACTGCTGAGCAGATTGCTATTTCTCTACAGGTTTTAATAGATACGAACGACGATGATTTAATGCTACTCATTGAGGAGGTATTAAATTCATATCCCGATAAGGTAAAGGAATATAAACAGGGTAAAAAGGGTGTTTTAGGTTTGTTTATGGGAGATCTTATGAAAAAATCAAAAGGTAAGATTAATCCGCAGGTAGCTAATAAAATAATAATTGAGATGTTAGATTTGAGATAGGAGATGTGAGATCTGAGATATGGAATTTGAGATAATTGACAATAGAGAATAAAGACAGTAGATAACAAATTATAGATTATAGATCGTGAAAAAAGTAACATTGATTGCCCTAATTGGGCTTGGATTATTTGTGAGTTCTTGTAAAAACAATGATGAGCTAATTATTTCTGGTAAAATTGAAAACGCGGGTGAAATTAAAAAGGTTATGCTTTATGAGACTGACCAAGTGGTTGATTCAGCTTTTTTAAATGAAAGCAATGAATTTAAATTTCGTCGTGTAGCTCCTGATGCCAATTTCTACACTTTAGTTATTGGTGAGAAAAATTTTCTTGTTGTGGGTCAGAACGGTGATGAAGTGGAGTTTAAATCTGATTATTTAGACACTACTAATACCTATGAAGTTTCAGGTTCTACTGATTCTGAGAAGATTCGTGATTTTAATAAAATCAGTAATGATTATGGCAAAATATTCCAAAAAATTCAGGAAGAGTATGCGGCATCAGTAAGTGCAAATCCAAATGCAAAAGATTCGATTTATAATGCTTTAATGCCTAAATTTCAGTCTAATATGGATAAGTTTTCTGGAGAAGGATTTAAATTTGTTCAGGATAATAAAGACAATTTAGCAGGTTTTTATGCCGCTGGAACCATCGATCAAAATAAGTATGAGCAAGAGTTAATTGCTTATGCAGAGGAGGTGAAATCAAAATTCCCCAAAAATAATGCCGTTCAATCTTTCGTGACAAAAATGATTGGATTAAAGCCTGTTTCTATCGGTCAAATTGCTCCTGATTTTCAATTGCCAGATCAAAATGGAAAGGAGTTTAAATTGTCTGATTTTAGAGGAAAGTACATCTTGCTCGACTTTTGGGCTTCATGGTGCGCTCCTTGTCGCGAAGAAAATCCTAATATTGTTAGGCAGTTTGAAAGGTTTAAAGATAAGAATTTCACTGTTTTAGGTGTCTCCCTTGATGATGATCGTTCGGGATGGTTAAAGGCTATTAAAGATGATCGATTGAATTGGCCACATCTTTCAGAACTTAAAAGATGGGACGGAAAAGTGACTTTATTGTATAAAGTTGAGGGCATACCAGCATCATTTCTTCTCGATCCTAAAGGTAAAATTATTGCTAAAAACTTAAGAGGAGCGGAATTGGAGCAATTTTTAGAGAAAACATTGAAATAGATTTATTCTTGTAAATTTGAATGTAAAGTTTACAATTTGTTAATAGTGGCTTAACGATAGGATAGAACAAAGGATTTATTTTTACTAAAATTAAAAATCTATGAGTACGGCTAAGCACAAAATCCTGATTGTTGACGATGAACCTGATATTCGGGAACTTATCGAATACAACCTTAAAAAGGAGGGCTATCAGGTTTATACAGCTTCCAATGGTTTAGAGGGTGTTGCCGAAGCAAAAAGAGTGCTCCCTGATCTAATTATTCTCGATATCATGATGCCCAAGATGGATGGAATCGAGGCCTGCCGAATACTTAGAACCATGAATGAGTTTAAAAATACATTTATGGTTTTCCTGACTGCTAGGAGTGAAGAGTATTCTGAAATTGCAGGTTTCAATGTTGGCGCGGATGATTATATCGCAAAACCTATCAAACCACGTGCTTTAACTAGCCGAATTAATGCCATTTTAAGGCGAAATTCGCATTCTGAAGAACCTGAAGTAAAAAGTAGTGTCGAAATTGGTGATTTAGTGATTGATCGCGATGCTTTTCTAGTATTTCGTAATGGAGAAAAAATCGTTTTAGCTAAAAAAGAATTCGAATTATTGTACTTACTCGCATCTAAACCCGGAAAAGTCTATACCCGAGAAGTCATTTTGAAAAGTATTTGGGAGGATTCTGTGGTAGTTACCAATCGTACTATTGATGTTCATATTCGCAAACTCCGTGAAAAATTAGGAGAAAATTATGTGAGCACTGTTAAAGGTGTGGGATATAAATTTGAACTGAAATAGGGTAAAGGTCAGTTATCAGTTGTCGGTTATCAGTTGTCAGTTATCAGTTGTCAGGCAAGTGACATCTGAGATGCTGTTGTTCTGGTTATTTTTTGGTCTTTGCCCTTTGTTCCTTATTCCTTGCTCGATTTAGGGGGTTAGTTGGTTAGGTGGTTGGTTGGTTAGTTAGGCAAGCGACATCTGTTATCCGGTGGCTGAGGTTCTCGAAGCAAGGTTCTCGAATGTAGGAAAAGAGTTATCTTTATCAGGCAAGCGACATCTAAGATGCTGTTGTTCTGGTTATTTTTTGGTCTTTGCCCTTTGTTCCTTATTCCTTGCTCGATTTAGGGGGTTAGTTGGTTAGGTGGTTGGTTGGTTAGTTGGTTAGGCAAGCGACATCTGTTATCCGGTGGCTGAGGTTCTCGAAGCCAGGTTCTCCAAGGCAGGAAAAGAGTTATCTTTTTCAGGCAAGCGACATCTGAGATGCTGTTGTTCTGGTTATTTTTTGGTCTTTGCTCTTTGTTCCTTATTCCTTGCTCGATTTAGGGGGCTTATCCGTTGTCAGTTATCAGTTATCAGGCTGGGCGGAGATGATATTGACTCCTATATAATATCTCATATTTCATATCTCATATTTCATATCTAATATCTCATATCTAATGTCTCACATCTCCTATCTCACATCTAATATCTAATCCCTATCTTTGCATTCTAATTTTTATTGTGTGAAGCTCCCTAAATTCCAAGATTTTATTCTTTTTGAAAACGACAATTTAATTGTAGTAAATAAACCTGCATTTTTAAGCTCGCTCGACGATAGGGAGGGTGGTGATAATAATTTGCTTAGGATGGCAAAGCAGTATGCTGATGACGCTCAGATTTGCCACCGTTTAGATCGTGAGACCTCTGGTGCATTAATTATTGCTAAAAACCCTGAGACATATCGTCATATCTCTATGCAGTTTGAGCATAGAAAAGTGACTAAAGTATATCATGCCATCATTAATGGAACCCATGTTTTTGAAGAGCTGCATGTGGATCTTCCAATATTAAATTTGGGTGCAAGAAATGTCGCAATAAATAAGCAAGAGGGCAAACAAGCCGAAACAATCTTCAACTCAATTAAATTCTATAAACATTATACTTTGGTGGAGTGCAAACCAATTACTGGAAGGATGCACCAAATTAGAATTCATCTAGCTTCCCAAAGGGCAAATATATCTGGAGATGAAATGTATGGTGGTAAGCCAGTTTATCTATCTGAAATTAAAAGAGGCTATCGTATTGGGAAAGATCAGGAGGAACTACCAATCATGAAGCGCTTTGCCTTACACGCTCGCAGTATTACTTTTAAGATTGATGAAAAGACCGAAATGACCTTTGAGGCACCTTATCCAAAGGATTTCGCGACTTTAATTAAACTGCTTGATAAGTTTGATTCTTAGAATTTGACTTCAACTGCTTCGTAAAAGCCCGAAACAGCTTCCCATTGAGTATCTTCCTCAAAAGATATGGATTGAATTCGACTTTCTTCAGCCTTTACTTTCTCCAGAATTTCTATTGCTATTTTTTGATGCTCAGGTTTGATATAAAGCAAGATATCCCTATAATCCGTCATAGTTGTTGTCCCGATGTAACAGTAGTCCCCAAGGGCTGTACTGAGCTTCTGAAGGATTTGTGTTTGAAAATCATTGAAAAACGCAGCCTCTTTTTCAGTAGGATGCCCATTTTTATCCTTTTCAAGGGTGTTCACAATAATGAAAAGTGATAACGAATAATTCGTTTTCTCTTTAAATCCGATATAGCGATTATTAATGGAAGCGATACAAGGTTTTCCATCAGATTCAAATTGAAGTGTTGAAAAACTTTGTTTGAGAATTGGAGCCTCATTTTTTACTTCTTCAGATTGTTTCTTGCTCTGAGAACATGAAACGAATGGAATCAAGCAAAATAAAAGAAAATAATATTTAGAGATCATATTTATTAAAATAGAATCAGTAAAAATATAAAATGATCAAACTATAATTGTCAATCTGGGCTTGACCCAGATTAATACCCCAGTATCTTCAATACCTGTTTACTATTCTGCTCCTCACCAAAAACCTCAAAATTAAATGTTTCATCGCGGTTTCTTCGAATAATAACATGTTTAGGTGATGGTAAAAGGCAATGATGAATTCCGCCATATCCACTTAAAACTTCTTGGTAAGCACCAGTATGGAAGAATCCCAAATATTGAACCTTACGTGTTTTAGGCATGAAAACGTTGTTCATATGTGCCTCTTGACTGTAATAATCTTGTCCATCACAAGTAATTCCGCCAAGGTTAACACGTTCATACTCAGAATCCCAATTATTTATTGGTGCAAGAATGTACTTTTGATTAAGTGCCCAAACATCAGGAAGATTAGTGATGAAAGAGCCATCGAGCATTAACCATTTTTCACGGTCATTCTGCTGCTTACGGCCTAAGACTTTATAAAGTATTCCAGATGCCTCAGCAACAGTATATTTACCGAATTCGGTGATAATATCTGGCTCCATAACATCATGCTCTGCACAAATTTCTTTTATTCTCTTTACAATTTCATTAACCATGTACTCATAGTCGAAATCAAAGGCTAATGAATCTTTGAAAGGCATTCCACCACCGATATCGAGTGTATCGAGGTCTGGGTTTATCTTTTTGAATTTACAATATAAGGTAGCGTATTTCTCTAATTCATTCCAATAATATGGCGTATCAGAAATGCCCGAATTAATAAAGAAATGTAAGAGTTTAACCTTAAAATTCGGATTTTGAGCTATTTTATGATTGTAAAAATCAATAATATCCTCAATTCTGATTCCCAATCTTGAAGTATAAAATTGAGAATCAGGTTGCTCTTCTGCAGCAATTCTGAATCCTAGATTACAAGGAATATCGAGTTCGTCATCATAAATATTAAACTCTTCCTTGTTATCTAAAACGGGAATAATATTTTTAAAGCCATCATGAAGCATGTCAATGATGTATTGCTTGTATTGAAAAGTTTTAAATCCGTTGCAAATAACGGTGATATCCTTGGTTAGGGAACCCTTCTTTTCAAGAGCATCAATCATAGGCATATCAAATGCTGATGAAGTCTCCAAGTGGATATCATTGCGAAGTGCTTCCTCAACAATATGTCGGAAGTGCGAACTTTTAGTGCAATAACAATATTTATAACCACCTCTGTAATTGTTTTTTACGATAGCCGCTTGAAACAATAATTTGGCTTGTTGTATTTTCTTACTGATGATGGGTAAATAGGTAAATCTCAAGGGAGAACCATACGTTTCAATCATCTCCATGAGGTTTAAGTCATGAAAATATAATTCATCGTCAATGATGTCAAAACCATCCTGAGGGAAACCCACGCTTAAATCAAGAAACTCCGCGTAACTCTGCATTTTTTTATAATTTTGGCAAAGATATAAAAAGCATGTAGCATAGAACATAAATGAATGCTTAAATGTTACATATTTTAAACTAAATTCGAAAATTAAGGGAGGGATATATGCGCGAGCTGAAAATTATTGAGGTTAAATCTGAATTAGGTGCAGGTACACGAGGCTCTAGCATGGGAATCGATGCAATAAAAATTGCAGCACTCGATTTTGGTAGTCGTTATTTCAAAAAGCACAAAAGCATTGAAATACCCAATGAAAATCACCTTTTGTTAGAATCTTTTGGTAATCAGCATGCTAAGCGTATTTCTGGTGTACTGACTATGGTTGAACGAATTTCGGAAGAAGTATCTAAAACATTAAATAATCTTGAATTTCCAATAATACTTTCTGGAGATCATAGTTGCTCGGCAGGTACCATTTCCGGTATTCGAAAGGCATTCCCTAAATCACGTTTAGGTGTAATTTGGATTGATGCTCATGCCGATCTTCATTCACCTTATACAACACCTTCTGGCAACTTACATGGTATGTCGCTCGCTATTGTTTTAGATGAAGATAATACTGATTCTAAAATAAATAAGCCTGATCAAGAGACGCTTAACTATTGGTTTCAACTCAAGAATGTAGCTAAATTTGCTCCTAAAATTAATTATAACGACTTGGTTTACATTGCTTTGCGCGATTCTGAACCTGCCGAACAATATTTGTTAAAAAAACATAAAGTCAAAAATTTCTCTACACTTGAGGTTAGAAAACGTGGAGTTGAACGCGTGGCCATTGATGCACTTCAATATTTAGATCAATGTGATATGATTTACGTGTCTTTTGATGTAGATGCTATAGACTCTTCAATTTCTAAGGGTACTGGTACGCCTGTTGCGAATGGAATTACAGAAAAAGAGGCAGGAAACTTGGTTTCCCGTTTAATGAGTAATGAAAAAGTGTGTTGCTTTGAGATAGTAGAAGTCAATCCTACACTTGATAAGGAAAATTTAATGGCAGAAAATGCATTTGAAATTTTACTTCGTGCAACAAATTCTCTAATTAACGATTAAATTTACAGGCCAAAGGCCAATTGAAATGACAATAGAAAATACCATAGTACAACAAATTCAAAAAGCAGTTTTAGCGCTTTATCAGACTGATATTCAGGTTGATAATATAGTAATTCAGGAAACCCGTAAAGAGTTTGAAGGTCAGGTTACGGCCGTTACTTTTCCATTTACGCGATTTTCTAAA
>NZ_JBIIPN010000166.1:0-4903 GCF_044342615.1 Daejeonella sp. | reverse complement strand
AAAGCTGATATAATACAATCATATGTAATGTGGAATCACGGGATAAGCGAAGTGCTTAATAGTTTGATTAAAAACGGACTTGAAATAAAATCCTTTGACGAGTTTGACTACTCGCCTTACAATTGTTTCAATAAGACAATAGAATTTGAACCAAAAAAATTTAGAATTGAACATTTAGAAGACAAAATACCAATGGTGTATTCAATAAATGCGACAAGAAAAAACAACAGCTAACAGCCGTTTTGCAAAAGCCGGGGTTTCGTACTTCAATGAAAGTGCAGTGCTTAATTCAAGCTTGGTGCATCTAATGAAGTTTATTGCTAAAAATCCCCGCCTTCGCAAAGCGGCCAAACGTTAGCGGCAACCTTAAAACGACACTCACAATTATGATTGACGACTTTTTTACATTACTAAAAAATATAGAGCAAGAGAAAGCCGAAATAATTATTTCTCTCTTTAAAAAAATGTCTGTCAAAAAAAATACAATTCTACTTATGGAAGGACAAATTTGCCGACACAATTATATAGTAGAAAATGGATTAGCTAGAAAATATTTCTCTTACTTGGACAAAGAAATAACTACTGAAATTTACCTTAAAGGCGACATTGCCCATTCATTTGAAAGTTTTACCAAACAAACAAAAAGCGATGAGTGTATTGTAGCTTGTACAGAGCTTGAAATACTTTGCATAGACTTCAACAAATATACAGAAGCAAAAAAATCATATAGTTGGCTTATTGAACTTGATTTGATGTTTGTTGAGCAATATGCTATTCAATTGGAACGAAAATTAAAAGAACAGATAACCTTAAATGCAGCTGAACGCTATGAAAAAATATTATTGAATTATCCTAAAATAATTCAAGAAGTACCTTTAAAAATAATTGCCTCTTATCTCAACGTTACTGTTGAAAGATTAAGTAGAATAAGAGCAAAGATATAGTTTGTAAAACACTCGTTTTACATTTATTGACCTCAGGTCAAAGGTTTATAATTTTTGTTGTTTGAACTTTGCACAAGATTAAAAACAACATAATTATGAATTGGATAGCATTAATCATTGCAGGCATTTTTGAAATCGGTTGGCCTTTGGGTCTAAAAATGTCTCAACAAGCTGAAAACAGCAAGGTTTTATGGATACTTGTTGCAATTATTTCAATGTCTGTAAGTGGCGGACTATTATGGTATTCACAAAAAACAATTCCTATTGGTACTGCATACGCTGTATGGACAGGTTTAGGAGCTGTTGGAACCTTAATAGTAGGCATTATATCTTTTGGTGACTCTGCAAGTATTTACAGATTACTATCTGCAAGCCTAATTGTAATTGGAATTATTGGATTAAAAATGGCTCAATAATAAGATAACAATGGAAATAGAAGTATTTGTATATAAATCAAATGTAAAGTCAAACAAACTTGCAGAAAGAATAATATTTGAAATCAATAAAAAATTTCCAATAATTAGAACCAATTTTGATTTGGAAGACATTGACAAAATTTATAGGTTGGAAGCTACTCAACTTGAAAAAAAAGAAATAGAGAAATTCATAAGAAACCAAAACATTGAATTGATTGAATTGGAGTAAAATAAAAAAAGGCAGCCGCTAACAGGCGTTTAGTGGCAATTTTTGCACCTTCATAAATAAGAATAAACTTCTTGTAACAATTTAAATATAAATTCGTCTTACGTTTTTTAAAACATATAAATATGACTCCCAAATTCAAAAGAAGATTAAAACGTACCTCGATAGTAGTAGTGATATTGTTTGTATTAATCACTAGATTTTTTGCTTCTTCAGTTTTAGGAGAACCATTCTTTGGTGAGACTATAACAAATTTGTTCAGTGCAAAAGAGAAACCAGTTCTTTTATCACAAAGAGATTTAGGAATGTTAAAAAGCGCTATTCATTCTATTACGATTGAAAACACTAAAAATGACAGTTTACAATTTGATTTTTTAAATGAAAAACTAAAGAACGTTGAAGTCATAGGACTAGGAGAAGCAACTCATGGCACAAAAGAGTTTTTTGAACTCAAAAACAAGATGTTTAAATATTTAGTTGAACACCATGATGTAAAACTATTTGGTATTGAGGCAAATTTTGCCGCTTGTTATGATATTAACAAGTATATTCTAACTGGAGAAGGAAATGCAAAAGAAGCATTATCAAGAAATGGCTATTGGGTTTGGCAATCACAAGAGGTTTTAGATTTAATTGAGTGGATGAAAGACTACAATAAAGACAAAACATCAAACCAAAAAATTCAATTTTATGGTTACGACATGCAAGACGCTACCTCTTGTGTTGTCTGGCTTGACAATTATCTAAGTAAAAATAGTCCTAGCTTTAATAAAAATTTGCTGCCTGAAAAAATTGAGGAAAACAAAACTGCATTAGGAGAGTTAGAAGATAAAGAATTAAATGAAATGCAAAAAACAAATTTGAATAAGTTAGAAAATCTCGAAGAGTTTGTTTTGAGCCAAGAAACAGCATTGTTTAAAAAGGATTCGACAGACTATAAATTCGCTAAGCAAACCATTGCTGTACTTCGACAAAAATTAAATTATTTCAGAGAGCAAGATTTCAATACTGCATTTTCTTATAGAGACAGCTCGATGACACAAAATATAAAATGGATTAGAGAAAGCAATAACAATGATAAAATAATGCTTTGGGCTCATAACGGACATATTGGAAGGGGCTCGTTTTCTGAAGATTTTAATTCAGGTAATTGGATGGGATGGCATTTGAGTAACTTATATGGAAAAAAATATTACAACGTTGGTTTCAGTTTTAGCGAAGGTGGTTTTGTTTCGCAAAGTCCTTCATCAACAAATCTTTTTTACTTAATGTATAGTTTTACTAAAAGTATCTTCAAAAATGAACCTTGGCCAGTAGCGAATAACTATGTTAAACCACACCCCAAAAGTTATTTGACAAATGCTTTTTCACAACTGAAAACACCAATATTTTATATCGACTTTGAAGATATTTCAAATAATAAAAACATAAAAGACTTTGTAAATAAAGATTATGAGCATTATGAAGCTGGAGCAGTTTACATCAATGAAAAATCTGCACTATGGTCAACCAATCTCCATGAATATTTTGATGCCATAATTTACGTGGACAAAACAAAACCAGCAGAAAATTTCAACTTGGGTAAAATTGCTAAATAGAAAAACAGCCACTAACAAGGGTTTTGCGTCAGGCGGGCTGAAGTGCAAAATTCAACAGCAGTTTTTCAATTAAACATTAGTAATAATACCAGCATTTGTGCTTCGATATCCCTCCCGAACGCAAAGCGGCCAAACGTTAGGTGCAATTGTACAGACAAAATAATTATTATGAACATAACTGACTTACCATTTAATAAATTAATAGACATAAAAGTATCAACCGACCCTGACTATCTGTTAATTTTGGACGACAAAAAAGACTACACTAATCATTTAGATACAGTTCACGCAAGTGCATTATTCTCATTAGCTGAAGCAACAAGTGGACATTTTTTAATGATCAATTTTCCAGAATTTGATTCCGGACTTATTCCAGTTGTTAGACAGGTAGAAGTAAAGTATAAAAAGCCAGCTAATGGGCAGGTAAATTCAACCGCAATGTTAATCGATAATACAATAGACGAAATCAAAGAACAACTTACAACAAGAAAACGAGTATCTTTAAAATTAAAAATAGAATTATATGACATCAATAAAATAAATGTTATGTCCGGCAATTTTGAATGGTTTGTAACTATACTAAACACCAGCACCTAACAGCGCCTACAAGAAATTGAATGTTTAGTGGTTAAATGAAGTTTTGTGTCCCTCACGTTTAAGATTCAGTGGTGCAAGACAATTTTCGTCTCCGAAATCGCCAAATCTTGTAGTTTCAAACCGTTATCCCCCTTCCTCTTCCTTCTTCACAATCCCAGCCTTAAAACGAGGCCTATAAGCTGGCTTAGGATCAACGATCTCCTTTTGAGGGACGATTTCCAAATCCTTATCTTGCAATTCATTTGCAGGCTTTGCAGGGGCCTTGAATCGTGGTTTATAAGGGGTTTTAGCTGTATCTGTGGGTTTTGATGCTTCAGGTTCAGGTGTTGCTGTTTCTTCTACCTGATTATTTTTTACTTCTGTTTTTGATGCAGTAATATTTGCTTTGAATCGGGGTTTGAAGGTTGGTTTGGCTTCGAGGGCCTCAGCCACCGGGGCTTTGTGGGTTTCAAATGACGAGACTTCGAGAACCTCAGCCACCGAATCGTGAGCTTTAGCCTGCGGGGCTTCGAGGGTCTCAGCCACCGCGAGTATTTTTACCTCTTCTGCTAGTGGGTTTGCTCTGCGTAATTTATTGAACCAGAATTTCTTACTATGGTCGAAGCTTTTTTCGCCCATCTCATTAAAATGACTTTTAAATTCATCAAAAAAATCCTGATCAGCATCTTGCAGCTGAACAGGATCAATTTTCTTTTTTATTAAAAATTCTTCAAAAGTCATTGTTGAATTTATTCGGCCATATTGTGATAAACCGCCTGAATATCATCATCTTCTTCCAATTTATCAATTAATTTGAAAACATCGGCGGCTTGTTCTTCATTTACTTCAGTGGTAGATTGTGCAATACGTTCAAGCTTTGAGCTAATTACAGGAATGCCTTTTTCTTCCAATGCTTTTTGCATTTTTCCGAAATCCTCAAAGGAAGTATGGATAACACCAATATCTTTTCCATTCTCATCTACTTCAACGTATAAATCTTCTAAACCGGCATCAATTAGTTCAAATTCAAGCTCATCTAATTCCATTTCTCCTGGATCGAAGCGGAAAACAGATTTACGGCTAAAAATGAAATCTAATGATCCTGTTTTTCCGAGTGCACCATTTGTTTTATTGAAATAGCTA
>NZ_JBIIPN010000165.1:0-4911 GCF_044342615.1 Daejeonella sp. | reverse complement strand
GCTCAGTTTCAGTAAATCCAAAACGTTGTACACGTTCAGTTTCAGAAAGTACCGCTTTAAAGCCTCTTTCCATTTCTCCAGGCTTAGCCACAACAAATGCGCTGTAGTTATCAAGTCCCGCAAGGAATGCACTAATATTAGCGCCACCTTGTAAGAAAGGAGGGTTTGCTTGCTTACTTAACTCTGCAAAACGTGAACCTAGCATTTGGTTGAATAATGATCTTACAATGCTATTTCTATAATCTGTTTTGGTGATAAGTTTTGATTCTGGATGCTTTATTATGACTTGCGCTACAGTTACAGGAAATTCCTTATCAGTAACAGTAATAAATTGGTTTTTATTAAGCAAAGAGATAGAGTATTTTGTACGTTCACGTGGTTTTGCTGGCTTTTTAAGATCAGAGAACTTTGTTTTGATTGTTTGCTCCATAGCATCTACATCAATATCTCCAACTACAATTAGGGCCTGAAGATCAGGTCTATACCAATCAGTATAAAACTGACGTAAAGTTGCAGGAGTAAAATTCTTTAGTACCTCTTCCGTTCCAATTGGCAAACGATTTGAATAACGTGAATTATTGAAAAGCATAGGCAGATATTGGTCCTGCATACGTTGCTGAGCACCTTTTCCTAATCTTTTTTCTTCTATAACCACACCACGCTCTTTATTGATCTCTTCATCACTTAGCGTAGCATCCTGAGCCCAGTCGCGCATGATTTGAATACCGTTTTTAAGGATTTCTGGATCATCTGATGGGATAGGGAGTTGATAAACAGTTTCATCGAAGCTCGTGTATGCATTTAAATCGGCACCAAATCGAACTCCAGTCTTCTGTAAATAATTTACTAGGTCATTTTTTGGGAAATTCTTTGTACCATTGAATCCCATGTGCTCCATGAAATGCGCCAGACCAAGCTGGTCATCATTTTCCATGATAGATCCTATTTTATTAGCAAGATATAAAGTAACCCTGTTTTTAGGTTCTACATTCTTACGAATATAATAGGTAAAACCGTTGGGGAGTTTACCAGTTCTAACTGTCGGATCTAAGGGAATGACCTCTGTGGCCGCGCCATCTTTGCTCTTGGCCTTTGGCTGAGCATTTGCTATTCCGGAAACCGCAATGACTAATGCGACCGAGAAGCTCAAAAATTTATTAATAGTTCTCATATATTAAAATTTATAGTGGATAAGCAATTTAGTGGAAAATATTTAAACTTTAACAATAATATTTTTTTTAAACATTAACCATAGTATTAGAAGCCAAATTAGGATAAATGTTACAGCCCCGGCTAATGAAGCATTAATTGGTGAAAAATATGGGGTGTAAAATGTTTCATACATCCATACTCTTGAACTTAAGCTTGTTCCATCGGGCATATTGACTTTAATCATGCTTAATATTCTTGGAATTAATCCCGAAAGGAAAAATACAGTAATGGCATTTACACCATAAACAACAAATGGGGTAGTGCCTTTTTTATAACCTTGTACATCTATCAACCAATAACACAATGCTAGGCCAATTGTTGCTAAACCTCCAGCATATAAAACAAAAGAGCTGGTCCATAAGGCTTTATTTATTGGGAAAAACAAGTCCCAGATTAAACCCAAAACAATTGCCAAGGTACCAATACTAAACATCCAAGAGATTTTAACCGCTTCGTCTTTATCTTTCCGCTTAAGCCATGTTCCAATTAATAAACCGAATAGTCCGGTGGCTACTGCAGGCAAGGTGCTTAAAATACCCTCAGGATCCCAGGTTTTGGCAGATTTCCACAAATGTGCTTCAGTAAGTACAGTACGATCTAGCCAAGCACCTAAATTGGTTTCTTTTTCCAAGTTGGCATAACCAACACCCGGTACTGGGACGAAAGTCATGAGTAGCCAATAGCTAATTAGAATTCCAAAGAAGAGTCTTACTTGGGTTTTCTGACTAGTTTTAATGAAAATTAGGGCCGTTATGAAGAAGACCACAGCAATACGTTGCAGTACTCCAGGTATGCGAACAGTGCTAAGTGCCTCGATGGGTTCTGTAAATATCTTTGGGAAGAGATTTAAGAAAAGGCCTAATCCAAACAAGATTAATGCTCTTTTAGCAGCTGTGATTAGTAATTTTGAATCCTTAACATTTCCTTTTTTACTTCCCAATGCATAAGAAATGGAGACCCCAACTATGAAGAGGAAGAATGGGAAAATTAAATCTGTAGGTGTGCAGCCATGCCATTCAGCATGTTTTAGAGGTGCATAAATATGCGACCAGCTTCCTGGATTATTTACCAGAATCATTGCGGCAACAGTAAGGCCTCTAAATACGTCTAAGGATAAGAGCCTTGCCGGCGATTTTTGAAGAATTAATGGTTCATTCATGCTATAAAGATAGTATTGCTTTACAGTATTTACAATTATGCAGAAAAGATAAAATTCCTTGTGTCTTGGTACTTGATTGGAGAATTATGGGCTTTTTAAATTTATGAGATTTTGATATGTCATTGCGAGGTACGAAGCAATCTCCTACTAAATTAATGGGATTGCTTCGCTACGCTCGCAATGACAAGTAAAAAATGCTCGCAATGACAATGCGGTGGGTATGGCATTGACAAGGTAAAAAATGCACGTAATGAAAAGGTGCGCATGTTAGAATGAAATAGTGTTTAAAAAATATTAAAGCTTTTGAGAAAGCGCTTTTATTGCCTCAGTATCCTTATTCTCAATACAAAGCTGTTCCAATTGCTTTTTGAGGTCGGCAGTTATGGACTCATATTTTTTCTGTCCATAAATATTTTTCATCTCGTTTGGATCTTTTTCTAGGTCATAAAGCTCCCAGAAATTTTTATGATCATAAAAGCGAATCAGTTTATAGCGATTTGTACGAATTCCAAAGTGCTTTAAAACGCTGTGTTCTCCAGGATATTCAAAGAAATGGTAGTAGGCCGAATTCCGAATGCTTGCTTTCGAATCTTTAAGCAAAGGCATCATTGATTTACCTTGAATTTCTTTGGGGATAGCTACACCTGCTGCTTCTAAAAAAGTGGGTGCAAAATCGACATTCGATATCATTTGATTCGAAACTGTTCCTGGCTTGATTAATTTTGGATAACGGATAATCAATGGTGTGCGCATTGATTCTTCATACATAAAACGCTTATCAAACCAGCCATGCTCACCCATATAAAATCCCTGATCAGAGGTATAAACTACAATGGTATTCTCGCTTAAATTATTTTTATCAAGGTAATCAAGAATTTTACCAATATTTCGATCTAGCGAGAGCGTAGTACTGTAATAATCACGCATGTAACGTTGAAATTTCCATTCAATCAGCGCCTTTCCTGTAGGTTTCTTTTCAAGAAAATCTTTTTCGATTTTATTATAGTAGGAATTCCATTTTTTTCTTTGCTCCGGACTCATTCTTTTGACAAAAGAGGAGGCGGAGGCATCAGGATCGCTGGTCATTTTTAGATCATAGCCCAATTTCATGGTTTTTTCGATCGACATATCCTGCATTTGGGCAGCAATGCGGTTTTCGTAATTATCGTAAAAGTTTTTAGGCAAAGGGAAATTGATATGATCAAATTTACCTAAATCAGTAGTATCTGGCATCCAAGTCCGATGTGGCGCTTTTTCGCCCACTACAACCATAAATGGCTTTGTTTGATCACGTTTATCAAGCCAGCTGAGCGTCTGTTCGGTGATAATATCTGTAGCATAGCCATCATGCCTCGTGGTATCACCGCCCATGCTAATCATGTTTGGATTATAGTAAAGGCCCTGACCAGGCAAAATATTCCAATAATCGAAACCTTGGGGATAATCAACCAAATGCCATTTACCTATCCATGCAGTTTGAAAGCCTGATTGTTTTAAATGTTTTGGAAATACATCTTGGGAAGCATCAAAGCGATCGCGATTATCTCTCATGCCATTGATATGACTGTACTTTCCGGTTAAGAGCACCGCTCTGCTTGGTCCGCAGATAGAATTCACAACAAAGGCACGGTTAAAGAGTGCACCTTCTTTAGCGAGGCGATCTAGATTTGGAGTAGCACCATATTTTGAGCCATAGGCCCCGATTGTGCTAACCGCATGATCGTCTGTTAAGATGACCACAATATTGGGTCTCGACTTTTGTTGCGAAAAACTTTGAAAACCTATAAGGCTTAATCCTAGCGCAATAAAAAGTCGAGCTCCATATTTCATGCTGTTGGTATTTAGTATTCCCAGCGGACAAATGCTTCCATCGCTTCGTATTCGGCTAAACCTAAACGATCGTATGCTTTAGCTGTTTCACGAGTACGATCTTCGGCACGCACCCAAAATTCGCGCGCATCATCTCCAGGAAAAACAGGGATATCTTTTTGCGATTGATGTTTAAATATGGCTAAACGCTTGCGAATTACCTCTTGTGGAGAAAGCGGCACAGCCATTTGAATTTCATGTGTTTCAAATTCATGCCAAGCACCACGGTAAAGCCATAACCAGCAATCTTTAGCCCATTCACGATCTTTTAAGCGTCTTAGTGCTTCAATAATGATATCGAAACAAACCTTATGCGTTCCATGCGGATCGGCAAAATCGCCTGCAGCAAATACTTGATGCGGTTTTACACGCTCAAGAAGCTCCATGGTGATGAGTACATCGTCTTCGGCAACAGGGTTACGAGTTGTTTTACCTCTATCGTAAAAAGGGAGCGCCATAAAATGAATATTCTCATCTTTTAAACCAGCAAAACGTGCTCCACTTATTGCTTCCCCTTTACGGATTAGGCCTTTAAGTGTTTGAATTTCTGAGGTATCCGCTTGGTTAGGCTGCTTATTTTCCAAGAATTTACGCATGGAAATGTAAAGATCATCTAACTTGCTAGTATCAAGATTAATAGATTTACTAAAATCACGAGCAAATTCAACAAA
>NZ_JBIIPN010000164.1:0-4970 GCF_044342615.1 Daejeonella sp. | reverse complement strand
TACTTTCCTGTGGTCGGTGTTGTCACTGTACCACCGTACCACTCGTACACTTTTACTGATACTTGTATATCACTCGGTATTGTCCTGTGGTCGGTGTTGTCACCGTACCACTCGTGCACCTTACCGCTCGTACAATTTTACTGATACTTTATATCAATCGGTATTGTCCTCTGGTCGGTGTTGTCACCGTACCACCGTACCACTCGTACAACGTACCACTCGTACAGCTTTACTGATACTGTATATCACTCGGTACTTTCCTGTGGTCGGTGTTGTCACTGTACCACCGTACCACTCGTACACTTTTACTGATACTTGTATATCACTCGGTATTGTCCTGTGGTCGGTGTTGTCACCGTACCACTCGTGCACTGTACCACTAGTACACCTTTACTGATACTGTATATAACTCGGTATTGGTTTTAGTTTCATTAGTTCCTCTGGTGTCATTAACCTGTTTGGAGCCTTCTTTAAGTCGTTTTTATAAAACAGCTTAAAGCCGGCAAATTGTACAGGCTCAGAGTAAATGAAATGACGATGTGTTCCTTTTTTAAGCTCAGGCTCACCCCATCCATCCATGTGCATAACTACCTGTACTTCAGGCCTTAATTTAATATTTTGATAATTAGTTACCATTTTTTTTGTGAAACGGTGAATTACAAAAATCTTGGGAGGTAAATTGTTGGCTTTCACCAATTTAGCTAAATAATCAGAAACATAGTTAATTTCGGATGCATCATAAGTCCCAATTTTTTTACCTGGCAATACTCCGCCTTTCATCGAAAATTCTGGGTCGATACCCAAATGTACATTAGGCATTTTAAGATATTTTTCTAGTCTTGGAAGCTCATCTTTTATGGTACTTAGTGCCACTTGAATATCTAAAAAAACAATCATGTCTTTCTTCATTCTTGAAATGGTTAATACCGAGTCGATATGCTTATCGGGCATTCTATTTCTATATTTTCCATCTTTACCAGGATCACCTGCGGCTACCACAGCAATATAATGCAGTGCTGGCTGGACTGGGGTTTTTGGGTCAACTTTCTCCCATTTGCGAACCTCAGCATACAGCATATTTAGCATCTCTTTAGGAGCATATTCACCTAAAGCACCCATTTTCTTTGAGTAAAGATTGCCATAATAGGTAACCACTCTTTTATATGGTAAAATTGCTCCAGGTAGGGGATAAGGCTGATTTTTTACAGGCCATTTACCGGTGGTATCTCCATTGGCAAGTTCCTTAATTTTTTGATTGTAGAGTGCTGTATCAATGGGCTCTAGCTCAGGTGAAGCATCTTCCTCAACTTCTGAATCATTTGAAATAGATTCTCCAGTTTTCACTCCTGATTTGTTTTCAGTCTTACTATTTGACTCAGAACAGTTGGTGAAAATGCTTGAAAAAGCAAGAATGGCGATGCTTTTTATTATAAAATTGGTCTTTTTCATTCGATTTATTGTTTTTCTTCGGTTTTATAGACGCGTTTATTATTTATATTTCTCAAATGGTTTTACAGAATTTGCCAAATACCCCTAGTGGTAATTTGCAACCTGAGCTTGCTTGTAGGTATAATTCCCCACTCTCAAGGTTCTGCACTTCCGGAAAGGAGGAACGTATTAAATTCTCAACTATAACGGATGAAAAACCAAGTGAGTATGTGTTCAAGATAAGAAAATGTTCGTCATCATCAAGTAGTTTTACCACGTCATCCATCATTTCCTTGATATTATCTTCAAGTTTCCATTTTTCTCCATTTGGCCCGTGACCGTATGCCGGTGGATCGAGGATAATTCCATTGTACTTACGCCCTCTTTTTACTTCGCGCTTCACAAATTTCAAAGCATCTTCAACAGTCCAGCGTATATTTTCCAATCCAGAAAGTGTTTGGTTTTCATTTGCCCAACTTACCACCTGTTTGATCGAATCAACGTGTGTTGTTTCTGCGCCAGCAGCACAAGCAGCTAAAGATGCACCTCCTGTGTAGGCAAATAGGTTTAATACTTTGGGCTGTTTTGTTTTAAATTTCTTAATGCAATTGATGCTATAATCCCAGTTCACTGCCTGCTCCGGAAAAATTCCTAAATGCTTAAAGGAGGTGAGGGCTAGTCTGAATTTTAATTCAATATTTCCATTTTTATAACTGATATGCCACCTATCTGGAGTTTTATGATCTTTTTTAATCCACTCTCCGGATGTTGCCGAACGGCCCTTAAATCGGATATGATGTAATTTGGTCCATTCACTTTCGGGGAGCCCCTTGCCCCAAACAGCTTGAGGCTCTGGCCTTATCAGAATGATATTCCCAAATCTTTCTAATTTCTCAAAATCACCGCAATCTATCAGTTCGTAATCTTTCCAGTGTTGAGGGGTTAATAGTTGAATCATTTATTCTTTTTTGAATGGATTTAATCCGATAATTTATTTTTTAAGTGCTTGCATGAATTTACTGGCAAATACAAATTCATTAAGCTCAGTATTGTTAGATTCTGTAATTTCTTTGTTTGAACCTTCCCACCATTTTTTGCCTTGGTGTAAGAAAATAATGTTCTCACCAATGCCCATCACAGAATTCATATCATGGGTTACTACCACAGTGGTGGTTTTAAACTCTTCGGTAATTTCTTGAATAAGCTCATCAATTACAATGGCCGTCTTAGGATCGAGTCCCGAATTAGGCTCATCTACAAATAGATATTTGGGATTCATTGCAATTGCACGAGCAATACCCACCCTTTTTTTCATCCCACCAGAAAGCTCAGAAGGGAATAGTTTATTTTTCCCAGCCAGATTTACTCGCTCCAAACAAAAATTAGCACGTTCTAGCTTCTCTTTTCTGTCTTGATTGGTGAACATGTTGATGGGAAACATGATATTATCCTCCACATTCATCGAGTCAAAAAGTGCTGATCCTTGAAAAAGCATACCTATTTCGGTACGAATTTCAATTCTCGATTGAAAGTTCATGCTCGTAAAATCTCTACCATCATAAATTACAGATCCCTTTTCTGGTTCATGTAATCCTACCATGCACTTCAATAAGGTTGTTTTCCCTGAACCTGACCCTCCAATAATAAGATTGCACATGCCTTCCTTAAATTCGGCCGAAATACCCTGTAAAACGTGGTTTTCTCCAAAGGTTTTATGTATATTCTTAACCTTTATCATAGTAATAATTGTGCAACTAAATAGTCTGTAAACAGTATAGCAATACAACTAATTACTACTGCTTTTGTACTTGATCTTCCTACTTCTAATGCTCCTCCATTGGTGTAAAATCCTTGATAGGCCGAGACTGAAGTAATAATAAATGCAAAAACAACAGACTTTACCATAGATACTGTGAAAGTGAATGGGATAAAATCAGAAGTAATGCCCACAATAAAGTCTTGCGCACTTACCGCTCCTGAGGCCGATCCGGCAACGTATCCTCCAAAAATTGTTAATCCAATTGAGATTATAACAAGGAGAGGTATCATTGTTACCGCTCCAATAATTTTTGGGAGTATGAGGTAACCGGGACTGTTTATTCCCATAATTTCTAGCGCATCGATTTGCTCTGTAACGCGCATAGTGCCTATTTGAGATGCTACACTTGAACCTACTTTTCCGGCTAAGACTATGGCTGAGATTGTGGGACTTAGCTCTAAAATTGCTGAATCACGCACAATCATACCAATAACCGACTTCGGAATAAAATCGCTAACTAGCTGAAAGGCAGTCTGAACCGTGGTTACAGCACCCAAAAATAAAGAAATAATCGCAATGATTCCTAAGGAACCAACACCAATAGATACCATTTCGTGGAATATTTCCCTACGATAGATATTCCATTTTTCGGGTCTACGGAATACAGCTTTTAACAATAAAATATATTTACCTAAGGGGTGAAATATCATCTGAAAATGCTTTTTTACTGATTATTTAATGTAAATATAAAATTATCGTCTCTTTTAAGACGAATTTATTACGCAAAGGTAATCAATTGAAATTATGCCTTAAATTAAATAGGTAGGCACAATTCATTTTCTTAATTTTAACTTATGAATGCAATTGTAACAGGAGCAACAAAGGGTATCGGAAAGGCTATTGTGGAACATCTAGCTGCAAATAATTATAACGTGGCTTTTTGTGCTAGAAATCAAGGGGAAATCGATAATTTTCTTGTTGAGCTCAAACAATCTTATCCCAATCTGAGTTTTTATGGAATAAAAGCCGACATGGAAAATATGTCTGAGTTAAAGGATTTCGCAACTATTTCGCTTAAAAATCTCGGTTCTGTTGATGTATTAGTTAATAATGCAGGTTTATATATTCCATCTAATCTTTTTGAAGAGGGGGAAGATGATTTAGAAAGACAATTGAAAGTTAATGTGCAAGCACCTCATTATTTGAGTAAGTTTTTTACTCAATCTATGAAAGGTCAGTCGTCTGGATATATCTTTAATATTTGTTCCATTGCTAGTCTTAAGCCTGTACCAAGTGCATCTTCTTATAGCATTAGTAAAGCTGCTTTATTGAGTCTTACAAGGGCTTTGAGAGATTCATTGATGGCTTTTGGAATAAAGGTTACCGCTATTATACCTGGTGCTACATTGACTGATTCATGGTCTGGGACAAGTCTGCCAGCTGAGCGATTTGTTTCTGCGGATGATGTTGCGGCAACTGTAATTGCTTGTTTGCAAATGAGTGCAGGTGCAAATGTAGATGAGATTATTATCAGACCTCAAGAGGGCGAAATATAATTATTGTTTTTACCGATAATTTAGGGGCTTTTACCGAGAACTTTGTACCACCTACCTATTGACTATTTTAACTGCATTAATTCAACCTTAGTTTTGATTCATCAATTAACAAATAGAAAATTGTTTATTAAAAATATTTATAATTAAAACATGGAAAAGAAACTTCAACGGAACCAGCAGGATAAAATGATTGCTGGTGTTTGCTCCGGACTAGCAGATTATTTTGA
>NZ_JBIIPN010000163.1:0-4983 GCF_044342615.1 Daejeonella sp. | reverse complement strand
TAATAAACCCGTGCTGACTGAGACTCAAAAGGCTCGTATTGAGGTAATTACAAAGAGGATCGAAGAAATTAAAAATATTGATAGATCCCAATTAAATTCGAAGGAACGAAAAAACCTACGCAACGAATTAATTGAAATGAAAAAGGAATTAAAGGTTACTAATGGAGGTGTTTATCTTTCTGTTGGTGCGATAATCATCATTCTTTTGATCTTAATTTTGCTTTTATAAAATTTTATAACAAAAAACCTTTAAAGAGGTTTTTTGTTATTTTTGTTATGATTTTTTAAATAAAATTAATTTTCGTAATCTATATTTAATTAATAGGTGATCTTAGTTTTTCTTTTTGCGATGAGGTCTCATAGATTTTTAGCAATTTAGCAGCAGATTATCTTCTAATTAATGAATATACTTTATGCCATTCAAGGCACAGGAAATGGACATTTAAGCAGGGCAATGGATATTATCCCTTGTCTAAAGCAACATGGAAATGTCGATATTCTTGTGAGTGGCACTCAGGGTGATCTTAGTTTACCCTTTCCTTTGAAGTATAAATTACGCGGACTCAGTTTTATTTTTGGTAAGTCTGGAGGTGTTGATCTCTGGAAAACCTTCGTGAAATCTAATATTCGTAAGCTAGTTAAAGAAATCAATGCTTTACCAGTGGAGAACTATGACTTGGTTATCAATGATTTTGAACCTGTATCATCATGGGCCTGCTACATGAAGAATATTCCTTGCATTGGGTTGAGTCATCAAGCTGCTGTTTTAGCTGAAGAGGCTCCAAAAGCAGAGCATACTGATATGTTAGGTAAGTTAATTCTCAAAAATTATGCTCCTACCACTGCACAATATGGTTTTCACTTTAAATCTTATGAAAATAATATTTTCACCCCGGTAATTAGAGCTCAGGTTAGAAATCAGAAGATTGAAAATAAAGCGCATTATACCGTCTATCTTCCTGCCTACGATGACAAGCGATTGATTGCAAAGTTAAGTCAATTTAAAAATGTAAGATGGGATGTGTTTTCAAAACATAATCGTAGAGCATTTACCCTTAAAAATATTACCGTACAACCTATTCATAATGAGAGATTTGTAAGTAGCATGGCTTCATCTGACGGGGTGCTATGTGGGGCAGGTTTTGAAACTCCTGCCGAGGCTTTATTTATGAAAAAGAAGCTCTTGGTTATTCCTATGAAAAATCAATATGAGCAGCAATTAAACGCTGCTGCATTAAAAGACATGGGTGTTCCTGTTATTAAAAATCTGCATGATAGAAATGATATGATTATCAATGCATGGATAGATTCTTCAAAAATTATTGAGGTTAATTATCCAGATATGACGCAGGAGATTATAAATCAAATTATCGATAAACACTGCCATTCGCCTAAAATTTTAGATTTTAAGAAGTATGGCAATACTTAAATTATCCAAAAAGATCGCTACTTAAATATCGATCACCTCGATCGCAAGCAATAAATACAATTACTCCTTCCTCCAATTCTGAAGCTAATCTGATTGCTGCGGAAGCTCCACCACCACTACTCATTCCTGCAAATATACCTTCTTCTTTTGCCAACTTACGGCTCATAGCAGTGGCCTCAGTTTGAGAAATATCCATGATGCGGTCTACGCGGTTAGGTTCAAATATTTTGGGTAAATAGGCCTCTGGCCAACGGCGTATTCCGGGAATAGATGATTCTTCAGTTGGCTGACATCCAATAATTTGTATGTTGTTATTCTTTTCTTTCAAAAATCTTGAACATCCCATAATAGTGCCTGTTGTTCCCATAGAACTCACAAAATGCGTTATTTTTTGCTCCGTATCTCTCCAAATTTCTGGTCCCGTAGTTTTGTAATGTGCCATGAAATTATCTGGATTAGCAAACTGATTAAGTTGATAACTTTTACCACTCGCAGCTTTTTCTTCAGCATAATCTCTGCAAAGTTCTATTCCATCGAGTAAGGTTACTTTTGCACCAAAAGCTTCCATGGTTAAGGTACGCTCTCTTGTTGAATTAGATGGCATAACTAATTCTATTTCAATGCCATACAAGCTTGAAATCATCGCTAAAGCGATTCCTGTATTACCACTGGTTGCTTCGATAAGCTTTGTTTTTTTGCTAATATCACCCCGCTCAATGGCACTCCTAATCATATTTAGCGCTGCTCTATCTTTAACACTTCCTCCTGGGTTATTGCCTTCCAATTTGGCATAAATTTTTACATTCGGGTTGGGGTTTAAGCGCTGCAACTCCACCAGGGGGGTATTTCCTACTAAATCAATGATTCCTGCCATTATGATTTCTCTTTTGTGGTTGATATTCTTACTTCAGCGACATTATAAACAAAAGAGCCTGCAGGAACGCTTTTGGTTAGCCATACATTTCCTCCAATCGTACTGTCATTTCCAATAACTGTTTCTCCACCAAGAATGGTTGCGCCCGAATAAACAACCACACGGTCGCCAATTGTAGGATGCCTTTTAGTATCTGCCATGCTTTTATGTACACTTAAAGCCCCTAAAGTTACTCCCTGATACATTTTCACATATTTTCCAATTTTGCAAGTCTCGCCAATTACAATTCCTGTTCCATGATCAATATGAAAATACTCATCTATCTCTGCTGCTGGATGAATGTCGATGCCCGTTTTTGAATGGGCATATTCTGTGAAAATTCGTGGCAAGAGGGGTATCCCTAATTTATATAACGCATGTGCCAAGCGATAAAATGAGATGGCATAAAAGCCTGGATAGGCTCTCACAACCTCAAATTCACTCTTTGCTGCCGGATCACCATCGAAAATGGCCTTGATATCAGTATTCAAGAGTCTGTATATTTCTGGTAATGTCTCAAAAAAATCTTTAGATAATTGGGCATGATTACAATTTATACATGCTTTTGTGGATTCCATGATTTTGAAAAGTTCAATCTCAAGCTTCTTGAATTCGGTTTTGAGCTCATCAATGGAATATAAAATACGCTTAGACTTCTCTGGATAGAGTAATTGAATTAGTTCTAAAGCCCAATTCGAAATTTCCTCGTTTGAAGGTACCGAATTTGCTTCTTGTTGCTTTTTGAATATATGCCTTAAAAATTCGTCCTTCATTGTATCTATTCCCTAGATCTTTTTCTTCAGAAACAATGTAAATTTAGTGAAAAGATTGTTTTTGCTTTGTCAAAACATTCATTTCTCTGCATTTCAAAAATTAATTTTCAATCTTTATGTCGTATTTGTTGAGGAGTCCGGAGATACCCTGAATTGAAAATTTAGCCTTCTTTATTCGATTATTTTCCGGATCTATTGAATAGTTGTAAGCAGATCTTAAATCCACTTTTTCGAGTATGGTTCGGTCAAAATTAGCATTGTTCAAATCACAATTCTCAAATACAGACTCTGTTAAATCACATTCCGTAAAATCAACCTCTTTTAATTGTGAATCTTTAAAATTTGTTTTTTTGATTTTTGTCTTGTAAAATATTGAATGATCTAGCTGACAGTTTTCAAATGTGAATTCTAATCCGAATTCATTACAATGCTCAAAATGTAGTCCTAACAACTTACATTCTTTAAATTTTATGTCCCTAAATGCAGTTTTACTGATGTTTGCCAAACTAAAATTAGATCCAATAAATTCGCAATCACTAAATTTAAATTCAAATAAATTGGCACCTGAAAAATCACAATGTTTAAAGACACAATTTTCATATTCAGCCTTGGCTAGAGGCTCCTCTTGAAACTTTATGCCTTCAAATACTTTATCTTCAATAAACTCCATTACTATCGTGTTAATTGATGTAAAGTAAATACATCTGCAGGGTTTTCAATACCCTCCGACTTAAGTAGTTCCAATATTTTTTTAAATGGCTCAGAATTTCCTGCAATATTTGAGAAATAAACAATTGATATTTTCTGACTTGGTATATTGATAGAGTAGGTGCTGAAGCCACAAGTGCTTCCCGAATGAAATAAGGCAGGATTGGCATTTTGGAAATAAAACCATCCGGGACCATAATAACTGTTTGTAAGCTCTTTAATTGGCGAATTTAAGCGTTTAAGGATAGTAGGAAGGTCAATAAGTGTATTATTCCATAATGCATAAGTCCATTTTTTATACTCATTTAATGAGGTATAAACACCACCATCTCCTTGTATTGCGCTAGTTAAACTTTGATCGTTTGGGTAAATATTCTCGTTTTTATCTCTAGCAAAGCCAAAAGATCGATTTGGAATTTGCGCATTGGCTTCATAAACCATTGAATTTTTCATTTTCAATGGTTTGAATATTCTCTCATTCATAAATTCTGGAAATGATTGACTCGAAACTCGCTCTACAATCAATGCTAATAGGGCATAAGCCGAATTACTATACCTGAACTCAGAACCGGGTTTAAAATAAGTTTTTTCTTGTTTACTTAGGATGTTTAGGACATCAATATCCAATAATGGTTTTGATATTGAATTATCCATAACTTCTTCATAATCAATGATTCCTGAGCTGTGTGTAATTAATTGACGAATGGAAATTTTATCTGAAATTGATTTAGGTAATTCAGAGAAATATTTACTAATTGGGTCGTCTATTGATAGCTTTTTATCTTGTTCAAGCAATAAAATACACATTGCAGTGAATTGCTTTGATACTGAAGCTAATCTGAAATTTGTCTTGGGCTTGAGTTGCTTCGGACGATCATCTTCTGCTATCCCGAAGCCTTTATTATAAATTACACGACCATTATTTTCAATATAAAGGGCTATCCCAGGTTCATTAAGTCCAACGCTACTTTTCAATAATGAGTCGAGGCGTTTTTCCACTTGCGCAGCAGATTTTTCAACTATCAAAAGACAAATAAAAACAAGAATATATTTCATTTTCTTAAAATTTATAAATCCAATTTATGAAATATAACCGAATATTATTTTAACAAAAGAGGCTAAATTATTTAATTAAGAATATTTAATAATTTTTTTAAATC
>NZ_JBIIPN010000058.1:0-16402 GCF_044342615.1 Daejeonella sp. | reverse complement strand
GTTGAAGATCGAAGATGGGATTAGGATTTATATTTTGAAGATCACCTAGCTCATTGAGACGTAATTTTATTTGCGTAACAATTTCAGAGCTATCCCCTAATTTATAGGATGTTTTTTCGAGTTTAATTTTAAAATAATCGCCTCTTTTATCAAGCTCACGATATTTTTCGAGATACTTTTTCAATAATTCATACTGCCTATTAATTGGTGATTCTCCTTCCCTTATTTGTCCGATTGGTGCATTTAAAACCTTATCAAGGTAAGCCTCGAAAGACAATTTTTGTCCTTTAGGCTTCCAGTTAAGATCATTAAGCAAATCTGGATGTTTTTCAGAAGAACGGATTTCAGAAAGCACACAATATTGAGCGGTAAGCATGAGTTCAAGCTTAATTTTTTGAGCTCCTGAAAATTTGAAGGACATATCAGGATTCATTAAAGAATCTAATGCATTTAGGTAAGGTATCCCCTCCGAATCTTGAAGATCCAAATTAGATACCCTATTGTATAGGTTATCAGCTTGTTCAATTAATCCCTTCTGATCAAACCAGGCATAAGCCATTTTCCTTTGGTTATAAAATATCTGGATATTCTCTGCAAATGGCAAAAATTCGGGGTATTGTTTTAAGAATTTATCAATTTCGTAGTTCTCAAATCTAACTTTAGTGGTACTTCCAAAAAAACGCACAAAACCCCAACTTACATGAGTTTGATTTTTATTTATGGAGCCATCCTTATCAAGTATAGCGGATTTATTACTCGTCTGGCTAAGTGCATAAAGGCTAGTTAGCAGGAGATAAACAAGAATTAAATAAAAAGATCGTATTTGGAAAATCATTTAAAAATTCGTATATTAATGTAACGATTGTCCATGTGAATAATTTCATCAGGCAAAATGTGTAATTCATGATCAGAATTTAAATTTCGATTCGAATAGCCATCTAAAAGGCTTTATCTTTTTTTCAAATTTTAATCCATGTTTTTTAATACCCTCTTCCTTAATTAGTGTAATAGCTTCTTCAATTGAATCAGTAACAAGAAAAAGACCTAAATCAGCCTCCGAAACAGTCCCTTCCATTCGCATCACGTGAGTATGTTCAATTAACTTCTGATGAAAATCCTTACAAAAGATAATTACTGGAAAATCACCTATTTTTTTTGTTTGAATTAGAGTAATAGCTTCAAAATATTCATCAAGCGTTCCAAATCCGCCGGGCATAACCACAAAAGCAAAAGAGTATTTAACAAGTAGAACCTTTCGGACGAAGAAATGTTTGATTTCTACCCATTTATCTAGATATGGATTATGTTTTTGCTCTCTTGGGAGTTGAATATTACATCCTACTGAGCGGCCACCAACATCTTTGGCCCCACGGTTAGCGGCTTCCATAATTCCGGGTCCACCGCCAGTCATAATTGTAAAACCAAGCTTAGCAAACTCACCGGCCGCCTTCCTGGTTAATTTATAGTATTCATGATGTTCATCAAATCGAGCAGATCCAAAAATAGTAATACATGGACCGATAAAATGTAGTTCTCTAAATCCTTTGATAAATTGGCGAACAATACTGATTGTAAAAAGAAATTCTTTAAGACGTGATTGCGGTCCGCTAAGAAATTTAATCTCAGATTTAGTCATTTTTATAGATTAATTTTTAAATTTCTTAATATTTTGAGGTCTAGCCTGCAATAAATATAGATCCTCTGTAATACCATCTTTTGCCCATTCAAAACTTATGGGTGTTCCATAATAATCTTCAAGAATTAAGCCCCATTCAGCTATTTTAAGTATTTCATCATCCATTAAAATAAACTGATTTCGCAATGGCTTTGGGGTATCAGACGGATGCAATTCAGATTTTTTATTAAAAGTGAGCATCTGATTTTTCAAACCCATTTTTTTCTTAATGATGGAATTTGTTCCCTGAGAAATATTGGGTTTATAAACGATAAATTCATCTGGATTAAGTTCCTTTTGATAGTTTTTATCTAAAATCCCATACACTCCGCTAATATGAATCACATCCAAAAAACTAGTTTCCGGATCTGAAGTGAAGGCCATTCCAGAACATGACTTATCTGATCGCACCATTTTTTGAACACAAACGGAGATCAATTTTGGTGAAGAGCTTGAGTGATTCTTCAAAGCATTATCCGAATACAGAGATGCAAAACATTTTTTAACATTATTTATTAACTCCATTTCGCCTTTCACATTAAGGAAGGTGTCATGAACATCTTTGAAATATGTTTGAAGTGGATTGATACTAATCGCACTACTTCTAACAGCAACTTCGGTTAAGGATTCAGAACAAAGTTCATGATAGGCTGCAATAATAGCATTTTCAATATCTCCTGGCATTCGGGCACCGAGTATTAATTCTCTAGCTTTCTTCCCAACTTTTTCAATGCTAGATAAATTATCCCTATCCAAGGAAGCCAATAGTTTTTCATGAACACCATCCAACTTATTATATTCAATAAATCGATGAAAGGCTGTTGAGGAAATGGCAAATCCATCTGGCACCTTAATGTTATGTAGGGTGGGATGAGTAAAAATCTCACCTAAAAAAGCATTTTTGGTTCCAACTTCAGGCGAATCAGCTATGGTGAGGTTCTTGAGCCTTAAAACATAATCCTTGATCATCATAAAGTTAATTTATTAAGAATCATATTGGTTTTGATCTTTCTTTAAAAAGATCATTCCTGATTACGAAGATGCATTGAATTAAATAAGATTTAAATGATGTTTATTATGAATTAAAATGACCTAGATCATGTTATAAAATCTTTAGAATATAGATTTTTACAGAAATTACCTTAATGAGATTTTATCGCAGAAGCGTAAAAACATAAAAAATTGTAATAGATTAAATGGCCGACATACCTAATTTCAGAGATCATCTTCCTTCAATCAGTGATACTGAAAATAAGAGGAAATGGATGTACCCTCAAATCATTAAAGGCAAATTATATCATTACCGTGATAAGTTGAGCTACTTCTTTCTTTTGATACTTTTTGGAAGTCCATTTATTAAAATTAACGGAGAGCAGCTTATTTTACTTAATATTATTGAGCGTAAATTCGTGTTTTTTGGAGTCATTTTCTGGCCTCAAGATTTCTACCTTTTTGTGTTAGCCATTTTAACATTCATGGTATTTATTGTGATGTTTACGGCAATTTTCGGAAGGGTTTGGTGCGGCTGGGCTTGTCCGCAAACCATATTTATGGAAATGGTATTCAGGAAGGTCGAGAATTGGATTGAGGGGGATTATATTCAACAGCAAAAGCTGAATGCTGCTCCTTTGAGCCCCGAAAAAGTCTTAAAAAAAGGTGCAAAACATTTTATTTTTATTTTAATTTCCTTTTTTATCTCGAATATCTTTTTGGCCTATATCATTGGTTCGGATGCATTAATAAAAATTATGACTGAGCCAATTGAACAACATACGTCTGGATTTATTTCAATTTGGATTTTCACTTTTGTGTTTTATTTAGTGTTTTCATACGTTAGGGAGCTGGTTTGTACGGTTATTTGTCCCTATGGCCGACTCCAAGGCGTGCTTTTGGATAATCAAAGTATGATTGTGGCCTATGACTATGAACGAGGCGAGCCTAGAGGGAAAGTCAGTAAAAATACTGAGCAACATTTAGGAGATTGTGTAGATTGTAAATTATGTGTTCATGTTTGCCCTACAGGTATAGATATCCGTAACGGCACCCAGCTTGAATGTATAAACTGTACTGCATGTATTGATGCTTGTGATATGGTGATGGAAAAAACGCATCGCCCTACGCGACTCATCGGTTTTATGTCAGAAGATCAAATTAAAACAAAATCAGCATTTAAGCTGAGTAAAAAAGTTTATGCCTACTCGGTTGTATTCTTGATTTTAGTAAGTGTGTTAAGCTATCTTTTAATTAGCAGAAGTGCAATAGAAACTACAGTTTTACGGGCGGGCGGGACTTTATACCAAGTGAGAGATAATGGTACAGTAAGTAATCTATATAATGCAGAATTAGTTAATAAGACCACCGAAAATGTTGTTTTTGAGATGAAGCCAGAAGATGAAAATGTAATAATTCAATACATCCGAAAGGAGAATAGTATAAAAAAAGGAGGATCTGTAAAAGTCACTTTCTTTGTAATTATACCTCAAAAAGACATTAAAAAATATAAGTCGGAAATTGAGATTGACATATATTCCAATGGCAAGAAAATAGACGAAATAAAAACAAATTTTATAGCACCACCAAATTAATGAAGATGAACTGGGGAACAAAATTAGTTATAGGCATGGGCTTATTTATGGCCTTCATAATCACATTAGTGGTATTTATGATGAGAAGTGATTCGGATGACCTAGTAGATAAAGATTATTATCAAAAGGGGATAGAATACGATAAGGAATATACGCAAAAAAATCGAGTTTATCAAGACAAATCGGAACCATATATTTATGTTGAAGATAGCTTAAAAATCATATTCCAAAAGCCCGCAATAGGAAGTATGCGCTTTATTCACCCTTCAAATAATAAGAATGACCGTACGCTGAAAATGGAAACTCATGAAAACAATGAATTTGTTTTTCCGCTAAATGAGATTTCAAAGGGAAATTGGAAGCTTATTTTAGAATGGAAAAGTGAAGGAAAGGAATATTTATTTGAAAAAAATATTCTAATTGACTGATAAAAAGCAAATTGCAATACCTAAATGAATTATAATGAGCTAGCATTTTTTACCGGATTATTTGGCAGCATTCATTGTGTTGGCATGTGCGGTCCGCTAGCTTTTGCCATTCCTAGTTTTCGCGAACAGGCTTGGCTAATTTTATTCGATAAGTTAATTTATAATGTTGGGCGTACCCTAACTTATACTTTTTTAGGCTTATTAATTGGATTAGTTGGACAGCAACTGTGGCTAGCAGGTGTACAGAAATCTTTAAGTATTCTAACTGGTATTTTCATCATTTTTGCAGCATTATCTAGAATATTTAATATTTCTATTGGGAATGGGAAGTGGGCCACAAGAATGATTCAACCATTTAATCGCCTGTTATCCTATGCTTTAAAACATAAATCTGGACATTTAATTACTGGAATTTTAAATGGCTTGTTACCCTGTGGATTTGTTTATTTGGCGATGGCAGGTGCCTTGAATACCGGAAATTCAGTCTCTGCAGCTCAATACATGATGTTTTTCGGATTAGGAACAATGCCCTTGATGTTTGCGGCAATGATAAGTACGAGTTTTATAAGCCCTATCTTTCGTAGACGAATAAATAAAGCAATTCCAATAGTGATGTTGATTTTAGGATTATGGTTTGTGTTAAGAGGTTTAAATTTAGATATCCCCTATTTAAGTCCGAAGAAAGTGGAAAGTGGAGTTGAGGTTTGTTCTGTTCCGGATCATTCCGGAAGGACAGATACTGAGAATGGAGATTGGTATTAGTAGAGAAGGTCAAAAATTTTTAATATAAAAAACCTCCGTCAATCCGGACCACGAACTGCAAATTAACGCTTGCCAATCCAGATCAAGCCATACTAAACAACTGTGATTCAGGTTGATCTGCCCATAGACGAGCATCAAGCGTCATGCAAATGTTTCGTAAGAATCGTTTACCTAGCCGAGTAACTTCAATACTATTTTCCCCAATTTTAACTAAACCATCTTCTTCAATCACTTTTAGTCGTTCCAATCCATCCTCAAGCACTTTGTTTATTGAAAAAGTATGATCCCATGAAGTATTGCCTTCACACATTAGATTTAGAATATGCTTTCTTATCAGTAAATCTTCTTCACTTAGGCGATGGCCTTTAAAAATAGGCAGCTGATTTTTATCTAATAAATCGTAATAATCTTCAACTTTTTTAACATTCTGTGCAAAAGCAAACCAGCTATCACTAATAGATGAAACTCCCAAGCCAATCATCAACTGAGTGTATTGATGAGTATATCCCATAAAATTACGGTGCAATTTTTTAGAAAATTCTGCTTTAAAGAGACTATCCGTTTTTAAAGCAAAATGATCCATACCAATTTCCACATAGCCCATTGAGGTGAACATCTCACGACCTATTTCGTATAATTTTTGTTTTTCAATTGCATTTGGGAGATCATTCTCGGTAAAACTTCTTTGCCCCGGTTTAATCCATGGCACATGTGCATAGCTATAAAAAGCAATACGATCAGGCATTAATTTTTCAACTTGAAAGAGTGTTTCTCTCAAACCATCTGGAGTTTGAAGTGGAAGACCATAAATTAGATCAAAATTGATGGATGTATAGCCAATTTGGCGTGCTTTTATGGTAACTTCCTCAACTTGCTCAAAACTTTGTACGCGATTAATAATCAATTGAACTTTAGGATCAAAATCTTGAATACCAAGGCTTAAACGCCGAAATCCCACATTAAATAAAGTCTTTAGATGGGCCTCAGTAGTATTATTAGGATGTGCTTCAAAGCTAAATTCGGCATTGGTGTGAAGATCAGACCCTTCCATTAATCCACTGATTAAAATGAAAAGATTTTCGGCACTAAAAAAAGTTGGAGTGCCGCCACCTAAATGAATTTCACGGATTAGTGGTCTTCCACCTAAGATATCACGATAAAGCTCCCATTCCTTCAAAACTGCTTGTAGATAAGGATTCTCAACTTGATGATTTTTTGTTATTCTGGTATTACAACCACAATAGGTACATAAACTCTCGCAAAAAGGTAGATGAACGTATAAACTAATGCCATCCTTGTTATTGCTTTGATCAAAAGAGAATTTGACAGATTCTTTCCATTTATTTAAATCTGGGAAAGCTGTATCCCAATAAGGAACCGTAGGATAACTTGTATAACGTGGTGCTGCTACATGATATTTATCAATAAGTTGCTGGGTAATCATATTTCAATTAATCAATGAAGAATTTGAGAGTGCTTTTCTGCATCCATCATAACAAGCGCAAGCTTTTCCTGAACATTTTCCTTCATGCCAATTATCCAGATTTTTTATGGTAAGATTTGCAATTTCTTGTAAAGCTTCCTTGGTTAAAAAAGCCTGATGAGGAGAGATAATTACATTTGGGAAAGACATTAATTGCTCTAATATATTGTCTTTATTATGATTATTTCGATGATCCGTAAAGAAAAGACTCTTTTCAAATTCATAACCATCTAATCCAAGATATGCTATTTTACGACTTTTTAGAGCATTGATAACATCACGCGATTTAATTAATTCGCCACTAGAAGTATTAATCAACATCACACCATTCTTCATCTTACTAAGACTTTGATTATTAATGAGATGCTTTGTTTCTGATCCGATTGGAACATGAAGAGAGATAATGTCAGATTCCGCTAGAAGAGTGTCCAAAGTGCTTTTCTCTACTCCTTCAAGCAATTCGGGATAATTAATATCATAGCCTAATACTCTACAACCCATCCCTTTATAAATTGCTACTGTGGCCCTACCTACATTTCCTAATCCGATAATCCCAACAGTTTTACCATGAAAATTAAACCCGATATGATGGTCTATTCTGAAATCAAATTCCTTGCTACTATTTACTGTTTGAACGATTTTTCGGCTCAAAGATAAAGCGAGCATAACTGAGTACTCAGCGATAGATTCAGGGGAAAATGAAGGCACATTTGCAACTTTCATTTGCCTTAAACTTGCTGCTTTCCGATCGATATGATCAGTTTCTAAAGATCTAGTGGCAATATATTTAATGCCAAGATCTGCTAATTTATTAATAACCGCTTCAGTAACATCATCGTTGGTAAAAACTAAAACAGCTTCCTTACCTTCCGCATACATGACCGTTTCAAGGCTTAAAGAATTGGAAATCAAAGTAATATCATGCTGTTTTTTATTAGCACGAGCCAAAAACTCCTTTTCAAATTCTTTAATACTGTAAGCAACAACTTTCATTATTTATAGCTATTTCCCAAAATTAAAGATTGGAAAAGCTAAATCTAATGAGTAAAATCACACAGAAAAGTGATCTAGATCAATTTTTCATTTTTTGGAGTTTTGATTGATTAAGAATTTGAATAACGCTCCCTTTTTTCTCAATAATCGCCTCATCCTTAAAATCACTTAAAGTGCGACTTACAGTTTCAGTAGCCATTCCCGCCATGGAGGCTAGGTCTTCACGTGAAATACGAAGGGATAATTGATCTTCACTATCCGAGGTGCTTTTAGCTAAGCGTAGAAGTATTTCGGCCATACGTTTCCTAACCGAATGATAGGCAAGTTGCAATAATTGCTCTTCCTTTTCAACGAGATTACTAGAAAGAACCTTAATGAATTTTTGCCCGATATCGGTATAATTATCCAATAACTGATGAACAGTGTCTTTGGGAAGGAAACAAACGGTGGTATCTTCAATGGCCTCTACTGTTTCATTATATTGATCTCCGGATAACATGGCTTGAATTCCAATATAATCTTCCGGACCATACATTCCAGTTACAAATTCTCGTCCATCTTCATTCAATTTAATTGCCTTAACTTTTCCACTTAAAATCAAATAAATGCCAGAAATACTATCTCCTTCATAATAGATAATTTGCTTTTTCCTTAGATGTTTAACCTTTTTATCGGCAATTATTTTTTTGAGCTCATCTAATCCATGATTCTGATTGGCCAAATGTTTCAGGTTTTCAAAATTTTGGCTGTAAAAAGATTCTAATTTTTGATGTTTATTAAAACGTGATTCAATGGTATTGAGCAATTCTATATCGTCAAAAGGCTTGGTTAAATAATCATCCGCACCCATTTCCATACCTTTTCTCATGTCGGCACGTTCAGCCTTGGCAGTAAGAAAGATAAAGGGAATATTTTCCGTATTTTGATTTTTAGAAAGCAGATATAAAACACCGTAACCATCAAGCTCAGGCATCATGATATCACAAAGTATCATGTCGGGAAGATGCTGTTGGGCAAGCTCCACTCCTATTTTACCATTGTCAGCCTGAAGTACTTCATAGCCAGCAAGCTCTAAAATCTCCATCGAACTTTCTCTGATATCTTCATTATCCTCAATAATTAGAATTTTTTTCTTCATAAATCGTTATTGTGAAAAGTTAAGTGTAAAAATTGTTTGCTGATTAACTAGGCTACTAAAATTGACTTTCCCGCCCATTAGTTTAACATATCGGGTAACAATATTCAAACCCAAACCTGTACCTGGGATATTACCTGTATTATTTGCTCTAAAAAATGGTTCAAAAAGGTGTTCATGGTCAATTTCAGGAATACCAATTCCATTGTCGCGAACACTTACAATACACTCATTATCAGTTAATTCTGTATTGAATTCAATAAAAGTATTTTCGCCCGAATATTTTATAGCATTTGAAATCAAGTTGACGATGCAATTTCGAAGCAGGTTTTGATCAAGTAAAACCAGACAATGAGTGCCAGTATGCTGGTAAATAATATTTTGATCCTTTTTGGCCATCAGCTGCATTTCTTCAGTAATTTCTTCCGAAAGTTTCACGATATCAAAATTAGTTAAATTAGTTTCGATTTTACCCGCTTCTAAACGCTCTAATGAAAGGAAATCATCAAGAATGGTTGTCAAATTTCCTACCGAATTCTTTATTTTACTAACATGCTTACTCACATTTAAATCGTCTGATTGGAGCTTATACTTTTCAATCAATGAGGCCGACAAGGTAATAGAACTTAGGGGAGTACGAAACTCGTGAGAAGCCATTGAAACAAACCGACTTTTAAGCTGATTGAGCTCTTTTTCCTTTTCAAGAGATTTGCTTACAGTCTCTTTAGCTGCTTGAAGCTCGGTCACCGATTTTTGCAAGGATAATGTACGATCCTCCACCAGTTTTTCTAGCTTAGATGCATAATGAAGGATTTTTGATTCAGCTTCCTTTTCTTTCGAAAGATCATGAATAAAGCCTGCATAGATTGTCCTTCCAGAGAAATCAACTTTATTTACTCCTAAGCGAAATGGGAACAATGTTCCATCTTTCTTCTGACCATTTACATCGCGACCTTTCCCAATAATACTTGCAGCACCTGTCTGTTGGTAACGTGAGATATATTGATCATGCTGGTCCTTATCTGGTTTAGGCATCAGAATTGAAATATTCTTACCTATTACCTCCTCATGTGAATAACCAAACAGGGCGCATGCGGCCGGATTTATCGATTCTATAAGTCCCCGATCACTAATCGTAATAATACCATCTATCGCGTTTTCAATGATAGCATACAATAAAGCGCTGTTTTCATTCATGATACAAAAATACTTTTTTAGGGGTAAAAATCAGGTAATTATGAGTTTAAAAATCGTGAAAATTACAGAATAATAAAAGGTAGTTTTTTACTCAGATAAATGTGATACCGATAAAAATCTCAAATAAAACGAAGCCTCTCCTAATTTAAAACAGCTATAATCTTAAAAACAAAAAAATATTAGATTAAATATATTGGGTACAAGATTTTTTGTATTATTGGTGATAATAGATTTAACTCAATTCAAAGCCTTTTTTAATAATTCTAATCATGTAAATAGAAACAATTTCTATTGATATGAGTTAATTTTTCCAAAACAAAATATTTAAAATGAACATAGGAATTATTGGCCTTGGCGATATGGGCTGCGTTTATGCTAAAGCGCTAGTAAAAGCTGGTTACAGAGTTTATGGATGTGACTTACCGCATCGCAGAGAACAACTGGAAGCCGAGCTTAGTCCTTTTGGTATTGAAATTCTTGCCGATGGCAAAGAAGTATCACAAATTTCCGATGTAATTTTCTATTCTGTTGAAGCCGAACGCATTGCGGAAGTCCTGAGTCAATATGGACCTCATACTAAAAAAGGAGCTATCGTTGCGGGACAAACATCAGTAAAGCATCCTGAAATTGAGGCCTTTGAGAAATATCTACCTAAAGATTCGCATATTATTACTTGTCACTCACTCCACGGACCAGGTTTTGATCCTAAGGGACAAAAAATGATTGTTATTCCACATAGAACCACTAAGGAAGCCTATCAGCGCATGACTGATATTCTTTCTTCGCTAGGATCTATTTTAAATGAAATAGCCGATTATCATGAGCATGACAAAATAGTTGCTGATACACAGGCAGTTACACACATGGGATTTGAAAGCATGGGAACTGCATGGAAAGAAGCCGGATTTTTTCCATGGGAAAATGCCTCTTATTTAGGTGGAATCGATAATGTTAAAATCCTAATTACCCTTCGTATTTTTAGTTATAAAGCACATATTTATGGTGGTTTAGCCATCCTAAACCCCTATGCAAGGCATCAAATAAAACGTTATGCTGAGTCGGAATCTGAGTTATTTAAGCTAATGATTAAGGAGGAAGCCGATATCTTTAGAAAGCGACTTTATAAAGCGAGGGATTTTATTTTTGGACAAGATCATAAACCTCTCATGTTAAATGAGAAGGTGATGCAAGAGTTCTCACTTTCTGCTGGATCTGAAAATAGGAAGCCTAATTCACATCTAAGCCTGCTCAGCATGGTGGATGCTTGGTACCATTTAGGAATAAATCCATACGATAATTTAATTTGCCAAACACCCCCCTTCAGACTTAGATTGGGAATTGCAGAATACCTCTTTAAAAATGAGGAACTCTTAGAGGAGTCTATTGAAACGGCCTTATTCGATAAAACCATCCGCGGCGACGATTTGGAATTCCATTCGGCAGTACGTGAATGGTCGTCAATAATTGGCTATGGCGACATGAAAGGTTATAAAGAACATTTTGAACAGGTAAAAACATTTTTCGCTGGCCGACTTGAGCATGGACGAGCGCAGAGTGCCGAATTAATCAAAAAGCTCGAAATTGAATAATTATTGGTTAAAATTCGCAAATATGTGACCTCTGTCATATTTTAAGAGCTACCAAATCCTCTTATTTGTATTCGTGAATTTAACCATTTTTAATTTTTCATGAGTCATACCTTTCATATTCCTGTCTTAGGGCTAGCCTACTCAGTAGATACGCCCGTTAAAGTTGCCCGTTATGGGATTAGTTCTGTGGTTTCGATTGTTGACGATATATTGATTGAACGTATGCGTCAACTTTATACTGAAAAACGTAATGAAACCTTTATTCCAATTGATCTTAAAGAGATTGATTTTAGAAGCAAACGCATCACTGCTTATCTTAATCTGATCAAAAAGATTGTAGATGAACAATTTGAAGACCTTAAAAAACAAGCCTTTGAAAAGGGCTCAGATATTGTAAGATATTTTGAATTATTACCTAATTCTTCTCCTTTAAAGAGCAAGTACCATCAGATGCTCTCTAAGCAAGATATCGTCGTAATATCGGCTTTACAGCAAGAATTACGTGATGAAATACAAAAGGGTGAAATCCAAGTAAATATCATGGCAAAGGTCGACCGGATGAATCCAGATACCAATGGCGAGCAATTATCTGATTCACTAACAGCGCTAAAAGGATTTGCTGAAAGTGAGGTTAACTCGGCAGTTGTTCTTTCTGCAGGAATGAACCCGCGTCTTTATAGCTATCTTGAAAATTTCACAGACTTCCTGTCTGATGCGAATGGCAATTTCAAAAAAACGATCATTCTAAAAGTTAGTGATTTCAGATCTGCCCTCATTCAAGCAAAGTTTTTAGCTAAAAAAGGACTCTGGGTATCCGAATTTAGAATTGAATCGGGATTGAATTGTGGAGGTCATGCTTTTGCAACAGATGGCTATCTGTTAGGCCCGATTTTGGAAGAATTTAAATCGAAAAAGCAAGAAATGATTGATGAGCTTTTTGAGATGTATAGCAAGGCAATCCTTGAAAAAGGAATTCAGCTAAGCCATGCTCCAATCATGAAAATTAGTGTTCAAGGTGGAATTGGTACAGCGGATGAGAATGAATTTCTATTGAAGCACTATCAACTAGATGCAACTGGATGGGGAAGTCCATTTTTACTAGTCCCAGAAGCAACAAATGTAGATGAAGAAACTTTAGAGCTTCTTTCAACAGCAGAAAAAGATGATTTTTACGTCAGTGCTTCATCTCCACTGGGAATACCTTTCAATAATTTCAAAAAAAGCACGGGTGAAAAACAAAGATTAGAACGTATAGAAAAAGGAAGACCGGGAAGTCCTTGTGTTAAAAAATACTTATCAACCAATACTGAATTTACTGAGCAAGCTATCTGCACAGCATCCAGAGAATATCAAAATTTAAAGATTAAACAATTGGAAACGGAAGGATTAAGTCTAGAGGAATTCCAAACAAAATTTAATGAAATAACTGAAAAAGTATGCCTTTGTGAGGGACTAGCGACTCCTGCTTACCTTAAAAATGGAATTATCAAACCTAAAGAAAGCACCGCAGTTACAATTTGTCCGGGACCAAACATTGCCTATTTCAGTGGTAAGTTCTCTCTTGATGAGATGGTAAGCCATATTTATGGAAAACTCAACTTACTGAATGATATTGACCGTCCGAATCTCTTTGTAAATGAGCTAAACCTATATGTCGACTATTTAAAGAAAGACATAAGCAAACATTTACAAGACATGAGCGACAAAAAGGCGAAATATGTTTCCAAATTTAAAGAACAACTTCAAATAGGAATTGATTATTATAAACAATTAGTCCCAAAAATCACCGACCAAACCGAAGTTTACAGAAAGAAAATGCTCTTTGAAATCGAAGAAATTGAAGAACAATTACAACAATTGAAGCCAGTGGTAAATCAAGGAGTTTAGATATTAAAAATTCATTAAAAGCCGGATATTCATTTTCTGATGTCCGGCTTTTTTGTGCTTATAGAAATCAGCAAATGAGATAACATATTCGGTAATGGTAACAAAAACATATCCCATTATGATAAAAATCATATGCAAATATTTACAATTAGGATAATTTGTGCAATTATAAACTAAAATATAAAATTATGAGAAAGATGTTATTAGCTACCTCAATGGTCTGTTTTTCAGTATTAATAAGCTGTCAAACCAATACAAAAAAGACAGATGAAACAACTATAATTGAGAAAACAGACTCAACCATTCAATCAAGCATGAATGATGTTATGCCGCAAAGAAACGTTGTCCAAGTGGCTATCGATAGTAAAGATCACACCACACTAGTTATGGCATTGAAAGCTGCAGACCTTGTTGATGCTTTAAGTAAAGATGGGCCTTTTACAGTTTTTGCACCAACAAATGAAGCATTTAATAAATTACCTACGGGCACCTTAGATATTTTATTAAAACCAGCAAACAAGGGAGACTTGGCAAATATTCTAAAGTACCACGTATCATTGGGACTTTTCAAGGCAGATAATTTTATTGACGGTCAAATTATTGGCCAGATAAATGGCAATGACGTTAAAATGAGTGTCAAAAACGGCAAAATAATGATTAATGAAGCAACTGTAATCACTTCTATAAACGCATCAAACGGCATTGTACATGTGATAGATGGAGTGCTATTACCTCCTCCATCAAAATAAAATGCAGATTTTTGATAGCTAGGTTTTAGCTCATAAAAAAAGAGAATCTCATAAGATTCTCTTTTTTTATGAGCGTGAGAAATTACCTAATAATAGTCACATTTCCAGCAATTGGCTTACGACCTACTGTTTTAGGATCAATGATATAATAATAAGACCCCATAGGTAAATCCGAGCCATTAGCTTGTCCCGACCATGGTTGAGAATACCCTTTTGAGCTATAATAAACTATTGAACCGTACCTACTAAAAACTGTCACTGTAGCATTGGCATAGCTTTCTAGATATTTTATATTCCAAGTATCATTTACTCCATCCCCATTTGGAGAAAAAGCATTGGGTACAATTGGAACTTTAAGTACTTTAACCTTAATTTCATCTATAGCCACGCAACCCTGATCAGAAGTTGCTGATAAAACATAGGTAATGTCATCAACAGGAGTAGCAATAGGATCAAGAATATCATCTCTACTTAAACCTATAGAAGGCAACCATTTATAAATCAGGTTACTACCAGAGGCAGTAGCATAAAGCTTTATCTCCCCTCCTTCAAGCATAATTGTATCTTTCCCAGCCGATAAGGTTGGAGTGGGCATAACTAAAATCTCTTGAGATGATGAATCTGAACAACCATTAGTCGAAGTAAATACATAATTAATGGTATGTTTACCCGTTCCAGCAAGTGCTGGATCAAAGAAACCGTTAGCCTTTACTCCGTTTCCAGAATAAACACCAACACCCGCTTGAGCATTTTTTTCGCTTGCCTGAGTCAACAAAAAGGGAGCAGCCTCCTGACAAATATCAGGCAGGGCTGTAAAAACAACCTCAGGTACAGCTTTAAGCGTAATAAATTGAATTTGTTCATCAAAACATACTCCACCTGAATAAGCCAACAATCTAACTTTAAATTGTTTCGTTGCAGGAGAGCTAAAAATAGGATAGCTGATTTTATATTCTTTATCAAAAACAGGATCTTCATCAATTAATTTGAATGTCATATCCCCACCATCATCGAAAAACCATTCAATTTTAGCGATATTTCCAAAATCAACATCCGATAAATTGCGAAAAACTACTTCTCTATTGCTACAGAGATCTGTCGCATTTAAAACTGCAAAGTTAGCATTAGGAACCGCTCCACTCACTGTAAAGGGCTTTTCCACAATCACTTTACATCCATTAGGTGTTGTAACAGTTAATTTTACCTGATATATACCTGACATTGAATAAATATGTGTCGGATTTTTTAAGCTTGATGTATTTAATGCTCCTGAAACAGGGTCACCAAAATCCCATAAATAGCTTAGTGTAGAACCGCCCGCAACAGTTGATAGATTTGTAAATTGAGCAAAACTATCACTGAGACAAATTTCAGGAAGTTTAAAATCTACAATTGGCAATGGATAAACATCAATATATTTATCAAAAGTAACACTCTCGCAACTTTTATCAGTAAAGACTTTCAATGTCACTTTATAATTCCCAACTGACAAGTATTTATGGACAAATGGATTTCCATCTGTACGTATTTCATCTGCCGAACCATCCCCAAAATTCCAAATCCATTTATTTATTGTTCCCTCTGCTGTGGTAGATTGATCAGTAAATGTAACATCCTGACTTTCACATGAAGGGCTACTGAATTTAAAATCAACCTTAGGTAATTCAATCACACGTATTGTCTGCGAAAAAACATCCGAAAAACATCCAGTTTCACCTTCAACAATCAATTTAACATCATAGTCTCCAGCCGCCAAAAAAGTATGACTAGGATTTTTAAGGATTGAACTATTACCATCTCCAAAATCCCATTTCCATTTGCTTATTAACTTTCCATTACCAACACTAGTATCAATGAATGAGATTGGAGTACTGGCACAGACCTCGGTAGGACTAGTGAATGAGGCAGTTGGTGGCCCA
>NZ_JBIIPN010000162.1:0-4990 GCF_044342615.1 Daejeonella sp. | reverse complement strand
ATCAATTTGGACTTATTTTTAAGCCAAGTTCTCGTGTTGGTGAGGTGGCCGAGCTTTTGGAAACCAGGCCTAAGATGGACTATCTTAAAATTGTGAATGAGGTAAAAACTGGTCCCGCAGGCTCTGGCGATAATGTTTATGCATATTCTGCACCATATTCTTCTGTGATTTATGTTCGTGGGACTTATGGCATTGATCTTAAAAAAGAAATCGCAGCTTCGGTGCCTGACCCTGCATTTGATCTGGCAAATAATCTATTAAATAAATTAAATGATTCGGGAATAAAAGTAGAGCAAGGTACCTCTAGCGCTCGTCAGCAATCTTTGAATAATCAGAGTTTTGCTCCTGCTTCCAAGATTATTGATGTTCATACTTCGCCAAGCCTCGATAAAATTGTTTATTGGTTCAATCAAAAAAGCATTAATCTTTTTGGGGAACATTTATTAAAAACAATTGCGCAAAAGGACGCTAAAGAAATTTCTACCCCTGCAGGAGTCAAAATTCTAAAAAAACTCTGGTTTGATAAAGCTGGTATTGATGGCGATGCATTGAATATTTATGATGGGAGTGGTTTATCACCTTCAAATCGAGTTACTACCCTTGCGATGGCAAAAATTTTACAAAGTGTAAAGAAAGAAAGCTGGTTTCCGGGCTTTTATGAAAGTCTGCCGCTCTACAATAATATGAAAATGAAGAGTGGTAGCATCAGTGATGTAATTGCTTATACTGGATATCAAACAAATTCGGATGGTACTCCTTTGGTTTTTTCATTCATTATCAATAATTATGGAGGTAGTAGCTCCTCTGCCCGACAGAAAATGTTTACGGTTTTAAATACTTTGAAATAATTATACACCTGTTTATTGAAATAATCGAGTCATTTTTTATTCAAAATATTTTTCAGAGAATGAAATAATGTAAATTCGTAACATGTCAAAAGCCATTATTATTGGTGCAGGAATTGCCGGTATTGCTAGCTCAATACGTTTAGCATTAAAAGGGTATCAAGTTGAGGTTTTCGAAGCGGGATCCATTGCTGGAGGGAAACTTTCAGAGATGAAATTGAATAATTTCCGCTTTGATATGGGCCCTAGTTTGTTTACCATGCCCCATTATGTAGATGAGCTTTTTGCTTTGGCTGGTAAAAATCCTGCAGATTATTTCCAATATGAAAAGCTCGATATCGTTTGCAATTATTTCTATGAAGATGGCACACGGATTAGCGCATTTGCTGATCGGAATAAATTTGCCAATGAAATAGCCACAAAAACTGAAGATAGCGCTGAATCTGTGCTGAAATTTTTAGAGAAAAGTAGTGATATCTACGATATTACCAATTCGGTATTCTTGCAAAGATCGTTACATAAATGGAGTAGCTATTTTAGTTGGCAGACATTCAAATCCTTCTTGAGATTTCCTCAAATAGATGCCTTTCGATCTATGAATCAGGCAATTGAGAGCTATTTTAAGGATTATAAAACTATACGTTTTTTTAATCGATATGCCACGTATAATGGGTCTAATCCCTATAAAGCTCCTGCAACATTAAATGTAATCCCACATTTTGAACAGCATTTTGGTGCTTATTTCCCCGTTGGCGGGATGTATGCCATTTCTAGTTCGCTAGAAAAGCTTGCTCGCGATTTAGGTGTTAAATTTAATTTTAACTCTTATGTAGAAGAGATTGTAATTGAGAATGGTCGCGCACAGGGGGTTAAGGTTAATGGTATTAGCCATTCGGCAGATTTGATTATATCAAACATGGATGTTTGGTACACCTATCAAAATCTTTTAAAAGACTTTGCTGTGCCAGAGCGCATACAAAAGCAAGAGCGTAGTAGCTCTGCTCTAATTTTTTACTGGGGAATCAATCGTGCGTTCCCAGACTTGGAGATGCATAATATATTTTTTACCGAAAATTATCAGGAAGAATTTAAACAGATTTGGGACGATAAATCCATTTATCATGACCCTACAATCTATGTAAATATAAGCTCTAAAAGTAAAACCGACGATGCACCCAATGGTTCAGAAAATTGGTTTACTATGATTAATGTGCCATCCAATACCGGTCAAAATTGGGATGAATTAATAACAGATGCACGTAAAAATATCATTGAAAAGCTTTCTAGGAATTTAGGTTTAGATTTAAGAAAATATATTAACTGTGAAGAAATATTGGATCCGAGATCTATTGGTTCTAAGACATTTTCATATCAAGGTTCATTGTATGGAAGTAGCTCTAATAGTCAGTTTTCGGCTTTTTTAAGGCATGCCAACTTTAGTTCAAAAATTAATGGTTTATATTTTGTTGGAGGAAGTGTACATCCAGGAGGGGGTATCCCTCTCGCTCTTTTATCGGCAAAAATTGTAGATGGATTGCTTAAATAGGCCTATGTATTTTCAAAACGTTAAAAAATGATATCTTTAAGCTATGCTTGAGCCACGCCAAAATTGGATTGTTTTTAAATTTTTCTCTTGGTACATCAATAGAATTATTAAATCCGATTTTCATGATTTAGTTTTCAATAAAATTGATTTAGATCGAAATAGATCAATTCTTCTACTAGCAAATCATTTTTCTTGGTGGGATGGTTTTGTTCTCTTTCAAATTAATCGTCTGTATTTTAAGAAAAAATTCCATGTGATGATTAGTGAGGAAAATTACCACAATGTTTGGTTTTTGAAATATTTGGGAAGCTTTTCTGTTAAAAAGAAATCTAGAAGCATAATTGAAACCCTCGAGTATGCAGGTAAATTATTAGATGATTCAAACAACTTAGTTCTAATATTCCCGCAAGGGAAACTTCACTCTGGACATGTAGATGAAATAAATTTCGAAAAGGGCTTAATGAATTTGATAAATAGCTCTTCCAAAACATTTCAATATGTGTTTGCGGCAAGCTTTACCGATTATTTTGAAAATAGGAAGCCAACAATTAACTGTTATCTTCAAACTTGGGAGGGTGCAGAATTTACAAGTTTGCAATTAATAAAAAGTGCCTTTAACAAACATTATGAAAATGCGCGGCAAAAGCAAACCGCGATCGCCGTGTAAGAATGATACTGATATACCTAATTTTCTTTTTTCTAGTCCTGCGCTTTGCCGTTACACTCTTCAATTTCATTTCCAATCCGAAATTGACTAAGTCAGCTAAGCAGTATGATGATTTAGTATCAATATTGATTCCGGCAAGGAACGAGCAAGACGATATTCTTACTTTATTGAATTCAATAAGTGCCCAGAATTACCAAAATTATGAGGTTATAGTCTTAGATGATCATTCAACAGATCATACTTTTCAGCTTTGCCAGGATTTCGCTATTCATAATAAGCGCTTTAAGGTTATTGCAGGCAAGCCACTCCCTGAAGATTGGTTAGGTAAGAATTTCGCCTGCTATCAACTAGCGCAAGCAGCCAAGGGTAAGTATTTAATATTTTTGGATGCTGATGAAACTATTAGCGAGGGTTTGATTAATAACTCCATCAATCGTATGAAGGCGGGTAATTTAGCTCTGCTTAGTCTCTTTACTGATCAGATCATGAAAACGTGGGGCGAGCGCTTAGTTGTGCCCTTGATGCATTATGTTTTACTGAATTTATTGCCACTCAGATTAGTTAAACTTTCTAGTAACCCTTCTTTTTCGGCTGCTAGCGGACAATTTATGATGTTTGATGCGGAAAATTATCGCTTAAATCAGTGGCATGAACAGGTAAAGCATCAAGTAGTTGAAGACGTGGAAATTATGAAGCTTGTAAAAAGCTCTTCCTATTCTGGAGAAGCATTACTCGCAAATGGATATGTTTATTGTCGCATGTATAAAAGCTTCGATGAATCAGTGAATGGCTTTAGTAAAAACTTTTTTGCCGGGTTTAATAATAATGTCTTCGGACTGTTTTTTTATCTCCTTCTAGTGGTAATAAGTCCGATAGCAAGCTTCTTCTTTTTGAGCAGAGAATTAGTACTCTTTGCCTTATCTTTGATTGTTTTAAGCAGGGTAATGATATCATTGTCAGCGAGACAGAATGTTTTGCAAAATGTGCTTTTGCATCCTTTGCAATTGCTTTGCATGATATTTATTTCGGTCATCTCTGTTAAAAAACACTTTACTAAAACGGTAATTTGGAAAGGTAGAGCAATAAGAAAATGAAGTTAAATAGGATTCAATTTTGTAGTATTTTAATGGTATTATTCCATATAGTGGGCTTATATGGTTTCTTAAATTCAGACTTTGAGACACTTTTTATCGCACTCGTGCCTTATCATCTGCTTCTAATGCTAGGATTACTGATTTATAGCACAAAGGATTTTTCAAAAAACATCAAAATTTTTGCTGTAATTATTTATTTGGCAGGCTTTTTTATAGAGGTAATCGGTGTTAATACCGGACTTATCTTTGGAGATTATTCCTATGGTGAGGCGCTAGGCTTAAAGGTATTATCTACACCATTACTCATAGGGGTAAATTGGCTAATTTTAATCTATTGTACAGGGGTTTTGCTAGAATATTTCAAACTCAAAAACTCGATAATTTTTTCTTTAATTGGTGCTTTAATTCTTTTAGGAATTGATTTTCTTATTGAGCCAGTCGCCATTCGCTTCAATTATTGGTCTTGGTCAGGCGGACAAATTCCCTTGCAAAATTATATAGGTTGGTATATTTTTTCCTTCTTATTGTTCTTTGTATTCAAGGGACTTGATTTTAACAAAAACAATAAAGCTGCCATCGTTTTATTATTTGCGCAAATAGGTTTTTTTCTGGGACTTAATATGTGGGCTTTCTGATAAACTATTTCGTATTTTTGTATTTTTAATGCAGATACCTAAAATCAAATTTGAAAAAGCAATGAAGTATAATCTAGAAGTAACAATTGATAATGATTCGGGCTTTTGTTTTGGGGTAGTTTATGCTATCGATATGGCTGAAGAAATTTTGGCTGAAGATGGCTATTTATACTGCCTCGGAGATATTGTTCATAATGATGAAG
>NZ_JBIIPN010000057.1:0-16420 GCF_044342615.1 Daejeonella sp. | reverse complement strand
AGAATCGTCAAATTGCATTGCTTGAGCTGCACTAGCTGATGTGCTTGGCGGTAGCGGTGGAAGATTGGGAACCCTTATAGGATTGGGATCATCTAAATCTCCTGCCCCACCCTGACTCATAATTGTGATGCGGTATGGAATTTCATAGCAGGACTAACAGCATAGTTTTAAGTAATTTTAATATCAATACAATCGTAAATGCATAGAGATTGGGATTGGCTATTCGCTTCCCTTAAGAAAGGTAATTGAGATCTTACAACGGACAATTGAAGAGTATGGAAAGCCACTAGGAATACGGACTGATAATGGGCCAGAGTTCACTTCCTGCTAGTTTCAGAATTGGTTGAATAAGAACAACATTGAATGGATCAAGATTCAAAAGAGAAATCCACAACAAAATGCAATCGTTGAACGGTTCAATAGGACTTATCGTGAGGATATATTAGACGCGAACTTATTCTTTTCCCTAAATCAGGTTTACGAAGTCACTAAGCCTTGAAAACTAGATTATAAAGAGGAAAGGCCGCATGAGGCATTGAACTATGCCACGCCAAAGGAATACGCTGCATGAGGTTGGTTTTTGAAGGAATAGGTCTTGGAAAATGGATAAAAAGAAAGGCATTCGTTATTCGAACACCTTCCAATCATTCTCGTCGGTTCAATTTATCCCTGGTGAGTTGCTCCCCAGTGGAGCCCACGTCCGTTTCAACTGACCCTTGCAAATTTCAGTTCAATAAAATGCATTTACAAACTGTCAAAAAAGGCTACCACTTACCAGAAGGCTAAAAGGTAACTTCATTTGGGTTTCTGATTCGAAGAAAAAAGCTCTTTTTCTTTTAAAAATGTGTGAACAAATAATTTCACGTGATTTTTGGGCTGGCTTATATTTTTATTTGCATAAATCCATGAAATTTAATTAATTTGGTATATATATGGAAAATTTTCAAAATGAACTTTTATCTGGGATCAAGAACTTTTATCCTGACGCCATTGTAAAAAAGATAAACAAAGACAATTTCCTCGATATCCATTTGCCCCAAGTGAATGAGAATAAAGGCACACATTTGTTTTTTAATACCTCAAAAGGAAAAATAAAAATTGGATTTTATTGCCGTGATGATGAATTCAATGAGCAGGTTCTTTCAAAATCAGAAAACCTTGAAAAATATGCCCAAGGAATAAGATTAAAGGAAAATCCAGAATTTTCTGATACCGAACTAGCGATTGAAAAAGCAGTAGAATTCATTAATTCCATTTTGAAGGGAGCTACGATCTCTGGAGCTAATTCCAAACAAAAAGATGCCAAATTTTCAAAATTCTTCGAAAGGATTAAAGCAGCTTATGGGCGTTGCAGTATTGCTGAAGAAAAAAACTACGCAAGTTTTACTTTTAAAGCTGCATTCTTATATGAATTAAGAGTTCAAAAAGACATTATTCGTCTTTTGGCTGCCAACTATCCAAAAAATGCAAGCATCGAAAGAAGTCTGGAAATTATCGCTAAACATGAAATATCCTTAAAACTAATTAATAATCAGTTTGAAATTTTTGTAGAGGAGGGTAAGGTTAGTCCGGATAAATTGACTGTTAGAATTGAGATTCCATACAAATTAGAAGATATGGAAAGTGATTCATTTATCGACAAAGTAATTGCCTGTTGTGAAGAGTTCCATAGCACATTAATGCCTCTAATTAATGAGTTCCAGCCTGAACCAGTTGGAAGTCTCAAAGAGATTATGGGGGATGGAACGCCTACACCAACAAGTGGTACTGGTCCGAAAAAAGAAGATGCTACTGCAACCTCTGCCAAGGAAGAAGAGCTTTCAATGTTTGATTTGACTGAATTTGATGAAGAAGGTAGGCCAATAGGAATGAAAGGTACTCATCAAGCCCCTCCCGAAAAAGAATTAGAAAGGCCAGAACTTGATTTGAATTCCTTTCTGTCCACTTTCGGAATGGATGATGATTCTACACCAAAAACATCAGCCAAAGCCGAAGAAAAGCCTAAGGAGCCGGCGCAGTTTGACGAATCGGATCGTTGTTTGAATGATCCCATGCCTTTCTTGACTTGCATCCAACTGATGCGCTTTTATTACTCCGTGCTTTCCAGTGATTCAAAAGCGTACCGAGCCTCCTATGAAGATACTCTGCAGGAATTTATAAAAGCAGCCGTAGTGCCTCGAATGACAAATAAGATGGCCCGCCTAAGTCATGAAGGGGGCAACTTGGGGCTCCTTTTACGTGGCCCCATGCAAAAATCCTGGGAGATCTACGACAAGGACTATCCTACCCATGACGACTACGTACGTTCTTTGACTGAGCACATGGAAGAACTCTTGCCCTTTTGCAACGAAGGTCTCTTTCTAGACACACTTGAACTATTCATGTACTTGGGGGATATGCTCGAGGTGAAGGACTCTCCAACTGGGTCACTAGCTCCTCAAGACCGGTATTTTCCACTTTTCTTGATGCTCAAAGCAAGCCCAGAACAAGATATCGATAACCTAGAGATGGTCTTGAACAAAGGAGGAAAATCCCGTAATGCGAAGATTGGAGTGGAAGTAAATCGCTTACTGCTCAAAGCATCGGGCAACTTTAACCAACTAAGCAATGAAGAAAAGTTGGCGCTAGTACTCTATGATTTTATTCTCTGGGATGAAAATCCTGGTTTGGATATCAAAAGAGCAGATATTGCTGCAGCCAAATCCATTTTTGCACTAGTCACCCAAAATGCTTCGCTTGGAGAAAAGCTTGTCGGGGGATTTAATGACAATGCTTCCTTTGAAATCTTCCAGTTTTTCAATGTGGAGTTTAATCGAAAAGGATTCCATCAATTCTGTTTGGAACGATGGAAGGAGCTTTCTAGCGAATGGAATGTCCTCAAATTACAGCTCCTGATCGAAGGGGTAAGGAGAGACTTTCATCCCAACACGTATATCAATAATCCAGTCTTAGAAGATTACCTAAACATCTTTACAGGCGTAAAGACGGTTGATTTGACCGGAACACTCGCAACAGTGAAAGAGGAGGAAGACGATGAAGAGCTAAAAATAGAAGATTACCCTTATTCTATTGATGAAGTCAATAAAACAGTAGAAATGTCTGTTTTTCATCAGATTTTATTTCTCATCTTATATGTAGGTGGAAAAACGGAAAACCATACAGACGAGGAGATTGCCGATGTAACTTCCACAGCGGTAACAATCGGTGTTTGGTTTGACAAGGACGAGGATGAGGGCTGGGAAGTGCTCGAAGAAACCTTTGAAGTACTTCAAAAATGTGGAAAACTATTCACAACCGAAGAAATTTTGAAAATTGCTGACGAGTGTTGCTTTTCAATCCACGATGGCATAACTAATGCTGATGCTCAAAAAGATATCATTCGCTTTATCACAGACCAAGCGAAGGCTGACGGTGAGTTAGATTTATGGGAAGAAACATTTATAGATTCATGGTCTCTGAATATTACGATAGGAAGGGGATGGGGGAATTAAGATCCCTATTTAAAGTGGCATTTTCATTCGATTTATTGTCAATTAAGAGCTGTTAAAAAAGTTAATTCATGTCTAGTGAAGAGAAGTTTAAAAACATTGTAATAGAATCCGATACCAAAATTCACGCAATCAAGTACCTGAATTTGGATGGTACGGATTGTCGTTACGAATTTTGGGAATGGGATGGAGTGGAAGCAGAAAGTTTTGTTGGTAAAACAAATTAAATTATAACAATTCCAATTTTAAATAAAAATAATATGGAAGAAGTAAAAATCGGAGATCAAATTTGGATGGGTATTAACTTAGACGTAGCTACGTTTAGAAACGGAGATCCCATCCCTCACGCAAAAACAGATGAAGCTTGGGAGATGGCAGGTGAAAACGGAGAGCCAGCTTGGTGTTATTATAATAATTCCCCAGACGAGGAGTTTGGCAAACTCTACAATTGGCATGCGGTGAATGACCAGCGAGGATTAGCACCTGAAGGGTGGAAAATACCGTCTGATAAGGATTGGAGTCTTATGGCAGACTTTTTAGGCGGCGAGGATTGGTGCGGCATAGAATTAAAAAGCACTAGCTATTGGGTTGATGGTGATTGGGATGAAGAGGGTAACGGTGCTAACGAAAGTGGTTTTTCAGGTCTTCCAGGCGGTTATCGCAATGGAGAAGGCGGATTCAGCTACTTTGGTGAGGCAGGTTACTGGTGGAGTTCTTTTGGAAATAGTATCAGTGCCTGGTCCCAATTCTTGCTTTATGACAATAACGGTTTGTATGGGGAGAATGAAAATAAGGGCTATGGGTTGTCTGTTCGTTGTATAAAGGAGTAGAAAAAAAATTTATCTAATTTAAACAGTTGGCTCCTGTCTGCTTTTAAGGTCCTCTTGAATGCAGGCAGGAATCAATTTTAAGGAAAATTAATAAACAATAAACTCTTTAAAAAGTAAATTATTTTCACCCCTTTTTTGATTTAAATTCAAAAGATTAGCAAATTTTAAATTCTTCGTGTCGGTAAAAGGTCTAATAAAAGGGACAGTAAATTCATAGGCCTTACCTTCATAATCAAAATTGATTTTAATTGTTCCTTCTCTACCAATTAGTTTGAAGTCCGTATCAACAATTCGAGATGGCACGAAGGATTTAATGTGTTTAGCGCAGCGTAAAATAGCGTCTTGACTAGTTTTCATAGATGATTAGATTAAGATTTTTGGATCTAAAAAGTACAATTACCAAATCAAATAGAGATTTTGAGATGAAATCATATCTTTAATTTAAAGATAATATAATTTCTTATCATCTGTTAGTCAAGTAATTATTAAAACTTAAGGAAATTATTTGATTAAAAAAATCTCTTCACCTTATCGATGAAGAGATTTATTGGTTTAAAACAGAAGCTTAAATTAAGCCGCTCTAAATTCCCCTAATAAGTTATTCAAGTCCTCAGTAGTTTTATTTTCAACCTGTTTACCCCTCAAAAATAAGATAAATTGATCTAATTCCCGATGAGAGGAAAAACGTTCAACACCCGCCATAGGGAATTTTTCAATTTGAAAAGCCTCCAAAGCGCTGTTATGGTCATCATGCTCTTCATAAAAATTAATTAACTGACTGTTCTCTGAGTAGGTTACATACATAAACTCAGCTAAGTGATCATGATACTTACTTTTTAAATCCTTCAAACTAAAATCCCTACTAAGTAATTCACTAGCAGCACGTTTACGAGGAAAAATATGATCTTTAACCCTTCTTTGTCCACGAATAAAACCCTTTAATGCAGCCACACTGATATAGCCCGAGAAATGAGCGTTTAAGCTCGGCAAATAAAATATCGCAGCACCGATTACCGTTAACAAAAACGACCTTTGTAAAGGTTCTTCAGTTTGATGATACTTATCGCGCACCTGGTCTAATAATAATTTCAATGCCTCAAACTTCATGTTTCTAGCATATTCAACCGATGAGATAGTATCTACCTGTTCTTCAGCTCCAAAGTCTCCAAACTCAGTGTCATAATCTTCATCTAAATCGGAATAAAGTGAGATATCAAGCTTTTCAGGCTTTGAACTATTTGATACAGGTTTTACAGTATTTTCCTTAACAGAAATAAGCTCATCTTGAATCGGAGAATTAACATTATCGCCTAAACTCGCCAAAAACAATTGATCTCTTTCAAATTGATTAGATAAAACAGTATCATTTTTAGGATTTTTTACTTTCCATAATCCTTCAGGAAAAGCATCTTGTCTGTAAAGAACAGTTTTCGAAATAATATCAATTCCCTTCTCAATTTGGACCAATAATTTATACTCATTTGAATCTGTTTTTACTAAATCACAAGATATAAGTCTAGACTTATTCTTTTTCGCAACACTACGTGCCGCTCTACAATTATGATCAATCTTCCATTCACTGTACTTAGTCCACAAAATTTCTTCATCATCGCCCCTATTGGCAACTAATAAAGATTTATAAATGGCCGCAATCCAATTTCTGTTAGACATTGCATGTCCACTAGCGTTTAAATAAAGTTGTTCTGCAATTAGGTAAAGAAATTCTGTATTCATAATATTATTAAAATGTTTATATTCAAAGATTTTTATCTGTTTTACAATGCCCAAAACTAAAAAGATAAAAATTACCATTCAGGAATTTACAAGCTTGTAAATTGAGAAATCACATTTTGAAGAGTTTTATTTTTACAAAAATTAGAACCAAAATGGAAAATTTACGTGAATCTAGACTATCATTTTTTGCAAAATATTAACATCTAACTGTTTTGCCGTTAATTCATAGTTTCAAATGTTTTTGAGTCTGCGGAATTCTGCGTGATCTGCGGGAAAAATAATTTATGCAGCTGTTAAACAAAAGAAGAAAGAGGGCCTAGATCATTTGGGAGGGGCATCATGTAAAATTGCTCTGCAAAAGGTAAAGAACTTCTGTATTCATACTATTTTTTAAGGTTAATAGTTTAAGCTTTTTCTCTGTTTTACTAGGCTCAAGAATAGAGCGATAAAAATTACCATTCAGAAATTTACAAGCTTGCAGATTGAAAAATCCCATTTTGAGGACCTCTATTTTTACAAAAAAAATCAGAATCAAAATGGACAATTTACAGCTATCTACAACTCTTATTATTCACCCAGAAGACCTAACCACTAAATTCCTGGATCCCATCTACACCTCTATTCCAAATAAGAAATTAATTCGTGATGAATTAAATTCTGAACGATTGAATAAGGAAATGGAAGGTCATTCTAGAATTATCATGCTGGGGCATGGTACCTCTATCGGATTACTTTGTCCTTGTCACGAGACTGGTAGACTCGAACAGATAGTCAATATTTACCATGCTTGGGAGCTAAGTAAGCATCCTGAAAATGTTTATATCTGGTGTAATGCCGACCGCTTTGTTTTGGAGCATGACTTATCCGGACTCTATTCTGGAATGTTTATTAGTGAGGTGGGAGAAGCTGCCTATTGCGGATTAGGTGTGGTAAGTCAAGAGCTGGTGGATGAGTCCAATACCCGCTTTAGTGAAATTATGGCTGAATTCATACATCTTGATAAATTTTCAATCCTCCATGAATTAAAAGTTAGCTATGGTCAATTAGCTAAAACTAATCCCATAGCAGCATATAATGTTGAGAGATTATTTGCTCGATAAGTAATTTTTATCTATAAACCTTTCATTAACAATTATTTATGTCAATAAGTGATGAGACATTCTGGACCTACTGGTCTATTTACATGGGGACTATCTTTCTTATCTGGATTTTTAAAAAAGATGAAGGTGATAAAGAGTTTGGCGACAAACAAATTAAAAAATGTCAATCCCAGTTCAAATTAAATACAAGTAAAGCAGCCTATATTAAGGCAGTTGTTTATTGGTGTGTTCAAAATTTGGGATATCCCAAGGGGAATAAAAAAATACCTGGAATTGTTGTTCGCTATGTAAAGCAAGATAAATATTTAGGTCTTTATTGTTCAGCCAGTAAAGACATTATAATCTATGTAAAAGCTCATGAAAACTTATTACAATTAACAAATACGGTGATTCACGAATATGATCATTTTTTAAGAATACGAAATATGAAGGATCAGAAAAATTATAATAAAGTTCTTGATGAGATTGGTTATGATAAACATCCACTGGAAATATATGCGAGAGAAACCGCTGATAAATATGAGCTTAGCTGCTTCAAGGAGATGGCGGAGAGAGGTTTATTATTTAGAAAATAGAGTTTAGAAAATGAAAACAATTTATTACCATTTGCTGATAGACGCCAGTAAGAGCATGTCGAGATATTGGGACGCCTTAGTCAAACAGTTAAATGCCCATTATAAAACCACTAGAAAATTCGAAGCGCTCTACCCCATCGACTTGAAAAGAGGAATTGGTGTATTCAATATAGAAAATATTTTTCTAGACATGATTATGCAATCACCAGCTATATTAAAAAAAATAAAACCTGATGGCCGAACTGCATTATACGATGCCATTAAAACCAATATCGACTTTGTTGAAAATGAGTTGTTAAAGGCTCAATCAGCAATTGATACCACTACCATCTTTGTCGTTTTAACTGATGGGCATGAAAATGCCTCTAAATTATATGATGCTCAACAGGTAAGAGAAACTATAATGAAATTACAGCAAGAAGGCAATTGGGAATTTGTATTTTTTGGAGCTGATTTAGACGTAAATGAAATCAATAAAATATTAAAAATACCTCATTTCAACTATCATAATTTTGAAAAATCAGAATTGAAATCGGCATTTGAAGAACTTAATGATATTGTTCTCAAAACTTTAAAAAAATCAACTCAGGCACAATAATTTTAATTATCATTTTTTGCTATTTTTATATTTATCTACGCAAAAAACAATTCTTTTTATAAACATTAAAATTAAAAAATATGCCTAATGTTTGGTTAGTACGTTCGCCTGAATATAGCTTATCTAGATTTAGAGAAGTTCGTAATTTATTAAATAGCTATAAGGGAGTTTTAAAGTTTTTTCCAGAAAAACCGGAGAAAGGAAAAGAAGAGCTGGATTTAGTAATTAACACAGATTTTACTTCTAAAGCTATTTCAGAAACCAAAGAACTAGAATGGTTTTATGAAAAATGCAATGAAATTAGAAAACAGCAAGACATTGGTGATGATGAAATGGTCATGCTTTTAACAGACTTTCGAAATCCTTATAATTATTTTAACGGAATTGATTTTGAAACGGGTCTAAACATGATGGTACACACTGCAGATTGGGATAAGTATATTCCTGATAGCGATGAGTGTAATCCAGTGGTATATCATGTGGCAGCAACTGTTTTAATTAGAAAATGGTTTAACACGCGCCATGAGGCACAGAACCTGATTAATCTAATCCCACAGGGCTGCATGATGGATTTTTGTAAGATTAAAAAGGATGTTAAATTAAAAATATTGACAGCCAATATTAGCGATCAAGCCATAAAAAGCATTTTGGAGCACGGAGTGGATCCTAATTTACTTCGACAAACATTACGCATTTTCGAAGGAGTACGCGAAAATATCTTATTTGGTAAATATAGTAGTTTAATTAAAACTCGAACGATAGAGCTAAGCTTTAAGGGAGATAAAAAACAAATTTATTTTCCTGAAATAAGTAATGGAAAAATGGAGCTTCCTACATTATTTAGGGTAGCTTATATTTATCTGCTTAAGTATAGTACTCCAGATACTAGTTTACACTTTGGCGATTTGGCTAATGAAAGAAGCATAGATCACTTATTTGAAATTTACAACGGTTTATTTAGAGATAAACTGATAACCATTGATGGGGAACCCTATTTAAAGAGAAGAGCAAAAATTGAAAATACTTTTAGTATAAATAATACAGAGAAATGGGAACAGTTGGTATCCAAAACAAATAGGGCTTTAGTTGATTTTTTGGGGGAAGACCTTGCAAAACTATATATTATTCAAAGTGATGAGAATTTTGCCAAACGGATACTCGTGGATAGAAGTTTTATAAATGGTTTGTAAGATTGGATAAAAAAACAAGCTTGCAAATAAATTTTAAACAATTTCTACCTAATTACCTTTGTCATAGTGTTTCATATTTATTTTTTTGTTTGTGTTAAAGTCGTCATGTAATGTGGCGACTTTATTTTACTCAATAAATAGACAGGTTTTTAGAATAGTATAATTGAAGTTGGGCTAGAAATATTTAATAAGAATACAAGTACAAATTTCTGATAAAGAATTCCAGGAAAAAATACAATGAAAAATAAGTTGAAATGAGCATAAAAATAATTCATACAGCCGACAATCACATAGGTATTAGCTATAATACTGTTTCTCAGGCTAAATCCGATTTAGTAAAAGAGCGCTTAGATGCCTTAAAACGAATTGTAGATGAGGGGAATAAAGAGAATGCAAACTATTTAGTTATAGCGGGTGATTTATTTGATGTGGCCAAACTAAACCAAAAAAGAACTTCTGAAGTGATAAAGGTATTAGATGCTTTTAAAGAAAAAGTGGTGATCATTCCAGGTAATCATGATTTTTATATCGATGAAAAGGATTCGTTATGGAATTATTTTAAAAAAAATGTAAATGCTGAAAAAATTCTAGTATTAGATAATTATGAAGTTTATGTAGATACTATAGGTGATCAAGAAGTTAGATTTTATCCAGCTGGATGTAGAACATTGCACTCTGATCAACATATGATAGGATGGGTTAGTAATATAGAAAAGCCAGTTGAAGCTATTCATATTGGCATTGCACATGGAAATGTTGTTGGACTTGGACGAGATGAAGATGGCAAATATTTTAATATGCATGAAGATGAATTAAAAGTGGCTGGAGTTGATTTTTGGTTACTAGGTCACATACATGTAGCATACCCTACTTTAAGTGTGGTTTCCCATAATCCAGGCTATTTCATGAGCGGTACTCACATGCCCGATTCTTGGAAATCAACGAATGTTGGTAATGCCTGGATAATTGAAGTTGATGAAAATAAAGCGATAAAAGCTAGGCAATTTCAACCTTCGCCTTTTAGCTATAAAGTAATCGAGAAAAATTTGCAATCTACAGTGGATATAGACTCCTTAAAAAGTCAATTAGCGGTTTGTAATAAGAAAAATACTGCTGTAAGATTGAATTTAAATGGAAGATTGGCGGATCATGAATTGCAGGCCTTAGATGATTTTATAAAAGAGTGTGCAGATCGAACTAGTGGTTTTATCCATTTTGAGATCAATAAATTTATTAAAAGAAAAATTGACATCCATGCAATTAATAATGAATTTGTAGCAGGTTCACTTCCTCATATATTATTAACTGAGCTATTAAATGAAGATCCAGATGGATTAAGTACCCAAAAGGCATTTGAAGCAATATTTATTAAATAAAGATAAGAAGGATTAGATGAAACTTATAAAATTACAATTGCATCCTTTTGCAGGTACTGTTGATAAAACATATCATTTTCAAGATGAATTAAATGTAGTTTATGGACATAACGAAGCCGGAAAGTCGACTATAGTTAAGGCATTGCTTTTAGTATTACTTGAACCGACCGATTTAACAAAAACAGAGTTTAAAAAATTAATTGAAAATTATATACCCATTGGTGGTGATACCATAAAAATAAGCTTAGCTTTTGAACAAAATGGTGCTAAATATGAACTTAAAAAATCCTGGGGGGCTAATAATTTCAGTTCATTAAATATTAAAGGTCAGGCTCCTACTCAAAATGCACTTCTTGTTCAGGAGGAATTAAATAGGCTTTTGAATTTAAATAAATCAACCCTACGAGATGTAATCTTTACAACACAAGCAAAAATTGCTTCTACCATTGAGGAGATTAATAAAAACTCGGAAATCGGAAATAGCTTAGATCAAATTCTTAGAGGAGCAATATTTAATACCGCAGGAATTGTCCCCCAAGAGCTAAGCGACAAATTAAGGAAAGAGTATGATGAGTTATCACTCAATTGGGACCTAGAAAATGATGCTCCTATTATCGGTTCCAATAATAAGGGGTCTTATGAAAACAAACGCGGAAATGGACTAGGAGAAATTTTAAAAATTGCTTATCAGTTATATGATAAGCAAAATGCATTATTGTTTAGAGAACACTACGATATCCAACTTAGCGAAATAGCAAATCATTTAAACCAATTAAAAGAGGCTATAAATACGGATGAGGAGTATATCAGTTTAACAAAGCCACTAGTTGAAAGTTTAACAAAAAGAAAAGAAATTATAAACGAACTTAGTTTATTAGAAGTAAAGAAAAATACATTAAGAGAAGCGCAAGCAGATTGGAATTCAATTAATGCAAATCTGCCCGTAATGACGGATCAACTAGCATTAGATAACGAACAGTTAACTCGTTTAAAAGATGAGCTTGAACATGCAAGAAAGGCGGGTGAAACAACGATTAAAATCAGTCAGTTCAAAAATATTACTGATTTGAAGTTAAAATATGAAACAACGAAAAATTCATTAAATGCCTTAAAAAAAGTAGAAAATGAGAATGTTGAACTAGTCAAAAAAATACACGATCAACTTGTCAATGCGCAACAAGAGCTAAATGCGCTAGAATCCGCTCAAAAATTTATTGTAGAAATACATCCTAAGAAAAATTTAGAGGTAGAAATTCAACAAGGTGCCGAATTAGCAGTAAAAACTAAACTACTTCAGGGTAAGGCTATATCTTTAGAAGTAAGTAAAGGATTTCAATATTCTTCTGAAGATGTTACCATACAAGTAAAATCTTTAACTCAGCAGATCACTACGTTAAATGAGCAAATTACTGCCTTAGCTAATGAGTTAGAGTTAAATTTATCTTCATTTGATGTACCAAGCTTTGAAGAATTAATAGTTTTAAATACATCCTATAATCAAGCTAAATTGGATCAGCAATTAGCTAAATCGGCATACGATAATAGTATTGTTGGTACATCTTACGAATCATTAGAAAAAGAAGTAAATGAACTACAAAATTTACCTAAAACAAGGGAATTAACTGAATTAAATAAACTATATAATGATTTAGTTGGTAAAATAGCCACTGATAAACTAAAAATAAAAGAATTTGAGAATAAGCTAGCTGAACTCACTAGTTTATATACTTCATTAGACAATTTAGATGAAATAAGGCTTACGATTAGACAAGATGAACAAATCCAACAGTCTAAATTGGCAGAGCTACCACCTATCGAGGCTAATTTGGATATTGACAATTTCAGAATTGAATATAAGGATGTTATTGATAGATTGAATTCAAATAAACAGAAATGTCATGAGAAGGAAATTGAAAGAGCTATACATGAGGGAATTGAACCAGAAGATTTAGCATCCGAATTACATGACCAAATTGATTTATTACAAAGGCTTAAAAATCAGAAAATTGAAGAAGCCAAAGCCATTGCTAAGGTTTTAAGTAAACTTGAAGAGATTTTAAATAGAGTTCCGCTTCATCCTTACCAAAACTATGAAAATAAATTAGCTGAATATTTACTCTCCCTTTCTGGTGGTAAATATAGTATCTCCCAAAATGGATCTTTAACACCTCATGTAATTAGAAATAGCACTACTAATTTAGAATTACCAATTGAAATGCTATCCCAAGGTACTTCTGGTATATTGGGCTTATCCTTACGACTTTGTATGGCAGATTATTATTTGAATGATCAAAAAGGATTTTTGGCATTTGACGACCCAATGGTTGATTTTGATCAAAATAGGCAATTGTTGGCAGCACAATGTTTGCAAGATTATGCATCCGAAAAACAAGTGCTTGTATTTACATGTCACCAAACTCATGCTAATCTATTAGGAGGAAATTTAATCGATTTAAATACATAATCTATGCCTAGATATCTTACAAAATCAAAGTTTAAAAGTGGATTAGAGTGTGTTACAAAGTTGTACTACACTGGTAAAAAGCATGAGTATGCCGACCAAAAATTAGACGACAAATTTTTAAAGGCCTTAGCTGAAGGTGGACACCAAACGGGTGCATTAGCGCTTTTTGAGTTCTCTGATAACCCAACAACTGAAGATATTTTAGTAGATACTTTAGACTACGAAGAGGCTTTAAATATTACAAATCAGAAGCTTGCAGAAGACGGGAAAGTGGTAATCGCAGAAGCAGCTTTTAAATACAATAATTTGTTCATAAGAGTAGATATTATTGTAAAAGAGAATAAAACTATTCATTTATATGAGGTAAAAGCCAAAAGCTTTAATAGCGAAAATGATAAAGATCAATCTTTTATTTCCTACCCAAATACGGAAAAGGAACGAATAAGCTCAGAATGGCTAGCCTATTTATATGATGTCGCTTTTCAAAAATATGTTATCAGAAAATCATTTCCTGACTATACCGTTAATTCACATCTTCTATTGGTTGACAAAGCCAAAATGGCAACAGTTAATGGCCTAAATCAACTTTTCCAGCTAGTAAATAAAGAAGGTAGACTCACGGTAGATATATCAAATATAACAAAGGAGCAATTAGGTGGCTCTATTTTGACCATCGTTAATACTGATAAATTAATAGATAAAATTGAGAATAAATATAAGGTCCCAACTTCTCTCAATAGAGAATTTACATTTGAAGAATTTGTAGCGTATTGCGAAGATATTTATGTGCGAGATGAAAGAGTCTTTTCGCCACTTACCATGGCATGTAAAAATTGCACGTTTAAAGTAAAGCCAGGGAAAGATGAAGACAAAAAGGATGGCAGAAAAGAATGTTGGAAACATGTAACACAATATGCGGATCATTTATTAGAGAAACCTTGGTCAATAGAAGTTTGGCAAGGTAGATTAGATAAAGCACTAGAAGAGGGTGTTTATTTGATGGATCGACTTGAAAAAACAGATTTAGGGACTGAAAAAGACAATCCAAATCCAGGTCTAGATCAGTTCGCAAGAAGGCTTATACAGGTTGAAAAGACAAAAAACAATGACCTCAGCTATTATTTTGACAAGGTTAATTTTGACAAAGAAGTTGCAAATTGGAAATGGCCATTAAATCACATTGATTTCGAAACTAGTACAGTAGCACTCCCTTTTTACAAAGGAAAATCTCCTTACAGCGGAGTAGCATTTCAATGGTCGCATCATTTAATGCATCCAGATGGAAAAATTGAGCATGTGGGTGAGTATATCAATTTTGATAAAGGAATATTTCCTAATCTAGAATTCATCAGAACGTTAAAAAAATCTCTTGCTACAAACGATGGGACGATTTTTAGATACCATAATCATGAGAATACTTATTTAAGATTGATTTATGGACAAATTTTGTCGGGAGAAATAGAAGTCGATGAGCCCGAAAAAACTGAATTATTGTCTTTCATTGATGCAATTACCAGGCATAAGCCAGACGGAAAGACCTATGTAAACGGCGATAGAAACATGGTTGACTTGTATGATTTAGTACAGAAATTTTATTATTCACCCCATTCACACGGAAAAATTGGACTGAAGTTCGTGCTACCATCCATTATTAATGATGTACCATTTTTAAAAGAAAAATATGGCAGAAAAGGCATTTATGGTAAGACATTGGAAATTAAGAGTTTAAATTTTGATGATCATCAATGGATAGACCCAGCTTATAATAATGACCCTTATAAAACTTTACCAAATATTTTTGATGGATATGATAGAGATGATTTAGATAGTTATTTTGATGATTTAGATGGTATTGCCGACGGAGGTGCTGCCTTGACTGCATATTCCTACTTACAATACACGCATATTCCAGAAGATGCAAGACTAGCACTCAAAAATGCACTACTTCGTTATTGCGAATTAGATACAATGGCCATGGTAATGCTTTTAGAGGGTATGATGAGATTAGAAAATAAAGACTTTTAATTTCAATAGGATAAAATTTATTATATAATAAATTTTATCCTATTGCTAACTAAAATCGAATTCTAGACATCAATCCAATCAAATTCATAATCATCATAGTCTGTAATTTTACATATAGAGACTGGATTGCCTGATGAATCAAATATTTTAGGTTCGTGTTTAAAAGAGATCGTGATGAATTCACCACTAAATTCACCCTCGTCCCATTTAATACAGTCATTGCCATTAATTACCGCTTTTGCAGCTTGTAATGATTCAAATTCTTTTGAAAAGAATTCAACTGGGTCATCAATATCTAAGTCATCTTTGTGACCAACCCATGCTCTAAACTCTAATGAATACATAAAAGGTTTTTAATAAAATTTACATTAAGAGTAAATTAATTAATTTTTTCAGCACTTTCTTCATTATTATTAAAGTCGTCTGAAATATCAATTACAATTTAATCTATAAACTCTTTAAATCCAAATTCTTTTAATCTCATTCCGAAATAGAATAGATTTATTGGCAAGCCTATCATAAAATGATTTCCATACAAATTATAAGAGTGGCTACCCTGTTTGGTAGTAGTAAGGTTACTCTGCGAGAATATCGATGTAAGAATAATCTCCATCCTCGCCGTATTAAATATTTTCTATTCCACTCCAAGAAAAAACCATAACCATCACTTCTTCATTAAAATAATTGGAATAGAAAGCATCCATGTTTTATAAAAGAAAACTTACTAATTTTTAATTTGTGAATAAAACAATCAACAAATTAATATTTAGATATCACTTACAAACAACAAGATAGTAATTATAGAGAAATATTGTTATTAAATAAATATGAATTATATTGCACAAATTATTTATTTTAACAAAAATTAAACCAACAAATCCAAACCCTATGGAAAGTATTAAAAGACCAAGTGCAATCACTCTCGGACACGATCTAGCATTTCTTTATCTAAACTTAGGTTATATAACCGATGGTGAATTATCGCAAGAAGAAATTGAAAAAATTGTTGAAAAAGTCGAAGAGTGGTATCAACCTACTCA